>NZ_AP014637.1:1500000-1810000 GCF_000829415.1 Pseudomonas sp. StFLB209 | reverse complement strand
TCCATGAAACCGCCAAGAGCATCATTACCCGCAATACCTCGCCGGATATCCCTTTCGACCGCTCGATCAATCCTTATCGCGGTTGCGAGCATGGCTGCATCTATTGTTTCGCCCGGCCCAGCCATGCCTATTGGGACATGTCGCCGGGGCTGGATTTTGAAACGAAGCTGATCGCCAAGACCAATGCTGCGGCGCTGCTGGAGCAGCAGTTGTCCAAACCCGGTTATCGCTGTGCACCGATCAACCTGGGGGCCAACACCGACCCTTATCAGCCTATCGAGCGCGAGTACAAACTGACCCGCGCTACGCTGGAAGTGCTGCTGCGCTATCGGCACCCGGTGACCATCGTCACCAAGGGTTCGCTGATCTTGCGCGACCTCGACCTGCTCAGTGAGCTGGCCCGTCAGCGTCTGGTATCAGTGATGATCAGCCTTACCACTCAGGATGATGAACTCAAGCGCATTCTCGAGCCGCGCGCGGCGGCACCGGCGGCGCGTTTGCGGGCGATCCGGGTGTTGCGTGAGGCCGGCGTACCAGTGGGCGTGTTGTGCGCGCCGATGATCCCGATGATCAACGACAGCGAGCTGGAAACCCTGATGCAGCAAGCCAGGGACGCCGGCGCGCTGAGTGCCAGCTACATCATGCTGCGTCTGCCGCTGGAGGTGGCGCCACTGTTCGAAGAGTGGCTGGCCAGCCATTACCCGCAACGCGCAGCGCATGTCATGAGCCTGATCCGCCAGAGCCGTAACGGTGCCAACAATGACAGCCGGTTCGGTTCGCGGATGCGCGGCGAAGGCCAGTTTGCCGAGCTGCTTTCAAAGCGCTACGCCCTCGCTGCCCGGCGTCTGGGGCTCAACGGGCGGGAAAGTTTTGCGCTGGACTGTGACTCTTTCTGCCCACCCGGTGGTCAGATGTCATTGCTATAGGTCAATAAAAGGATGGCACAAGGCTATTGACAAATTGTGTTTCATTAATGTTGCTTTAAGTTTCATTTAAGCTTTGATGGTTAGTCTGCAGCCCGGAGTGTCCCTTTGGCAGCGTGCAACGGAGCTGCGCGCATGAATCGAGCCGGGGGACTACTGCGCTATCCGAATGAAGCATGAAATCCACTTCAGGGTGCCTCTAAAAACGTAGGCGAGGCAGGCAACGCAGCGATGGCGCGCGTAGCGCCGTAGGCGCCCAGCCAGCAGGTAGTTTTTAGAGATGTCCTTCAATCCGCCAGAGAGGATGAGACATGAGTGACAAGGACAAACAACCGTCGGCCCCTTCCCAACCGGATGTGGAAACTGCCGAACAGGCCTTGCAACACATCGTGGATGGCTTCGTGCAATTTCGTCATGAGGTCTTCCCCCAGCAGGAAGAGTTGTTCAAGAAACTGGCCAATGCCCAACGGCCACGCGCCATGTTCATTACCTGCGCCGACTCGCGCATCGTGCCTGAACTGATTACCCAGAGCTCGCCAGGCGACCTGTTCGTGACCCGTAACGTCGGCAACGTGGTGCCGCCCTACGGTCAGATGAACGGTGGCGTATCGACTGCCATCGAATACGCGGTCATGGCCCTGGGCGTACAACACATCATCATCTGTGGTCACTCCGACTGCGGCGCCATGCGTGCAGTACTCAACCCGCACACGCTCGACAAGATGCCGACGGTCAAAGCCTGGCTGCGTCATGCCGAGGTGGCCCGCACGGTGGTTGAAGACAACTGCTCGTGCGGCGCCGAGCACGAGAGCATGGGCGTGCTGACCCAGGAAAACGTCATCGCCCAGTTGCAGCACCTGCGTACCCACCCTTCGGTTGCGTCCAAACTGGCCAGTGGTCAGTTGTCGATTCACGGCTGGGTGTACAGCATCGAAACCAGCGAAATTCTCGCCTATGACTCTGTGCTGGACCGCTTCCGCCCGCTTGACGGCGAAGCTCCGGTGCCGACAGCGACGCCCAAGGCGCGCTTCTAAGAGAGGCTTGCGATTGGCCGTCGTCTGACGGCCGACCGCTCAAGGCCTGACTTGCCACCGCGCCACGGCGCGGCGGACTTACCTTTCCTGCCCATGGTGGCGGCTGCGTTGTGAACGCGCCGTCAGGCATTGCCGTGTCTGAATGAATCGGTCGCGGTGGAACAATCACGTCTGTAGAAAATCGGAGAGTTGTCATGGATGCCACAGCCGCTAAAGGTACTTCATCGATCCAGTCTGTCTTGCCACGGGAGCTATTGGCTTCCGTGGTGGTGTTTCTCGTTGCCTTGCCGCTGTGCATGGGTATTGCCATCGCCTCGGGCATGCCCCCGGCCAAAGGCCTGATCACCGGTATCATCGGTGGTCTGGTGGTCGGCTTTCTGGCCGGCTCACCGCTGCAGGTCAGTGGCCCGGCGGCCGGGCTTGCGGTGCTGGTGTTCGAGCTGGTGCGCACGCATGGCATGGCCATGCTCGGTCCGATCCTGCTGCTGGCCGGTCTGCTGCAACTACTGGCCGGGCGCTTCAAGCTCGGTTGCTGGTTCCGCGTCACGGCACCGGCAGTGGTGTACGGCATGCTGGCCGGTATTGGTGTGTTGATCGTGCTATCGCAGATTCACGTGATGTTCGACAGCGGGCCCAAGCCTTCCGGGCTGGATAACCTGATCGGCTTCCCGACCACCCTGATGCAGGCCATTGGTCCTGGCAGCGGCATGCAGGCCGGCCTGCTCGGGCTGGGCACCATTGCGGTGATGTACGGCTGGGAAAAACTGCGTCCGCAATCGCTGCGCTTCGTACCCGGCGCGCTGCTCGGGGTCGGTATTGCCACGGCGGTCAGCCTGTACCTGGCGCTTGAGGTCAAGCGGGTTCAAGTGCCAGCGGATCTGACTGAAGCCATCGACTGGCTGCGGGTCGAAGACCTGGTCAATCTGGCTAACCCGTCAGTGCTGATTGCCGCCTTTGCCGTCGCCTTTATTGCCAGTGCCGAAACCCTGCTGTCCGCTGCGGCGGTGGACCGCATGCATAACGGTGTGCGTTCGGACTTCGACAAGGAGCTCAGCGCTCAGGGGGTGGGCAATATGCTCTGCGGCCTGGTCGGAGCCTTGCCGATGACCGGAGTGATCGTGCGCAGTTCGGCCAACGTGCAGGCCGGTGCCACCACCCGGATGTCGACGATCTTCCATGGCCTTTGGCTGCTGGCGTTTGTCTTGCTGTTGTCGAGTGTGCTGCAGAGCATTCCGGTGGCGAGCCTGGCAGGCGTGTTGGTATATACCGGCCTGAAGCTGGTAGACATGAAGGCGTTCCGTGGTCTGGGTCGTTATGGGCGGATGCCGATGTTCACCTATGCAGCCACGGCTGCGGCCATTATCTTCACTGACCTGTTGACCGGTGTGCTGGTCGGTTTCGCCCTGACCCTGGTCAAACTGGCCTTCAAGGCCGCGCGTCTGAAAATCAGCCTGGTGCCGCTCGATGGCGAGCAGGAACTGGAGTTGCGTCTGGTGGGTGCGGCAACCTTTCTCAAGGTGCCTGCGCTGACTCAAGTGTTGGGAAGTATCCCGCAGGGCAGCACGGTCCATGTGCCGCTGGGAAATCTGAACTACATCGATCACTCCTGCCTGGAGCTGCTCGAAGAGTGGGGCCGGGCCAATGCTGCCCAAGGGACGCGGTTGATCATCGAGCCGCGTGGTTTGAAGCGTCGCCTGGAAGGGCGAGTGCGCACCAATACAGGGGTCGGTGCCAGTACCGCCTGACTGATCAGTGCAGGGCGTTGGTCTGCAAGCCTTCCAGCTCCAGGACAACGCCCAGTTGCAGTGACAGGCACGGCCAGCGTTGCCAGGCCGCTTCGGTGCCCGGACTGGCGAGCCGCTCGCGATAGGCCTGTACCGACTTCTGGGCAAAGCTTTCCTCATTAAGCATTTCACGCACCGCATGGTGCACCGCTTCATCCAGCTGGTTGGCGAAGTTCTCGCCAATCAGTTGGTGGGCGATGACATTGGCCACTGTCGAGTCGGACGGGATCAACGGTCGGCCCAGGTAGCGGATATACAGATCGTTGACTTCCTCGACCAGCCGGTGCGCCAGGTAGGCCTCGTCCAGCAGGCTGTCCAGGCCTTCATGGCCGTTCATGATGGCCGGCGGGCTGGTAAAGAACTGCGATGCAATACGCAACACCGGTTTGATCTGCTCTTCTATTCCGGCTTCCTGCGCCACGCTGTGGGCGGCATCCAGCAAGTCCGGCACATGTTCTATGTACGCCGAGATGAAATTTTTCAATACCGTGTGGGCATCGCCCTTGTCCAGAGCGATGGCGGGGTGAAGGCTCGGCAGTTGTTGTTCAAGTTGATGCAGCAGATGGCCTGTATCGGCTTCGTGTTGTTGGGCACGCTTAATCTGCTCACGCAATGCAGCAGTGTTCATTCATTCTCCTGAAGGCCTGGGACACTAATTTACTGTTTATAAAACGAGTAAAGAAAAAACGTTTCCGCATTGATCTTCGCTGCCTGCAAATGCTGGATTGAACGAAGTTTGACGAATTTTCCTACGCGTCAGGGATGACATACATTAGCGCGATTAAATTGGGATCCAAGATCGTTTTCGCATAAGAAATGGTTTTTTATATGGCTGAACGGTCAAAAAAAAGACCGGCCAGTCATCCAGACCTTTCTGACCACCCGCATCGTGGCTGCAACGGCGTGTCTATACTGCTGTTCAGGAAGCAGGTTGATGGTCCCAGGTGCTTTGCCGACGGCTGCATAAAGCGGCTGTAACGCTTGGTTTACAAGCCCTGAGCGACCCGAGTCCGTAGTCCGCTAGCCGCTCCCCGGCCGCAGGTATCTGTCTGCGCAGTTGTATGTGCCATGAGGGAAACCCCAATGACGTGTCATCCCCGGATGTGGATGGCCCTTTTGTGGTGGGCGACCAGCGGTCAGGTTTTTGCGGCATGGACCACCAATATGGCGCCCGGTGTCACGGGCGTCAGCCAGGCGGTCTACCAGCTGCACATGACCATCTTCTGGATCTGCGTGGTGATCGGCGTCGTGGTATTCGGCGCCATCGGCTGGAGTGTGTTCGCCTATCGCCGCTCACGTGGCCGCCAGGCCGCAGACTTTCATGAGAACACCCGGGTCGAGGTCCTCTGGACCGTAGTGCCGCTGCTGATTCTGGTGGTGATGGCGATTCCGGCGACCCGCACGCTGATCGACATGTATGACGCCAGCGAGTCGCAGGTCGATATCCAGATCACCGGTTATCAGTGGAAGTGGCATTACAAATACCTGGGCCAGGACGTCGAGTTCTTCAGCAACCTGAACACCTCCGCTGAGCAGATCAACAACCGCGACGCCAAGAACCCGCATTACCTGCTGGAAGTCGATCAGCCGCTGGTCTTGCCGGTGGGGCAGAAGGTGCGCTTTCTGGTTACCGGCGCCGATGTCATTCACTCCTGGTGGGTGCCGGCCTTTGCCGTCAAGCGTGATGCCATTCCCGGCTTCATTCACGAAGCCTGGACGCGCATCGACAAGCCCGGCATCTATCGCGGCCAATGCACCGAGCTGTGCGGCAAGGACCACGGCTTCATGCCCGTGGTGGTCGACGCCCGGCCCCAGGCCGAGTTCCAGAGTTGGCTTGCCGAGCGCAAGCAGGAAAGCCTGCGGGTCAAGGCGCTGACCGACAAACAGTGGACCCGTGAGGAGCTGATCCAGAAAGGCGATGAGGTCTATCACAAGGTCTGCGTAGCCTGTCATCAGGCTGAGGGCCAGGGATTGCCGCCGGCGTTCCCGGCCCTCAAGGGCTCGAAAATTGCCACTGGGCCGATGGCTGAGCACCTGAATATTGTCTTCAACGGCAAACCGGGCACCGCCATGGCCGCGTTCGGCAAGCAACTGTCGGAAGTGGATATTGCCGCAGTAGTGACGTACGAGCGCAATGCCTGGGGCAATGCCCAGGGCGACATGCTGACCCCTAAAGAGGTGCTGGCCTTCAAGCAGGCCAGCCAATGATGCCACGCACCGTAGGAGCCGCCGGGCGGCGATCCGCTTTAGCGGCGAACGCTTCGCAGCTAAAGCTGCTCCTACAGGAGAGAAGCTTTGAGCACTGTACTTGACGGCTACAGCCACGGCCCGGCCAAGGGCTTGATGCGCTGGCTGCTGACCACCAACCACAAGGACATCGGCACCCTGTACCTGTGGTTCAGTTTCAGCATGTTCCTGCTTGGTGGCACCTTTGCCATGGTCATCCGCGCCGAGCTGTTCCAGCCGGGCCTGCAGATCGTCCAGCCGGAGTTTTTCAACCAGATGACCACCATGCACGGTCTGGTGATGGTCTTTGGCGCAGTGATGCCGGCTTTTGTCGGGCTGGCCAACTGGATGATCCCGCTGATGATCGGTGCGCCGGACATGGCCTTGCCACGGCTCAACAACTTCAGCTTCTGGCTGTTGCCGGCTGCGTTTCTGCTGTTGGTCTCGACCCTGTTCAGCCCCGGTGGCGGTCCCAATTTCGGCTGGACCTTCTACGCGCCGCTGTCGACCACCTACGCGCCGCCCAGCGTGACGTTCTTCATTTTTGCCATCCACCTGATGGGCATCAGTTCGATCATGGGCGCGATCAACGTCATCGCCACCATCCTCAACCTGCGCGCGCCGGGCATGACCCTGATGAAGATGCCGCTGTTCGTCTGGACCTGGCTGATCACGGCCTTTCTGCTGATCGCCGTCATGCCGGTGCTGGCCGGTTGCGTGACCATGATGCTGCTGGACATTCACTTCGGCACCAGCTTCTTCGATGCCGCTGGCGGTGGCGACCCGGTGCTGTTCCAGCATGTGTTCTGGTTTTTCGGTCATCCGGAGGTGTACATCATGATCCTGCCGGCCTTCGGCGCGATCAGCTCGATCATCCCGGCGTTTTCGCGCAAGCCGTTGTTCGGCTATACCTCCATGGTCTACGCCACAGCCTCAATCGCGCTGCTGTCGTTTCTGGTCTGGGCGCATCACATGTTTGTTGTGGGGATGCCGCTGATGGGGGAATTGTTCTTCATGTACGCCACCATGCTGATAGCCGTGCCAACCGGGGTGAAGGTGTTCAATTGGGTCAGCACCATGTGGCAGGGCTCACTGACTTTCGAGACGCCCATGCTGTTTGCCGTGGCCTTTGTGATTCTGTTCACCATCGGCGGCTTTTCAGGCCTGATGCTGGCTATCGCCCCGGCGGATTTTCAGTATCAGGACACCTATTTCGTGGTCGCGCACTTTCATTACGTGCTGGTGCCGGGGGCGATTTTTGGCATCTTTGCCTCGGCTTATTACTGGCTGCCCAAGTGGACCGGGCATATGTACGACGAAACCCTGGGCAAGCTGCATTTCTGGATGTCTTTCGTGGGCATGAACCTGGCGTTCTTCCCCATGCATTTCGTCGGCCTGGCCGGTATGCCGCGCCGGGTGCCGGACTACAACCTGCAATTTGCCAACTTCAACATGATCTCTTCGATAGGGGCCTTTACCTTCGGGGTGACCCAGTTGCTGTTTCTGTTCATCGTCATCAAGACCATCCGTGGCGGCGCCCCTGCCCCGGCCAAACCCTGGGATGGTGCAGAAGGCCTGGAATGGAGCGTGCCGTCCCCGGCGCCCTATCACACCTTCAGCAGCCCGCCGGTGATCAAGTGAACACTGTCCGCTCTTCGCGTCGTCTGGTGCGCCGCCTGCTGGTGCTGGTGGTGGTCATGTTCGGCTTTGGTTTTGCCCTGGTGCCGTTTTACGAATTGATGTGCCAGGCCTTCGGCCTCAATGGCAAGACCGGCGGCCCGTATCGTGGCGAGCAAGTGGTCGATGACCAGCGTCTGGTACGGGTGCTGTTCGTTTCCAGCAATGCGGCGGGGATGAACTGGGCGTTTTATCCCAAAGCCAGTGAGTTGCGCGTTCATCCGGGCGCGGTCAACGAAATGATCTTCGTCGCCAGCAACCCCGACAGCAGGCCCATGACCGCCCAGGCAGTGCCCAGCGTGGCACCGGGGCGGGCGGCGGCCTGGTTTCACAAGACCGAGTGCTTTTGTTTTACCCAGCAGGTGTTGCAGCCGGGTGAGCGCATCGAAATGCCGGTGCGCTTCATCATCGACCGTGACCTGCCCGGCGAGGTGCAGCAGTTGACCCTGGCCTACACGCTGTTCGACATCACCGCCCGCCAGCCGCCGGTGGCGCATGTCGGCAAGGATGGCGGCTGAACGGGAGACACTGATGAGCGACCCACAGCATTACTACGTCCCGCCCCAGAGCAAGTGGCCGATCATTGCCACGCTGGCGCTGCTGATCAGCATGTACGGCCTGGGTAGCTGGATCAACGACCACAAGGCCGGCCAGCCCGACAGCCCTGGGCCGTGGATCTTGCTGGTTGGCGCACTGCTGATCGGCTGGATGATGTACGGCTGGTTCGGCGCGGTCGTGCGCGAAAGCCGCGCCGGCCTGTATAGCGCTCAGCTGGACCGGTCGTTTCGCTGGGGTATGGGCTGGTTCATCTTTTCCGAGGTGATGTTCTTCGCCGCCTTCTTCGGCATGCTGTTTTATATCCGCTACTGGTCCGGCCCATGGCTGGGGGGCGAAGGGACCAATGGCATTTCCAACATGCTCTGGCCCAATTTCCATTACCAGTGGCCGATGCTCGACACCCCCGACCCGAAACGCTACCCGGCGCCTGCGGGGGTCATTAACCCGTGGCAATTGCCGCTGCTCAATACCGTGCTGCTGGTCAGTTCCAGCGTGACCCTGACCCTGGCGCATCACGCCCTTAAACGCGATGCCCGGCGGCCTCTGAAGCTCTGGCTGGCGGCAACCCTGATGCTGGGCGGCGCTTTTCTGTTGTTCCAGGCGCTGGAGTACCTGCATGCCTACCATGAGCTGGGCCTGACCCTAGGCTCGGGTATCTACGGCGCGACGTTCTTTCTGCTTACCGGCTTTCATGGTGCCCACGTGACCATTGGCACCCTGATTCTGCTGGTGATGCTGCTGCGCATTGTGCGCGGGCACTTCGACAGCCAGCGCCAGTTCGGCTTCGAGGCGGCCAGTTGGTACTGGCATTTTGTGGATGTGGTGTGGATCGGTCTGTTTGTCTTCGTCTACGTCCTGTAGGAGCAGCTTTAGCGGCGAAGCCTTGGCGGCCAACGCCGAGCGCCGCCTGCTGTTCCTGCACGGTCAGTCGTTAGCCGGTGCCGATCTGGCCGCTATAAAAGCCCCAGGTGATCAGCGCCACGCTCAGTACCGCGAGTATTACCCGCAGGGTCAGGGCGCTGAGCAGGCGGGTCGAGGGTTGTTGGTCGCGGGTCAGAAACACCAGGCCGCTGAACAGGCTGACCAGCATCGCGGCCAGTGACACGACAATCGCAACTTTGAGCATCACCACTCCAGGAGCAATCACATGCAATGGAGTATAGGAGCCGGTCCGCGGCTCCATGGGGGTAGCGGATGAGGCGCTTCGTTGCGCAGCCACTGCCCACCCTGGCGTTGATGCTGCTGCTGCCGTTGCTGATTGGCCTGGGGCTTTGGCAACTGCAGCGTGCCGAGCAAAAGACTGGCTTGCTGGCGGCTCACCAACGCCACCAAGGCATGCCACCCGCGCCGTTGCAGGCGGTGATGCAGGCAACCGACCCCGCCTGGCGCCGGGTAGCGCTGCACGGTCGGTTCGATGCCGGGCACAGCCTGTTGCTGGACAACAGCAGTCGCGATGGCCGGGCCGGCGTGGAGTTGCTTCAGCCATTTCTGGACGAGGGCAGTGGCCTGTGGGTATTGCTCAATCGTGGCTGGCTGCCCTGGCCGGATCGACGCATCGCACCGGCCTACAGCACCCCGCCAATGCCACTGAGTCTGCAGGCCTGGGTCTATGTGCCGCTGGGGCGGGGCTTTCAATTGCAGGCCGATGCGCTGAACGCAGACTGGCCACGGCTGGTGACGCAGGTCGACGGGCAGCGGCTATGGAATGAACTGGGCCGCGCCGGCTACCCCCATGAGCTGCGCCTGCTGCCGGGCATGGCGGCGTATCGGGCCGACTGGCCTGTGGTCAATCAGGCGCCGGCCAGCCACCGCGGCTATGCCGTGCAGTGGTTCAGCCTGGCCGCTGCGCTGGTCGGTTTGTACCTGTACCTGTGCTGCACGGTTGCCGCCCGGAGGCGATCATGAACGCCCGTCAGTCGGGACGCTGGCAGTTGCTGTTGCTGCTGGCTGGCTTCCTGCTGCCGATGCTGCTTGCCGCTGGCATGTATCGTTGGCAGTTCTGGCTGCCGGACAGTCGTACCTACCACGGGCAATTGCTCGGCACTGGCCAGTTGCGTGCCGATCTGGGCGTGCAGGCCTCTGAGACGCGCTGGCAACTGCTGGTCACCACTCCTGGCGCATGTGCAGAGGATTGTCGGCAACTGGTTTACCTGGCCCGGCAGATCCATACCGGGCTGGGCCGCGAGGCCGGACGCGCCAGCCATGCGCTGGCCATGGGCGCCGGACCCGCAGAGGGGTTTGAGGATTACCCGCAGCTACGTCTTTTGCCCTTGAACCTACAGCGGTATCGCGCGCTGGCTCCGTCTGACGGGCGGCCTCGCCTCTGGATTGTCGACCCCCACGGCAATCTGGTGCTGCGCTACGACGCCGGGGTGCGTGGCCAGGATGTTCTGCGCGACCTGCGGCACCTGCTGAAACTGTCGAATATCGGCTGACTGGAGGCTGTCATGGCTGACCGCGGATTTCACCTGGCGCTGTTTGCGACGTTACTGGCCCTGCTGGTGTTGTTGCTGGGCGCCTGGACCCGCTTGACTCATGCCGGGCTTGGCTGCCCGGACTGGCCGGGTTGTTATGGATTTGCCACGGTGCCGTCCGGGGCGCTGCAGCAGGCACTGGCGCAAAGCCGTTTCCCTCAGGCCGTACTGGAGGCCGATAAAGGCTGGTACGAAATGATCCATCGCTACGGCGCCGCCCTGCTCGGCCTGAGCATCGGCCTGCTGATGCTCCAGGCGTGGGCGCGTGGGCAAGGCTTGCGTTTGCCGCTGCTATTGCTGGGGCTGGTGATTGCCCAGGCGTTGCTGGGTATGTGGACCGTCACCCTCAGGCTGTGGCCGCCAGTGGTGACCCTGCATTTGCTCGGCGCCGTGGCGATTCTGGGCCTGCTGTTGGTGCTGACCCTGCGGTTGAGCGGCGTCGCTGCGCCGGTTATCCGGAGCAGCGTTTTACTGCGCGGCCTGGCACTGTTGGCGCTGATGCTGGCGGTGCTGCAGATAGGTCTTGGCGGCTGGGTCAGCACTCATTATGCCGCCCACGTCTGCCCCGACCTGCCGACCTGTCAGGGCCAATGGTGGCCGCCAAACGACTTTGCCGCAGGCTTTGACCTCAGCCTGCCAGTGGGGCCGAACTATCTGGGCGGTATGCTGGACGGTGAGGCTCGTACTGCGATTCATCTCGCTCATCGATTGGGCGCGCTGTTGCTTGGCCTGGTAGTGCTGGGCCTGGCCTGGCGGCTTGTGCGGGCGGGGTTGAGCGGGCTGGGGGCGGTGTTGCTGCTGCTGTTGCTGGCGCAACTGGGACTCGGTATGGGCAATGTGCTGCTGCAATTTCCGGTGTGGCTGGCCCTGGCCCACAGCGCCGGCGGCGCATTACTGATGCTGTGGCTGACGCTGGTCAACTACCGTCTGTGGCAGGCCGCTGGTGACTGATGAAGGTTGTGCCTGAGCGGCGCATGGGTCTAGGCTTGGCGTTTTCGTCCTGCTGTGCATGCTTCGGGCAGGCCGGACAGTGCAATCAATGGACCATCGACCATGACCCGAACCCAGAAAACCGTCTTCATCTCTGTTGCCATCGTGGCCGTGATTCTCGGCCTGATCGTACAGCGCGTGCTGTCCGGTCATGGGGGTGCCGATCAGGCGGCACTGGTTGACGCCGGGATCATCATGTTGCCGCAAAGCCGCCCGGTGCCGGCGCTGAAAATGACTGACCAGCACGGCGAGCCGGTGTCGATCGACCAGCTTAAAGACAAGTGGACCCTGGTGTTTTTTGGCTACACCTATTGCCCGGATATCTGCCCCGCCACGCTGGCGCAACTGCGCCAGATCAAGGCCGGCTTGACCGAAGAGCAGGCTGGCCGCCTGCGCGTAGTGTTGGTCAGTGTCGACCCCGAGCGTGATACCCCTGAGCAACTCAGGCAGTACCTGGAGTATTTCGACAAGAGCTTTATCGGCCTGCGCGCCTCGGTGGCGGACCTCAAGACCCTGTCCAGCGCCATGAGTATTCCGTTCATCCCGGCTGACACCAGTAAACCGGGCTACACCGTCGACCACAGCGGCAACCTCGCCCTGCTCGGCCCGGATGGCCGCCAGCGCGGCTTTATCCGTGCCCCGCTGAATGTCAAGAAGCTGAGTGAGCAACTGCCGGTGCTGCTCAAACCGTAGGAGATAGCCCGCCGCTTTGGCACCGTGCTGTCGTGCAGCAAACACCGACATCGTAGGAGCCGCTTTAGCGGCGAAGCTTTCGCTGCTAAAGCAGCTCCTACCGGGGTATGAGGCGTTTATCAGAACGCTGGAACCACAGCGCCTTTGTACTTCTCGGCGATGAATGCCTTCACTTCAGGGCTGGTCAGGGCAGCGGCCAGCTTCTGCAGTGCCTGGGAGTCCTTGTTGTCCGGACGTGCCACCAGCAGGTTGGCGTAAGGCGATTCAGCGCCTTCGATCACCAGCGCATCCTTGGTCGGGTCCAGTTTGGCGCCCAGCGCGTAGTTGGTGTTGATCAGCGCCAGATCGACCTGGGTCAGCACGCGAGGCAGGGTTGCTGCTTCCAGCTCACGGAACTTCAGGTTTTTCGGGTTAGTGGCCACGTCTTTCGGAGTCGCCAGGATGCTGCTCGGGTCTTTCAGGGTGATCAGACCGGCCTTGGCCAGCAGCAGGAAGGCACGACCTTCGTTGGTGGCATCGTTCGGCAGGGCTACCGTGGCGCCGTTGGGCAGGTCTTCAAGCTTCTTGAACTTCTCGGAGTAGGCACCGAACGGCTCAACGTGGATCTTGGCTACGCTGACCAGGTTGGTGCCCTTGCCCTTGTTGAACTCATCCAGATACGGCTGGTGCTGGAAGAAGTTGGCGTCCAGACGCTTCTCGGCGACTTGCACGTTCGGCTGGATATAGTCGGTGAACACCTTGATCTTCAGGTCCACGCCTTCTTTGGCCAGCGTCGGTTTGACGAACTCCAGCAACTCGGCTTGCGGAACGGCCGTGGCGGCGATGCTCAGGGTTTCGGCAGCCTGGGCCGACAGTGCGGTCATGGCGGCGAATGCGACGACTAGTTTTTTCATGCAACAACTCCTTTTAACGGCCCGCGTCCGGCGGGCCACAGCCAACGGATGCAATTAACGGTGTGAAAAAAACGCGACCAGCCTGTCGCCGACGGTTTGCAGGATCTGCACCAGCACCAGCAGCAAGACCACCGTGACAAACATCACATCATTCTGGAAGCGCTGGTAACCATAGCGGATCGCCAGGTCGCCGAGGCCGCCGGCGCCCACTGCACCGGCCATGGCGGTGAACGACACCAAGGCAATGGCGGTGACGGTGATCGCCGCGATGATGCCGGGACGGGCCTCGGGCAGCAGCGCGTTGAGGATGATCTGGCGGGTGGTGGCGCCCATCGCCTGGGTGGCTTCGATGATGCCTTTGTCGACCTCGCGCAGCGCGGTTTCCACCAGCCGGGCAAAGAACGGTGTGGCCCCGGCGATCAGCGGCGGCAGGGTGCCGAGGATCCCCAGCGAGGTGCCGGTGATGATCTGGGTCAGCGGCATCATCACGATCAGCAGGATGATGAACGGCAAGGCGCGCAGCATGTTCACGATCAGCCCGACCGTGGCGTACAGCGGCTTGTTCTCCAGCAACTGGCGCGGCGAGGTGAGAAACATCAGCACGCCCAGCGGCAGGCCGAACAGCACAGTAAAGGCCAGGGACACGCCGAGCATGATCAGGGTATCGCCGCTGGCGACCCAGATCTCGTACCAGTCGACGTTGGAAAACAGTTCAAGGAAAGCGTCCATCAGCGCAGGACCTCCATATGGACATCAGCGGCGCTGAAGCGGGCGAAGGCGGCGTCCACGTCGCCGCCGGTGATGGCCAGGGTCAACTGGCCGTAAGGGATATCCTTGATGCGGTCGATACGCCCGGCCAGGATGCTGTAGTCGACCCCGGTTTCGCGGGCGACGGTGCCCAGCAGTGGCGCGTAGGTGGCTTCACCCTGAAACGTCAGGCGCACGATGCGGCCCTGGACATGGGCGAAGTCTTCGCGCTGCTCGTTCTCGTCGAGTTGCTCGTCTTCCTGGACGAAGCGCCGGGTGGTCGGATGTTGCGGGTGCAGGAACACGTCGGCGACCCTGCCCTGCTCGACAATCACCCCGGCGTCCATCACCGCGACCTGGTCACAGACCCGGCGGATCACATCCATCTCGTGGGTGATCAGCACGATGGTCAGTTTCAGCTCGCGATTGATCTCGGCCAGCAGTTGCAGAACCTGAGCGGTGGTCTGTGGGTCGAGGGCACTGGTGGCTTCGTCACACAGCAGGATTTTGGGCCGGGTTGCCAGGGCGCGGGCGATACCAACGCGCTGCTTCTGGCCACCGGATAACTGCGACGGGTATTTCTGCGCATGGGCGCTCAGGCCGACCCGCTCCAGCAGCTCGGCAACGCGCTGGTCGATCTGCTCGCGGGACATAGTGCCGGCCAGGCTCAGCGGCATGCCGACGTTGTCGGCCACGGTCTTGGACGACAGCAGGTTGAAGTGCTGGAAGATCATCCCGACCTGCTGGCGAAAGCGCCGCAGATCGTGGGTGTCCAGTGCAGTCACGTCTTCACCGTCGACCAGAATACGGCCGCCGGTGGGATTTTCCAGGCGATTGATCAGGCGCAGCAAGGTGCTTTTGCCTGCACCGGAATGGCCGATCAGGCCGTAGACCTGGCCTGCTTCGATGCGCAGGCTGGTGGGGTGCAGGGCGGGGATGTCCTTGCCGGCGACGCGGTAGGTTTTCTGGACGTCAAGAAACTCGATCACTAACCGAACCTTTTGGGGCGAACCTTTATGGCGAACCTTGTGGGAGCGCGTTGAAAGTCAGCGCAGTGGCAGGGCGCACACTGGCCTGGCGAGCCGGGCTGGATAAGCCGGGCGCGCATTTTAGCCTGTCTATGCCGAGCTGCTTAGCATTTATTTGTCGGCCAGGCTGCGCAATGGCTATAACGCGACCGGCGGGGATATTGCCGGTGAAATTCTCTGAACGTCGCTTTATAGCCTCGGTCACTCCTTCAATACCGTGATGTTCATTCAACAGGCCCGGCAGGGCCGGAACTGACGAGGAGTAGTACCTGATGGCTAAGAAGACAGACGTGCCTGCCACCCCGGCCGCTAAAAGCGAGCTGGCCGGCACCGATACCCTGGACCGCGGCAACAGCAATGCCAAACTCGATGCGCTGGAGGCCTTTCGCTCGGATGCCACCGGCCAGGCGTTGCGTACCAACCAGGGGGTGAAGATCGCTGACAACCAGAACAGCCTCAAGGCCGGCAAGCGCGGGCCGACGCTGCTCGAAGATTTCATCATGCGCGAGAAGATCACGCATTTTGACCATGAGCGTATCCCGGAGCGCATTGTCCACGCCCGTGGCACCGCTGCTCACGGTTACTTCCAGAGTTACGATGACCACGCCACGCTGTCGAAGGCCGGTTTTCTGCGCGATCCCGGCAAGAAGACCCCGGTGTTCGTGCGCTTCTCTACCGTACAGGGGCCACGCGGTTCCGGTGATACGGTGCGCGATGTACGCGGCTTTGCCGTGAAGTTCTATACCGATGAAGGCAACTTCGATCTGGTCGGCAACAACGTGCCGGTGTTTTTCATTCAGGATGCGATCAAGTTTCCGGACTTCGTGCATGCGGTCAAACCCGAGCCGCATAACGAGATTCCTACCGGCGGCTCGGCCCATGACACGTTCTGGGACTTTGTTTCTCTGGTGCCGGAGACCAGCCATGCGGTGATCTGGGCGATGTCCGACCGGGCCATCCCGAAAAGCCTGCGCACCATCCAGGGCTTTGGCGTGCACACCTTTCGCCTGATCAACACCGAAGGCAAGGCCAGCTTCGTCAAATTTCACTGGAAGCCCAAGTACGGCGTGTGCTCGCTGGTCTGGGACGAAGCGCAGAAGCTGGCCGGTAAAGACACCGACTTCCACCGCCGTGACCTCTGGGAGTCGATTGAAGCGGGCGACTACCCGGAGTGGGAGTTGGGCGTGCAGATCGTGGCTGAAGACGACGAGCACAACTTCGACTTCGACCTGCTCGACCCGACCAAGATCATTCCCGAAGAGTTGGTGCCGGTCACGCCGCTGGGCAAGATGGTGCTGGACCGTAACCCGGACAATTTCTTTGCCGAGACCGAGCAGGTCGCCTTCTGCCCTGGGCATATCGTGCCGGGCATCGACTTTTCCAATGACCCGCTGCTGCAGGGCCGGTTGTTCTCCTACACCGATACCCAGATCAGCCGCCTGGGCGGGCCGAACTTCCACGAGATCCCGATCAACCGCCCGGTTGCGCCGAACCACAACAACCAGCGTGATGCCCAGCATCGCACCACCCTCGACAAGGGCCGCGCCTCCTATCAGCCCAACTCGATTGACGGTGAGTGGCCACGCGAGACCCCGGCCGGTCCAGAGAATGGCGGGTTCGAGAGCTATCAGGAACGCATCGAGGCGCACAAGGTGCGTGAGCGCAGCGAGTCGTTCAGCGACCACTTCTCCCAGGCCACGCTGTTTTTCAACAGCATGAGCGAGCACGAGAAAGAACACATCATTGCGGCCTACAGCTTTGAGTTGGGCAAGGTCGAGCGGGTGTTTATCCGGGAGCGGGTGCTCAATGAAATTCTCGCCAATATCGACCTGACCCTGGCTGCTCGGGTAGCGAAAAACCTCGGTTTGCCTGCCCCCAAGACTCGTACTGCACAGGAGTACCAGCAGGCCATCAAAGAGTCCCCGGCGCTGAGCCAGGTCAACCTGCTGTCAGGTGATATCGCTTCGCGCAAGGTTGCGGTGCTGGTGGCCGATGGCGTCAATGGCAAGGATGTCGAAAAGCTCAAGGCTGCGCTGAGCGCCCGCGGCGCGCATACCAAGGTGCTGGGGCCGACCTCTGCGCCGGTGACTACCGCCGATGGCAAGACCCTGCAAGTCGACGCTTCGGCTGAAGGTCTGCCGTCAGTGGCGTTCGATGCGGTGTTCGTGCCGGGCGGTGCGGACTCGGTCAAGGCATTGAGCACGGACGGCGTTGCCCTGCACTTCATCCTCGAAGCCTACAAGCACCTCAAGGCCATTGCCGTCGCTGGCGAGGCCAAGACGCTGCTGAGCCAGTTGCGGCTGGATGAAGATGCCGGGTTGCTGGAAGTGTCGGACAGCTCGTCCACCGAGGCGTTCTTTGACGCGATTGCCCAGCACCGGGTCTGGGCGCGTGAGCCGAAAGCCAAGGCGGTACCGGCTTGATTGAGACCTGTCTGTAGAGCTAATGCCGATCAGTTAAGCGATAAGTGGCTCTGGCTCGGTATTCGTGGGAGGAGCCGACCGGCTCCTCCCGCAGGACTAAGTCGGTCTTGACTGATCGGCAATGGTCCTGCGGGTATGGAGTGTTCGACGGGACCCGTTGGGCTCAGAGCCCGGCGGGGCTGAGGATAATCTGGGCCGGTTGCTTGCGTTCGATCTGGCGACGCAGGTCCAGTTCAAAGCTCGGGTTGAGCTTGTTGACCCGCTTGCTGACCAGATCGGCCAGCCATGGGTAGTCGTCGGTCCGCGGCACCTGAATCAACACGTCACAGTTGAAGCTCACTATATCGGCGGCAATGGCATCGAGCTGCCGGCGCATTTGCGCGATATCGGTGGTTTCGAGCTGGATACGGGTATGCGGCACGCTCGGGTCGATGAGCTTGGCGATGCGCCTGGCTTCGGCAGCCTTCAGTTCAGCTTCGGCCTGGTCCAGTTCGGCCTTGCGCGCTTCGGCAATGGCGCCGTTGACGCCGCTGGTCAATGCCGGCGCCTTGGGCATCAATGCGCGGGCACGGCTCAGTGCCGTGGCAGCACCATTGACGTCACCTTTTTGCAGGCTGATCTGGCTGCGGCTCAGGTAGGCCTCGGCCAACTGGCGTTGCAGCGGGTCCAGGCGCGGGTCGGCAGCGTCAGCGCCCTGCAGCGTGGCCAACTGGTCTTCGGCGGTCGCCAGTTCGTTGCCTTTGATGCTCTGCTCAAGCAGCGCAAAGCCGTCCGGCCGGGCTTCGGGCTCGGCAGGTTGAGGTGGCGGCGCGCTCTGGCAGGCCCCCAGCAACAGGGCGAATGCGGCAAGCAGCAGATAGCGGGAGGCGGGCAGCTTCATTTCTGCGGTTCTCTATTTGCGCAAAAAACGAGCAAGTCTACACCGCCCGCTTGGGGAGAACAAAGCTGAGCAGAAACAGCGCGCAGGCACAGACCACGATCGAGGGGCCGGCCGGGGTATCCTTGAGCCATGACAGCGACAGCCCACCACCCACCGCCACCACGCCCAGCACGCTGGCGCCCAGCGCCATCTGCTCTGGCGAGCGGGCGTGACGCTGTGCCGCAGCCGCCGGGATGATCAGCAGCGAAGTAATCAGCAGCACACCGACGATTTTCATTGCCACGGCAATCACCACGGCAATCAACAGCATCATGGTCATGCGCAGAGTGGTGACCGGCAGGCCTTCGACCCGCGCCAGTTCCTCGTGTACGGTCACTGCCAGCAGTGGCCGCCACAGCGCCAGGATCAACACCATGACCAATGCGCTGCCGCCGAGAATCCAGGCCAGGTCGGTGGGGCTGATCGCCAACAGGTCACCGAACAGATAGGCCATCAGGTCGATCCGTACTTCGTGCATGAAGCTCAGTACCACCAGGCCCAGCGACAGGGTACTGGGCGCCAGAATGCCCAGCAGGGTGTCGGAGGCCAGCGGCTGGCGCTGTTGCAGGGTCACCAGCAGGATCGCCAGCAACAGGCAGCCGACGGTGACCGCCACGGTCGGGCTGATGTCCAGCAGAAACCCCAGAGCCACACCCAGCAATGCAGCGTGGGACAGCGTGTCGCCGAAATAGGCCATGCGCCGCCAGACCACGAATGAGCCTAGCGGGCCTGCTACCAGAGCCAGAGCAATACCGGCGAGCAGGGCATACAACAGAAAATCAGCCATGCTTGCAGCCGTCTCCGTGAACATGAGGTTTGAAGCGCAGGGGTTGGGGTTCGGCGTCGTTCACCACTTCGCCATGCAGGTCGTGGGCGTGGTCATGGTGGTGGTGATAGATCGCCAGGCTCGGCGCATTCTGGCCGAACAGCTCGACAAAGGCCGGGTCGGTGCTGACCTGCTCGGGGTGCCCTGAGCAACACACATGGCGGTTCAGGCATACCACCTGATCGGTGGTGCTCATCACCAGATGCAGATCATGAGAGACCATCAGCACGCCGCAACCGTGGCGGTCGCGCAGCCGGGTAATCAGGCTGTACAGCTCGGCCTGGCCCGCGACATCGACGCCCTGTACCGGTTCGTCGAGCACCAGCAGCTCGGGCTCGCGCAGCAGCGCCCGGGCCAGCAGCACACGCTGCATCTCGCCACCGGAAATGCCCTGCAACGGGCTGTCGATGACCTTGCCGGCGCCGACCTCTTCCAGCGCGGCCATGGCCTTGGCCCGGTCGACCCCCGGCACCAGGCGCAGAAAGCGCAGCACCGACAGTGGCAGGGTCTGGTCGACATGGAGCTTTTGCGGCATGTAGCCGACGCGCAGTTTCGGCTTGCGCCAGACCCGCCCGGAGGTCGGGTTCAACAGGCCGAGCACGGCACGCACCAGCGTGGTCTTGCCGGCGCCGTTGGGGCCGATCAGGGTGACGATCTCACCGGCGCTGACGCTCAGGCCGATATTGTCCAGAACGTTCTGCCCGGACAGGGTGACCGCCACCTGTTCCAGGCTGATCAGCGGGGTGCTCATCAGGCCGCCTTGCAGCCGGCGCACACGCCGACGATTTCGATGGTCTGGCCTTCGGCGGCAAAGCCGACTTCATTGGCCGCGTTGATCACCGCATCGCTGATGGTCTGGTGTTGCAGTTCGATGGCTGCGTGGCACTTGCGGCAGATCAGAAACTGGCCCTGGTGGGCATGCGCCGGATGATTGCAGCCGGTGAAGGCGTTGAGCGAGGCGATGCGGTGCACCAGGCCGTTTTCCAGCAGAAAATCCAGCGCGCGATACACGGTGGGCGGTGCGGCACGGCGGCCGTCGGCTTCGCTGAGTACGCCGAGGATGTCGTAGGCACCCAGCGGCTTGTGGCTTTGCCAGACCAGTTCAAGCACGCGGCGGCGCAAGGCGGTAAGGCGCAAGCCTTTGCTGGCACACAGGGCATCGGCTTCGCTGAGGGCTGAATGCACGCAGTGAGAGTGATCGTGAGGGCGGCTGGCCAGAGGTGTAATAGGCATGGGCGGCGACGATATTGGCTGGAGACGTTATTATGTTACCCGTTCCTGCCCGATATGAGTGTTTCTCGTGCGTCGACTTTTTACGCTTTTCGTCGTTCTGGCTGCCGGTTTGACCGCTGCCATCCCTGCCCAGGCGGCCCCGGCCGCGGCTGAAATCAAGGTCCTGACCAGCATCAAACCGCTGCAATTGATTGCCGCCGCGGTCCAGGATGGCGTTGGCAGCCCTGAAGTGCTGCTGCCGCCCGGTGCTTCACCGCACCACTATGCCTTGCGCCCATCCGACGTACGGCGGGTCGCCGATGTCGACCTGCTCTACTGGATCGGTCCTGATATGGAAGGCTTTCTGCCCCGCGTGCTGCAAAACCGCAGCCGTCCAGCCGTTGCCGTGCAGGGGCTGGCGGGCATGAGCCTGCGCCACTTCGGTGAAGATCAGGCCTCGCATGACGATCATGACCACGATGCGCATGACGGCCATGATCATGCTGCACACGATCATGGCGACCATGATGCAGACCCCGGCTACGAAGAACATGACCACGACCACCGCCCCGGCAGCCTCGACTCGCACCTGTGGCTGTCGACGGTCAACGCCCGGGTGATCGCAGCGAAAATGGCCGCCGACCTCAGCACTGCCGACCCGGCCAACGCGGCGCGTTATGCCAGCAACGCTCAGGCGTTCAGCAAGCGTCTGGACGCCCTTGATGCACGAATCAAGACGCGGGTCAGCACGATTGGCGACAAGCCCTGGTTCGTGTTCCACGAGGCCTACGACTACTTCGAACAGGCCTACGGCCTCAAACACACCGGCGTATTCAGTGTCGCCAGTGAAGTACAGCCCGGCGCCAGACACGTTGCCGCGATGCGTGAGCGCTTGAAGGAGTCGGGCAAGACCTGCGTTTTCAGCGAGCCGCCACTGCGGCCGAAACTGGCCGAAACCCTGAGCGCCGGCCTGCCGGTCAAGCTGGCCGAACTCGACGCCTTGGGCGGCTACACCCCGGCCACCGCCAATGGCTACGAACAGCTGCTGGAAAAAATCGCCAACGATCTGGTCGGCTGCCTGGAAAGTCTCTGACCGGGTCCGCTGCGCACGCGTGGGTACACGTAGGAGCGGCTTCAGCCGCGAATGCTTCCTGGCGATGCTTCGCCGCTAAAGCGGCTCCTACGAGGTTCTGCGTTCGCGCGGCACCGAGTGATCTTTTACAGCGCAAACGGCAACGGCAGATTTACTTCCTGACGCTGCGCCAGACGCTTTTCAAACTCCGCCGGATCATGAATCAGCACGTCCTGGCCAGCAAACGCCTCGGCAGCGATCAACCGCGACAGCCAGAAGCGCACACAGGCAATGCGCAGCATCACCGGCCATAACGTGGCCTCGGCAGCGGTGAACGGGCGCAGCGCGGCGTAGGCACCCAAAAAAGCCTTGGCCCGCAGCGGGTCAAGAGCGCCGTCTTCCTCAGAGCACCAGTCGTTCAACGCAATCGCCAGGTCATACAGCATCGGCCCGGAACACGCGTTGTAGAAGTCGATCACCCCCGTCAGGTGGGTGCCTTCGAACATTGCGTTGTCACGGAACAGGTCAGCGTGCAGGTTGGCGCGCGGCAGGTCGAGAATGGCCTGGAAGTGCTGGTCGATCTCTTGCAGGGTCTTGTCCAGCAACGCGGCCTGTTCGGCACTCAGGTGCGAGAGGAAGTTGCGCCCTTCATCCAGCATCCAGCTCAGGCCCCGGTCGGTCTTGCGCTCCAGCACCTTGTCGCGGGTTGCCAGGTGCACGCGTGCCTGCAATTGGCCGATTGCCACGCAATGCTGGGTATTGGGTTGCTTGATGTGCTTGCCGGCCAGGCGCGGTTGCAGCAGCGCCGGCTTGCCTTTGAGCTCACGCAGCGCCTGGCCGTCGGTGGTGCGCATGGCATAGGGCACCGGCAGGTTGGCGGCGTGCAGTACGTCGAGCAGTTCGATGAAAAACGGCATCTCCTGCACCGGACCGCGCTCGACCAGGGTCAGGACGAACTCGCCCTGCTCCAGGCTGATGAAGTAGTTGGTGTTCTCGCTACCGGCAGCAATGCCCTGATAGTCAAGCAGGCGGCCGAGCCCGTAGGCGCAGAGAAAGGTTTCCAGCTCGGGCCGGGCCAGGGGGGTAAAGACGGACATATCAGGGACTGCCAGCTCAAATAGTGATAGTGGACGGGGAGTTTACCAGCTGAAGATTTCCCACTGCGGAATCAACATGTCGGGTTGGTCGGATCGAATGAAATTGGGGCTGGTGCCATCCGCGCGCACCAGGAAATACGGCTTGCCGTTCTTGGGCGTGATCTTGATCGCATAGAGAAAGCCATTCTGGCGGTATTCCTGAATGGTCTTGTCGCCTTCGGTGCGGATCGTGACTTCAGGGTCGGCCGACGGTGCGTCCTCGGCGGCCACCGCCAGCAGCGGGCTGACCAGTAACAGGCCGGTCAACACCAAGCGATTTATCTTGCGCATGATAACCTTGCCCCTTTGTTGTCCATGGTCCACGCATTTTAGCGCCGACCCCGCCGAAAAGGTTGAATCTGCTCATGAGCCAAGCACCCCTCGTCCTGGTGGACGGTTCGTCCTATCTGTACCGCGCCTTCCACGCCCTGCCGCCGCTGACGACCTCCAAGGGTCTGCCCACCGGTGCGGTCAAGGGTGTGCTGAACATGCTCAAAAGCCTGCGCAAACAATACCCCGATAGCCCGTTTGCCGTGGTTTTCGACGCCAAGGGCGGTACTTTCCGCGATGAACTGTTCGCCGAATACAAGGCCAACCGGCCGAGCATGCCCGATGATCTGAGGGTGCAGATCGACCTGTTACATGCCTGCGTCAAGGCGTTGAGCTACCCGCTGCTGTGCGTGGAAGGGGTCGAGGCCGACGACGTGATCGGCACGCTGGCGCGCAGCAGTGCGGCGGCGCAGCGGCCGGTGATCATCTCTACCGGCGACAAAGACATGGCTCAATTGGTCGATGGGCACGTTACGCTGGTCAATACCATGACCGGTAGCGTGCTGGATGTCGCTGGCGTAAAAGAGAAATTCGGCGTCGGTCCTGAACACATCATCGACTACCTGGCGCTGATGGGCGACAAGGTCGATAACATCCCCGGTGTCCCGGGGGTCGGCGAAAAGACCGCCACCGGCCTGCTGGTCGGTATCGGTGGCGGTCTGGCCGAGCTGTACGCCAACCTCGATGCCGTGGCTGCGTTGCCGATTCGCGGCGCCAAGACCCTGGGCGCCAAGCTTGCAGAGCACAAGGCCATGGCCTTGCTGTCTTACGAGCTGGCGACCATCAAGTGCGATGTGCCGCTGGACGTCAGCCTCGATGAGCTGGTCATCGGTGAGCCGGACCACGAAAAGCTGATCGAGCTGTACACCGAGCTGGAGTTCAAGAGCTGGATCGGCGAGGTCGAGCGCGGTGCACGGCGTGCCGGCCAGCAAGCGGCGCAACCCGCCGTTGCGCCGCCGCCCGCCGCTCCCGCCGCCCCGGCGGCCTATGAAACCATTCTGGAGCAGGCTCGTTTCGATGCCTGGCTGGAAAAGCTCAACAGTGCCGAACTGATTGCCTTCGACACCGAAACCACCGGGCTGGACGCGCAGAAGGCGCAACTGGTCGGCTTGTCTTTCGCGGTCAAGGCCGGTGAAGCGGCCTATATTCCGCTGACCCACTCGTATATGGGCGTGCCCGAGCAACTGGACCGCGACACGGTGCTGCTGGCGCTCAAGCCACTGCTCGAAGACCCGAACAAGGCCAAGGTCGGGCAAAACGCCAAGTACGACATCAACATCCTCGCCAACTGCGCCATCGGCGGTGACCCGGCCAACGGCATTACCGTACGCGGCGTGGCGTTTGACACCCTGCTTGAATCCTACGTGCTCAACTCGGTGACCTCGCATGACATGGACAGCCTGGCTGCCCGGCACCTGGGCGTGCAGACCATCCGTTTTGAAGACATCGCCGGCAAGGGCAAGAAGCAGCTGACCTTTGACCAGATCCCGCTGGAACAGGCCGGGCCTTATGCGGCCGAGGATGCTGACATTACCCTGCGCCTGCATCAGGTGCTGATTGAAAAGCTCAAGGCCGAGGCGGGGCTGGTCAGCGTCCTGAGCGATATCGAGATGCCGCTGGTGCCGGTGCTGGCCCAGGTGGAGCGCAACGGTGCGAGGGTTGATGCGGCGCTGCTGGGCGTCCAGAGCATCGAGTTGGGCGACAAGATGGCTGAGCTGGAGCAGCAGGCGTACGTGCTGGCCGGCGAGTCGTTCAATCTGGGCTCGCCTGGCCAACTGGGCAAGATCCTCTACGAAAAGCTGGAACTGCCCGTGCGCGGCAAAACCCCGACCGGTAAGCCATCGACGGCAGTCGAGGTCTTGGAGAAGCTGGCCGATGAAGGTCATGAACTGCCAAAGCTGCTGCAGGACTACCGCACGATCAGCAAGCTCAAAAGCACCTACACCGACACCTTGCCTGGCCAGATCAACCCGCGTACCGGGCGCGTGCACACCTCCTACAACCAGGCCGGCGCCGCCACCGGGCGCTTCTCGTCCAGCGAGCCGAACCTGCAGAACATCCCGGTGCGCACCGCTGAAGGCCGCCGTATTCGCCAGGCGTTCGTGGCCTCAAAGGGCTACAAACTGCTGGCGGCGGACTATTCGCAGATCGAGCTGCGCATCATGGCCCACCTGGCCAAGGATGAAGGCCTGCTGCATGCCTTTCAAAATGGCCTGGACGTGCACCGGGCAACCGCTGCCGAGGTATTTGGTGTCGAGCTGGCCGAGGTCAGCAACGACCAGCGCCGCAGCGCCAAGGCGATCAACTTCGGCCTGATCTACGGCATGGGCGCCCAAGGGCTGGCACGCCAGATCGGCGTCGATGGCAAGCAGGCCAAGGCCTATATCGACCGCTATTTTGCCCGCTACCCCGGCGTGCGTGACTACATGGAGCGTACCCGCGAGCAGGCCGCCGAGAAAGGCTATGTCGAGACCCTGTTCGGTCGTCGCCTGTACCTGCCGGAAATTCTTTCCAGCAACCAGCAACAGCGCGCTGGCGCCGAACGCACGGCCATCAACGCGCCGATGCAGGGCACTGCTGCCGACATCATCAAGAAAGCCATGGTGGCGGTGAGCAACTGGCTGGATCAATCAGGGCTGGATGCCCGGGTCATCCTGCAGGTCCACGACGAACTGGTGCTCGAAGTGCGTGAGGATCTGGTCGAGCAGATCCGCGCCGAGATTGGCGATCACATGGGCACCGCCGCAACGCTGGATGTGCCGCTGGTAGTGGATGTCGGCGTGGGCAACAACTGGGACGAGGCGCACTGATTCGTGCCTTTCGCTGCTAAAGCAGCTCCTACGGTGCCCTCGGATGCCTGTAGGAGCGGCTTTAGCCGCGAACGGCGTTCACCGCCGCCAACATGAACATTTGTTCACGCCAGGAACTTAATCGGCCAACACCGGGTCAGAGTTCACGATTGGCTCGCAAGGCCAGTCATGCTCCTATGTTGTGTTAAGTGTTGGCAGATATCCGGAACCCACCCTGAGGGGTCCGGACCTTGAACCCCGAACTTCCCCCTCCCCATATGAAGTCCGGGGTTTTTTTTGCCTGTAAAACGGCCGCGCCGACTGGCGCAGCGTTTCAGGCCTGCGCGGCGGGCTCTTTGTCGGCCAGTTCCATCCAGCCGGCCAGCACGCGGTAGGCTTCTTCCAGGCCCTGGCGTTTGGGCGCCGAGAACAGCTGGATGGTTACGTCATTGCCCCAACTCTTGCGAATCTGTGCCTGAACCTTGAGCAAGGTGCCTTTTGCCGCGCCGTGGGTCAGCTTGTCGGCTTTGGTCAGCAGGATATGCATCGGCATGCCGCTGGCCACCGTCCAGTCGAGCATCATGATGTCGAAGTCGGTCATTGGATGGCGCACGTCCATCAGCAGTATCACGCCCTTGAGGCTCTCGCGGCTGCCCAGGTAGGCTTCCAGGTGGCGCTGCCAGTGCTGCTTGAGCGGGATCGGCACCTTGGCGTAACCGTAACCGGGCAGGTCGACCAGCCGCCGGTCATCGTCCAGGCGGAAGAAGTTCAGCAACTGGGTGCGCCCCGGCGTCTTGGAGGTACGCGCCAGGTTGGCGTGGGTCAGGGTATTCAGGGCGCTGGACTTGCCTGCGTTGGAGCGGCCGGCGAACGCGACTTCGAAGCCCGCATCATCAGGGCACTGATCGACCTTGGCGGCGCTGAGCATGAACTTGGCCTGTTGGCAGAGGCCGAGGATGGGGTTCTTGAGTTGCATGTGATTTCCGGTAAAAGCCCTGCTGCAAGGGTGCGGCAAGAGGTGTCGTTTCCAGTCGTGCGGCATGGAGTATATAATGCCGCAAACTTTGTGTGGATTTCGCCTGGCTCAGGTGAATGAGCACTTGGAGGGCGTTTATAAAATAGGCGAATGAAGGCAAGACAAAGCGAAATCGGGCTAAAAAGCGCAGTGTACATAAGTACATAAGCATTTTGAGGTCGATTTCAACGCAGTATTGCCGAGTGCAGCCATTTTGTAGACGCCCTCTTAAAGCGAGAAAAGGATCTGGTCGGCGTACTAACCGTCGCCGGCTGTTTGCAGGATCCGATGCGCATTAGAACGCAGTCCGCTTTCAACCTGAAAGGTTTTTGCTGAATAACCGGACGTAACGGTTGTTTCAGTGGCCATTCAAATCGTTGCCGTCGCGTGGAAATGTGCAAGCACCGCAGTTGTCGGTGTCGCCAACCTTCATCCGCTGGAGGGGCGAGCCGGTCGCTGCCTGACGTTTCACCTATAGCCCGATCTGGATGACCTGATGAACACATTGCTCGTGAGTCTGCTACTGACCCTGGGGGTCTGCGCAGGGGCGCAGGCCGCCGACCTGGCCGGCAACGCTGCCGCCGGACAAGGCAAAGCGCTGGTGTGTGGCGCCTGCCATGGCCCGGATGGCAACAGCCCGATAGGCAACTTTCCCAAACTCGCCGGCCAAGGCGAGCGCTACCTGCTCAAGCAATTGCAGGAGATCAAGGGCGGCAAGCGCACGGTGCCGGAAATGACCGGCCTGCTGGTGCCCCTCAATGATCAGGACCTGGCCGATCTTGCCGCCTGGTACGCCAGCCAGAAAGGCAGTGTCGGTGCCGCCAACCCCGCGTTGGTCGCTCGCGGTGAAGCCTTGTTCCGTGGCGGCAAACTCGAAGACGGCATGCCGGCCTGCATCGGTTGTCATTCTCCTGACGGCGCCGGCAACGCCCCGGCCGGATACCCTCGCCTGAGCGGTCAGCATGCCGACTACATCAAGAAACAACTGACCGCCTTTCGCGAAGAAGAGCGGGTCAACGATGGCGACAGCATGGTCATGCGCTCAATCGCCGCAAAACTCAGTAACAAAGACATCGAGGCGCTGGCCCAGTATATTCAGGGCCTGCATTAAGCCGTCTGATCTTTACCGGGAGGGGGCAAGCGCTGCCCTCTCCTGCCCCGCCCAACACAGTGGCCGGCCATCAGCGCCGTTCGACTGATCGGTTGTTAATCCTGAGCTAACCTTTCCCGTTATCACCGACGTTACACTCGTTGCTGCGGCGGCAGGCACCCTCGAACTGTTCCGAGGGACGGTTGCCATATTGAAAATTGACTCGGAATGCTCATTTACAAGCAGTAGACTCCGTTTTTCCGTGCTCGATCATCATGTATTGATGATTCAGGCTGAAACGGACGAACCGCTGCCGCGACGAGCGGTCGAAACAGACATCGCCGCGAGCGACCCTCATGACCCCAGGAGTAATGCATGCGTAACCTGATTCTCAGCGCCGCTCTGGTAGCCGCCAGTGTGTTCGGCATGACCGCACAGGCCGCCCAGCCGATCGAGGCAGGCAAACAATATGTCGAACTGAGCAGTCCGGTGGCTGTGTCGGAGCCTGGCAAGATCGAAGTCGTTGAGCTGTTCTGGTACGGTTGCCCGCATTGCTATGCATTCGAACCGACCATCAACCCATGGGCTGACAAGCTGCCCGCCGACGTGCATTTCGTGCGCATTCCGGCACTGTTCGGTGGCCCTTGGGATGCTCATGGCCAACTGTTCATCACCCTGGAAGAAATGGGCGTCGAGCACAAGGTTCACGCGGCCATCTTCGATGCCATCCAGAACAAGCGCCAGCGCTTGACCGACCCTGAAGACATGGCTGAATTCCTGGCCACCCAAGGCGTCGACAAAGACAAGTTCCTCAGCACCTTCAAATCGTTCGCCGTCAAAGGCAAGATCGCCAAGTACAAAGAGCTGGCCAAGCAGTATCAGGTCACTGGCGTACCGACCATGGTCGTCAATGGCAAATACCGCTTTGACCTGGGTACTTCCGGTGGCCCGGAAGCCACGTTGCAGGTCGCCGACCAGCTGATCGCCAAAGAGCGTGCAGCTGCCAAGGCCGGCCAGTAAGCCCGCCGCCATGCGCCGCTGGGGCAAGGGTAACGAGCGTGTCGCCGGCCTGCGAGACCCGCAGGTCAATGAACATCACCTGAGTGCCAGCGGCTTGCCGGACAATGGTCGTCTGCGGCTGTTGAGCTTCAATATCCAGGTGGGTATCAACACCCAGCGCTATCACCATTACCTGACCCGCAGTTGGCAGCATGTGCTGCCGCACTTCGGCCGGGCCGGTAACCTGCAAAAAATCGGTGCGCTGATCGGTGATTTCGACCTGGTGGCGTTGCAGGAAGCCGATGGCGGCAGTCTGCGCTCCGGCTACATCAACCAGGTCGAGCATCTGGCACAACTGGGGGCTTTTCCCTACTGGTATCAGCAGCTCAATCGCAACCTGGGGCGCCTGGCCCAGCACAGCAACGGGGTGCTCAGCCGTCTCAAGCCTGGCTCGATCGAGGACCATCCGTTGCCCGGCCCGGCCGGGCGAGGGGCGATTCTGATGCGTTTCGGCGAAGGTGACGACGCGCTGGTGGTGGTGATGATGCACCTGGCACTCGGTGCCCGCACCCGCACCCGGCAACTGGCCTATATCCGCGAACTGATCGGCAATTATCGCCATCAGGTGCTGATGGGCGACATGAACACCCACGCCACCGACCTGCTTGAGCACTCGCCGTTGCGCGATCTGGGTCTGTTGGCACCGCAAATCGAAGCGACGTTTCCCAGTTGGCGCCCGCAGCGCTGCCTGGACCATATTCTGCTGAGCCCGACCCTGACCCTGGAACGGGTTCAGGTGCTGGCCCAGCCCATTTCCGATCATCTGCCCGTGGCGGTAGAGATCCGTCTGCCAGCGTCGCTGTGCGGGGACTCCTTACCTGTTCCTAGCGGAATCTGACAGTGAATCCCGTACATGAGTGACGACGCCGAGCGTTGGAAAGAGAAGTACCTCAAGGGCATCGAGCAGCAGGACCGTCTGGAGAAGCGCTGGCAGGCCCGTCTCGACCTGTTGCGCCGTGGTCTGGTGCGCAGCAGCCTGGCGGCGGAGGGTACCGACCGGGCGGTCGACGAATGCATGAAGGAAATGCGCGAAATCGTCCGCAAGGATGACATGGACGCCGGGCTGGCCGGGTTGATCCCGCGTCTGGAAAAGGCCGTGCTCGACTCCGAGCAGCGCCGTGAAGTGCGGGTCGGGCAGATCGGTGATGCGCTGAACGCGCTGGTCGCCCAGTTGCAGAGCCTGCCGCTGCCACGCGAGGTGCGCAAGCCGCTCAAGCGCTTCGCCAAAAACCTCGATGATCGAGCCACCCAGGCCCGTGAGCTGCCGCTGCTGCTCAGCGAACTCAGCGGTTTGCAAGGCAAGGCACTCGACGCCATTGAGCGACCTGACGAGGGTCACCGGCCCGGCTTGCTTGAGCGCCTGTTCGGTTCGCGCGATGAAACCCATGACCCGCAACCTGGCGAGCCTGCCGCCGCCGCTGTTGCGGCGCCGTCTGCAGCGGCCCGGCCCGGTGAACCGGTTGCCGACGACGATGACGCTGCCGAGGTCGAGGAACAACCGCGTCCTGCTACGCCGCAGGAACCTGTTGCCGTTCACCCTGAGCCAACCAAGCCGGTCAGTTCTGCACCAGCAGGAGCGCCTGCCGCCCATTCGGTCTCTGCCGAACCGGCTGTCGTTGAACCTGCTCCTCAGAACACCATTGAGCCTGCGCCCCTGGCTGAAGTCGCCCCGGCGCCCGAAGCGCCGAGCGCTGCGCCGGTTGTAGAGCCTGTGCCGGCGCTGGCTTCAGGCGAAATCAAAGCCGAGCCGCAGACCCCGGCCAGCGCCCCGCCGTTGAACGGGCTAGGACAGGTTGATGCGTTGCTGGCCCCGGTACCGACGGTGCCGTTCCAGCAATTGCCGCAGGCCGCTGCGGATACGCCAAAAGCCCTCGAAGCCGAGCGTGAGGCCGACGAGCCCGAAGAAGCTGCCGAGGAGCAAGCGGCGGACGGCGAATACGGCTTGCCGTCCTCACCGGAGCCCAGTTACAGCTCGGTGGCCGCACACATCGAAGAGACCCTGCTGGGCCTGCTTGAAGACCTCAACCTGCCCGAAATCCACCGGCCACATGCCGAGTCGATGCGCCATCGCCTCGAACATGGGTTGAACTGGTACGAACTGCTACCGATTCTCGACGATCTTGCAATCTTGATGCTGGCTGTCAGCGACAGTGGTCAGCACGAATTCGAAACCTACCTCAAGCAGCTCAATCAGCGTCTTGAGTCGTTCCAGAGTGGCTTGCAGGCGGTCAACGAGGGGTATCAGGAAAGCCATTGTTCGGCGCGGGATTTCGACAGCCAGTTACGCGAACAGGTCGACGATCTGCAAAGCAGCGTGCAGGAGGCATCGGACCTGATCAGCCTCAAGCGGGTGCTGGAAAGCCGCCTCGAAGGCATGCTCGGCGCCATGGATGACTATCAGCGCAAGCGCGACGAGCGCGAGCGTGAAGTCGCCGAAAGCCTGCAAAGCCTGGCTGGCCGGGTGGCGAGCATGGAGCAGGAAGCGCTGGGCGTGCGTGCCAATCTGGAAGAGCAGCGGCGCAAGGCGCTGCTCGACCCGCTGACCGGCCTGCCCAACCGGGCGGCGTGGGGCGAGCGTCTGGAGCGGGAAATCGCCCGTTGGCAGCAGAACCGCGATAGCCTGCTGATCGGTATTCTGGATCTGGATCACTTCAAGCGCATCAATGACGGCTATGGGCATCTGGCCGGCGACAAGGTGCTCAAGATCGTCGCCAAGGAGCTGCACCGGCGTCTGCGCACCACCGATTTCCTGGCCCGCTTTGGCGGTGAGGAGTTTGTCTTGCTGATGCCGGCCACTGAGCTGCAAACCGGGCTGTTGATGCTCGATGAGCTGCGTGCGGCGGTGGAGCGTTGCCCGTTCCACTTCAAGGGCGAGCCGGTGACTATCACGGTGTCGATTGGGGTGACCGATCTGCGCGCTGCTGAACGCAGCGACACTGCGCTCAAGCGCGCTGACCAGGCGCTGTATCGGGCCAAGGAAAGCGGCCGCAACCGGGTTGAACAAGGGTGAGTGGCTCACCTGGCGGGCGGTTTTCAATCATCGGGCGATCTGCGCCCGTTCCGTTATGATTTTTGAATAGTTGGATGTCATGAAGCTGTTTTTCGCTGTTGTATCCCTTCTGGTTCTCAGTGCCTGCGCTAGCGGCCCCCGGCTGGACACCAGCCACCCCTCGAAGAATTTCGATAACCGTATCCAGTACGTCATCCTGCACTACACCTCGGCGTCTCAGGAGCGCTCGCTGCAACTGCTGACCAGCGGCCAGGTCAGCAGTCATTACCTGATTGGCGACGATAGCCGGGCCACCATATTCAAACTGGTCGATGAAAATGCCCGCGCCTGGCACGCCGGCGACAGCCAGTGGGACGGACGCACCTGGCTCAACTCCTCGTCGATCGGCATTGAGATCGTCAACCCCGGCTTTACCGAAGGCCCGAACGGGCGGCTGTGGTACCCCTACAGTGAAGCGCAGATCCAGTCGCTGATTGTCTTGCTCAAGGATATCGTCAAGCGCAACGGAATCGAGCCAAAGCACATCATTGGCCACAGCGATATTGCGCCGATGCGTAAGCTCGACCCGGGACCATTGTTCCCCTGGAAGCGGCTGGCCCAGGAAGGCTTGGGTATCTGGCCTGACGAGCGTCTGGTCGCCAGCCAGCAGGCACTGTTTGCCGTGCGCCTGCCAGACATCCTGTGGTTCCAGCAGCAGTTGGCCAGAGTCGGCTACAGCACTCCGCAGACCGGCGTGCTGGACACCGAAACCCGCAATGTACTGGCCGCCTTCCAGATGCGCTTTCGCCCGCAACGTTTCGACGGCGAACCGGATGCGCAGAGTGCGGCGATGTTGCAGGTGCTCAACAGCCAGCGCTGAAGCACGGCCCCGTCGGACCGGCCGGGCGGCACCCGGCTGGCGGTCAGAATGGCAAGGCCATATAGAACTGGGTGCCTTGGCCCGGCCGTGAATACACGCCCATGCGTCCACCATGCAACTGGACGATTTCCTTGCACAGGGCCAGCCCCAGGCCCGCGCCGCCCTTCTTGCGGCCGACCTGGACAAACGGCTCGAAGATCCGCGCCTGATTGCCGTACGCAATGCCTTCGCCGCTGTCTTCGACACTGATGATCGCCCGTTCACCATGACGCCGGGCCTGCAGGCGGATCAGGCCGTTTTCCGGGGTGTGGCGCAAGGCGTTGTCCAGCAGGTTGTCCAGTACCCGCTCCAGTTGTGACTGGTCGGCGTGCAGGCGCGGGATATTTTCTTGCAGGTCGAGCTGGAGAATGATGCTCTGTTCCTGGGCGCGATCAATAAAGCGCTGGCGCGCCTCTTCGAGCAAGTCATCGATGGCGCACGGCGCCAGCTTGAGTTTCTGCAGGCCGCTTTGGTAGCGGGAGAAGTTCAGCAGGTCGTTGATCAGTTGCATCAGGCGCTGCATCTCTTCCTTGACCGTATTGAACAGGTCGGTCTCGCGGCTTTCTTCGGCGAAATGCACCCGTTCTTGCAAAAGACCGAAGGCCATGTGCATGCCGGTGACCGGGGTGCGCAGTTCGTGGGAGGCGCGCAGCACGAACTCGCTGCGCACCCGCTCGAAGGCGCGCTGCTCGGTCACATCATGCAGGACCATCACCGCGCCGAGAATGTGCCCGGCGCTATGGCTGACCGGGGTCAGGCTGTAGGTCAGCAGCCGTGATTCGCCGTCGATCTCGATGCACAGATCTTCCGGGGCGCGCTCCAGCGTGCCGCCGCGCAGGTTGAGGAGAATTTCTTCGTCCAGCTCCGGGCGTGCCAGCGCTTCGCCGGGGCGTTGACCGAGGCGGCTTTCGTCCCAGCCAAGCTGGCGCTGGGCGACCGGATTGAGGTGCTCAAGCTGGCCCTGGCGGTCGATCATCAACAGGCCGTCGTCAATGCTGTCGAGCACCGCTTGCAGGCGTTGCTGGCCAGCCAGCAGTTCGTCGATATTGGTGGCCTGGTGTTTGCGCAGCGCCTCGGCCATCAGGCCGAAGCGGCGGGTCAGCAGGTTCATCTCCGCTGCCGGTGAAATAGGCAGGGTGACGTCAAAATCGCCCTGGCCGATCTTGTCGGCGGCCTTGGCCAGGGCTTCGATCGGTGCACCAAAGCGGCGGGCGATGCCATGCGCAGTGACAAACCCGATGCACAGCACGGCCAGAGCAACCAGGCTGAGCAGCCCGGCGATCCAGTACGCGCGCTCGCGTGAATCACGCTCGGCCGCGTTGATGTTGTCCAGGGCGCTGCGATAGGCGCCCAGCAAGTCATTGCGCAGGTTGTTGAAGCTGGCACTCAGCTCAGGGTTCTTGCGGATGCTCAGGCCGCCCTCGCTGTTGTTGCGGTAGGCCTGGATGAATTGCTGATAGAACTGCTGGGTCTGTTCAAAACCGTGGGTGCCGGTTCTCAGCCGCTCGTGCTCGACACCTTGGGCCAGCAACCCTTCGAACTGGGTCTGGAGCGTCGCCAGTGCCTGCGGGTTGGGTTCGGAGTCGAGCATCATGACCAACTGATCGCCCAGGTTCTGACGCAGCTTGAGGCCCAGATCCAGAGTCACGAAGTTGTGCTGGATCATCGACTCCTGAGTCCGTGCCATCTGCATGACACTGACCAGACCCAGAACCAGCCCGAGCAGGGCCACTGTGATCAGGGCCGAGATACTCAGAAACAGGCGTGTGCGCAATTTCATTGCCAACTTCATGTGACACCAATTACTGACTTACAGGTTGTACTGCTTGCGTTTGCGATACAGCGTCGAGGCATCGATACCCAGCGTCTTGGCCGCCTGGTCCAGTGTGTCACTGGTCGCCAGTACCGCTCCGATGTGGGCCTTTTCCAGTTCATCGAGGCTCATCGCGGCGCCGACCCGTGGTGCATTGCTGACCGGCTGCTCGCCCATGCCCAGGTGGGTGACTTCAACACGCTCCTGCGGGCAGATGATGCTGGCGCGCTCGATCACGTTGCGCAGCTCGCGGATATTGCCGGGCCAGCGGTAGTTGAGCAGCGCACTGCGTGCTTCTTCGCTGAAGCCCCGTGCCGGGCGGGCGTATTCCTTGACGAAGCGCGCCAGAAAGCGGTCGGCCAGGGTCAGGATGTCTTCGCCACGCTCACGCAGGGCCGGCAAGGTCAGGGTGATGACGTTCAGGCGGTACAGCAGGTCTTCACGAAATTTGCCGCTGCGCACCATGTCTTCGAGATTGAGATTGGTGGCCGCCAGAATTCGTACATCGGCGCGGCGGGTGACCGGGTCGCCGACCCGCTCGTATTCCTTGTCTTGAATGAAGCGCAACAGCTTGGGTTGCAAGGTCAGCGGGAAATCACCGATCTCGTCGAGGAACAAGGTGCCGCCGTCGGCCTGGTTGACCCGCCCCAGAGTGCTTTCACTGGCGCCGGTGAACGCCCCGCGGCTATGACCGAACAGCTCGCTTTCCATCAGTTCTGCGGTCAGCGACGGGCAGTTGATGGTCACGCAGGACTTTTTGGCGCGCTTGCTCCAGCCGTGAATGGCCCGGGCCAGCTCGCCTTTACCGGTGCCCGACTCACCCAGGATCAGGATGTTGGCATCGGTGACCGCCACCTGCCGCGCCGTTTCCAGAATGCCCATCATCACCGGGCTGTGCGAGTCCAGGCCGTCTTTGGGCTTGCGGATCTCGCCTTCCAGTGCCTCCAGGCGAGCCGACAGTTGACGCACTTCAAGCTGCTTGGCGGTGGCCAGGCGCAATTGGTCGGGGCTGCACGGTTTGACCAGATAATCGGCCGCGCCGGCGCGAATCGCGTCCACGGCGGTGTCGACGGCAGAGTGCGCGGTGACGATCACGACACGCATCCATGGCGCCTGCACGCGCATCTGTGCCAATACATCCAGCCCGTTGTCTTCGCCCAACCGTAAATCCAGGAAACACAAATCAAAGACCTGGCGCTGCATCAGGGCATCGGCCTGTGCCGCGCTGTTGGCCGTGGCTACGCTGTAGCCCTCGTCTTCCAGGCAATACCGGAAGGTGCGAAGGATCGCGGACTCGTCGTCCACAAGCAGAATACGGCCCTGATTCTCAGTGGCTGCTTCCATTTTTCCTACGCTCCTAAGTGAATAGTCTTGGTTAGTCTCGGAATCATCGGGCAAGTTGCATGGTCAATTCTGATTGATTATGCGGCAAGCATGGTAGCTATCTGCTTCGGCCTTGGCTAACTGGCGGATTTGGCTGTCCTGCTGTCGTGAAAACCGCCTGGTAGCAGCATTAACCCGAGCCAGGCGGCCTGACAGACCTGCAAAGGAGAACGTCATGCATCCGCTGAAGAACATCGTCCTGGCCACCGCGACACTCGCCGTGCTGGGTGCCCATCCACTGCTGGCCAGCGCTGCCCAGGGCGAAACCGGCCCGTTGATCGAGGCGCGCCAGGAGGGCTCGATCTGGACCGCTTTTGCCTTGAACCGGCACTTGAGTGCGTTCGATATCAAGGTGGCGGTCGAAAAAGGCACCGCCCGGTTGTCTGGCAAGGTCGAGAATGAAGTCGAGCGGGAGCTGGCCGAACGGATCGCACTGGATGTCGAAGGCATCGACAAGGTCGATAACCAGTTGCAGATCGACCCGGCGGTGGCTACCGAGGCGGATGCCCGCAATGGCCTGGCCCAGCGTTTCGAAGACGCCACACTGGTGGCGACGATCAAATCCAAGCTGTTGTGGAGCAACGTCACCCAAGGGCTGGAAATCGACGTGACCAGTGATCAGGGGGTGGTCACGCTCAAGGGCCGGGCGCAAAGCCCTGAAGCCAAAGAGCTGGCCGGCAATCTGGCGACCAATACCGATGGCGTGGCCAGTGTAAATAACCTGATCAGCATCAGTGCCGCTGACTCGATTGCCGCCAAGACCCAGCCACAGGCGCTCAGTACCACCGAGCAGATGAGTGACGCCTGGGTTACCAGCAAGGTCAAGTCCAGCCTTATCTACAGCCGCAACATCGACGGCCTGGGTATCAAGGTCGATACCAGGGAGGGCGTGGTGACACTCAATGGCATGGTGGCCAACTTTGCGGAAAAGGAGCTGGCGGTTGAGATCGCTCGCAATATCCGTGGGGTAAAGGGCGTCAATGCCGACGCCTTGAAAGTCATGGCGCGCAGTACTGGCTGACCACAACACGCATGTGGCATTCGTGCAGAACGCACGATGCCACAGCGTCGATCGTGCAGCTTGCGCGCCACAGAGAATTTTGTATGTTTTTAAGTTGTTGATTTATAAGCCTTTATTTTTGATTTAAAGCTGGCATGCGGTCTGCAATATCCCTATCGACAAAGGCCGGAACATCCGGTCGACAAGAACGGTAGAGGGATTGAGCACATGAACAGCCAGCGTCTTGCCCAATTGCGTATTTCGCCCCTGCGGGTACAGCAAGGTCTTTTCGCCAGCCTGGTGCTCCTGCTGGTGTTGCTTGCCACCCAACAGTGGCAACTGCATGAGCAAAATCGTGAAGCGGCTGCGCTGCGTCAGTCGCTGATTTCCCAAAGCCTCTCGCTGAGCCAGGCGCGTACATCGGTCTCGACCGTGGACAGCCAGGGTTGGGCGCGCGCTCCGGTGCAGGTCGATCGTGTTGTTTCTCAGGACAGTCTGGCGCGCCTGCCTCAACAGTCGCGTTGGGTCTTCTGACCTGATCGGATTCCCACAGTAGTAAGGAGTATCACTATGTTGAGCTGGGCTATTACATTCTTGATCATCGCTATCGTTGCAGCCGTACTGGGCTTCGGTGGTATTGCGGGTACGGCAACCGGTATCGCGAAGATTCTGTTCATCGTGTTCCTGGTCATGTTCGTGGTGTCGTTTTTCTTCGGCCGTCGCGGTAGAGGCTGACATGCGTAACCTGACTCATCTGCTGGCCGCCGCCCTGTTAATGGGCGGTAGCGCCGCCACCCTGGCCGCCAACGATGGTCAGGTGCGTGTTAACGAATTGCTGAGCAGTTCCTCCGATTACCGCCAGGCCTGGACCCAGGCCGTGCAAAAAGAGGAACGCTTGCCTGAGTGGGTCATGAACCTGTCAGGCGTTGCCGAGCCAATGACCGCCACCACCCAGGACGGTGATCCCTATCGGGTGGGGGTGCTGTGCGAGACTGCCGAGAGCTGCCGCAGCCAGCGTCTGATCGTGGCTGGCAGCCTGGACGGCAAAGACATCTACGCCCTGCTGGTTACGGTGCCGGCTGGCTTGCCGAACGACAAGTCGCCAAAAAGCCACGCCACCCAACGCTATCTGGGTAATCCCGATAAGGGAACGAAGACGCTGCTTGAGGAACAACTGCTCAAGGATCCGAACTGGTACTGACTGAACGGGTGGTAAAGCCGCTGACGGTCAAACCGTTTCTTTATCAACGCTGCACGGCTTCCTGGAGGAAGTACGTGCATGACCAGGGGGCCGGGATGCACTGATTGATCGGATCGGTGCGACCTAGGGGTACAGGGAGTACCTCCGCTGAGGGCCGGGTCAGGTGAAGCCGCCATGCCGTTTTCGACGATACGCAGACGTCGAAACCCGCATGGCGCTTTTTATTTGTGCTTGCGTCAAAGCTGAAGAGTTCCGCCGTACATCCGTAAACTGCTGCAGAAAATGTCCTCAAATCTTTTCAGGTTGTGTCATGCGACATTTTTTCCTATTGCCAGGCTGAAAGCACCGGCCCAGCAACCTCCAGGCCATTTTCCCAGCGTCATTAACAGCATTTAACAGGGCATTTCTGCCGTTATCATATGCCGATTCTGCATGACTTAGGCGGTTATGGCATTAGACGTGCCTTGGCCCCGTCTGAATAGTTGCGCCTTTTTTTCGCTTGCTTTGAGCCCGGATGCTCTTTCGCGGTGACTTTCTGTGGACAGTGCGGGGCTTTCTTCCACGACTTCGGTCTGCCGCGGATGAGGCAGGGCGGGCACGCGGTTCCCAAGCTGATCCAAGCCACTTCGCACAAAGGTAATGACATGAAGAAGGCAAAACTGAGTCTGGCATGGCAGATTCTGATCGGTCTGGTTCTGGGTATCGCCATCGGCGCGCTGCTCAACCATTTCAGTGCCGAGAAGGCCTGGTGGATCAGCAACGTCCTGCAACCGGCAGGTGACATCTTCATTCGCCTGATCAAGATGATCGTGGTGCCCATCGTCGTGGCCTCGCTGATCGTCGGGATTGCCGGTGTGGGCGATGCCAAGAAGCTCGGCAGCATTGGCCTGAAGACCATTATCTACTTCGAGATCGTGACCACGGTCGCCATCGTTGTGGGCCTGGTGCTGGCCAACCTGTTCCAGCCTGGGGCCGGCATCGACATGAGCTCGCTCGGTACGGTGGACATCTCCAAGTACAAGACCACCGCCGCCGAGGTGCAGCATGACCATGCGTTCATTGCCACCATCCTCAACCTGATTCCGTCCAACATCTTCGCCGCCATTGCCCGTGGCGACATGCTGCCGATCATCTTCTTCTCGGTGATGTTCGGCATGGGCCTGGCCAGCCTGCAAAACGAAGTGCGCGAGCCGCTGGTGAAGATGTTCCAGGGCGTCTCGGAAACCATGTTCAAGGTCACCCACATGATCATGGCCTACGCGCCGATCGGTGTGTTCGCCCTGATCGCGGTCACCGTAGCCAATTTCGGTTTCGCCTCGCTGCTGCCGCTGGCCAAGCTGGTGATCCTGGTTTACGTCGCCATCGCTTTCTTTGCCTTCGTGGTGCTGGGCCTGATCGCCCGCATGTTCGGCTTCTCGATCATGAAGATCATCCGCATCTTCAAGGATGAGCTGATCCTGGCCTACTCCACCGCCAGCTCCGAGACCGCCCTGCCGCGGGTAATCAGCAAGATGGAAGCCTACGGTGCGCCGAAAGCCATCTGCAGCTTCGTGGTCCCGACCGGTTACTCGTTCAACCTCGACGGTTCGACCCTGTACCAGAGCATCGCGGCGATCTTCATTGCCCAGCTGTACGGTATTGACCTGTCGCTCGGCCAACAGCTGATGCTGGTCCTGACCCTGATGGTCACCTCCAAAGGTATCGCCGGTGTGCCGGGCGTGTCGTTCGTGGTCCTGTTGGCGACCCTGGGCAGTGTCGGTATTCCGCTGGAAGGTCTGGCATTCATCGCCGGTGTCGACCGCATCATGGACATGGCACGTACCGCCCTGAACGTGATCGGCAACGCCCTGGCGGTGCTAGTCATCGCCCGTTGGGAAGGCATGTACGACGATGCCAAAGGCAAGGCCTACTGGGAGTCGCTGCCACACTGGCGCAGCAACGAGCCGGTGCCGGTCGGCAAGCCTGCGGCTGAGTAGGACCGGCTTTAGCCGGGAAGCCTTTGCGGTCTTCCCGGTCTTCCCGGTATTTCCGGTCTTCGCGGTCTTCGCGGCTAAAGCGGATCGCCGCCCGGCCGCTCCTACGGGGATCGCGATCGTCCCGTCAATTTCCCTCCGGCACACCTCCCCCGTTATCATCCCCGTCGTCTGAAGGGGGATGTATCCGATGCTCAATGGCCTGTGGCTTGGTTTTTTCGTCGTGGCGATGGTCGCCGCGCTGGCGCAATGGTTGATCGGCGGCAATGCCGGGATCTTTGCCAGCATGGTCGAGAGCATCTTTGCCATGGCCAAGCTGTCGGTGGAGGTCATGGTTCTGCTGTTCGGCACCCTCACCCTGTGGCTGGGTTTTCTGCGCATTGCCGAGAAGGCCGGGATCGTCGACTGGCTGGGCAAGGTGCTCAGCCCACTGTTCACCCGGCTGATGCCGGAGGTGCCGCCGGGCCATCCGGCGCTGGGCCTGATTACCCTCAACTTCGCCGCCAACGGTCTGGGGCTGGACAATGCCGCGACCCCGATCGGCCTCAAGGCCATGAAGGCACTCCAAGAACTCAACCCCAGCCAGACCACCGCCAGCAACGCGCAGATCCTGTTTCTGGTGCTCAACGCCTCGTCACTGACCCTGTTGCCGGTGACCATCTTCATGTACCGCGCCCAGCAAGGCGCACCTGACCCGACCCTGGTGTTCCTGCCGATCCTGCTGGCGACCAGTGTCTCGACCATTGTCGGGCTGCTGTCGGTGGCGTTCATGCAGCGCCTGCGGCTGTGGGACCCGGTGGTGCTGGCCTACCTGATTCCAGGTGCATTGCTGCTCGGTGGTTTCATGGCCTTTCTCGGTACGCTGTCGGCTGCGGCGCTGGCCGGGCTGTCATCGATTCTCGGCAACCTCACGCTGTTCGGCCTGATCATGTTGTTTCTGGTGATCGGCGCGCTGCGCAAGGTCAAGGTGTATGAAACCTTCGTCGAAGGGGCCAAGGAAGGTTTCGATGTGGCCAAAAACCTGCTGCCGTATCTGGTGGCGATGCTCTGTGCGGTGGGCGTATTGCGCGCCTCCGGTGCCCTGGACTTCGGCCTGGAAGGCATTCGCCACGTGGTCGAGTGGCTGGGCTGGGATACCCGTTTTGTCGACTCGCTGCCCACTGCGCTGGTCAAACCGTTCTCCGGCAGCGCGGCGCGGGCGCTGTTGATCGAAACCATGCAGAACCAGGGCGTCGACAGCTTTGCCGCGCTGGCGGCGGCGACCATTCAGGGCAGCACCGAAACCACCTTCTATGTGCTGGCGGTGTACTTCGGCGCGGTCGGCATCCAGCGCGCCCGGCATGCCGTGGGCTGTGCGCTGCTGGCCGAGTTTTCGGGCGTGGTGGCAGCGATCATGGTCTGCTACTGGTTCTTTGGCGCCACCGCCAGCTAAGTATCAAGGCGTCGCAGCAGGTCCAGACTCTGATGACGGCTCCGGGGCCGGCTGTGATTCAGGCGTCGCGGCGGGCGGTTGCTCTGCTGCTGGCTCCGGTGCTGGCTCTGGCTCCGTTTGCGGTTCTGGCGCCGCAACACCGGGCTCGGATGCCGCAGGCGCAGCGTCGTCATCGCCACCGGGTTTGAGCTGGATGATCCGGCCTTTTGGCTGGGTCACGGTCGGTTGATCGGCGTCGGTCACTTCAAAACGCAGTACGCCGATCATCTGCCCGTCCTCGGTCAGCACCCGAACCTGCCAGCGGCCCGCCACGTCCTGCGGGAAATTGCGCTTGTGGGTCCAGGCGCGATAGCCCTCCTTGCGCCCGCCGTTGATATTCAGGGCAATGCGGTCCACTTCTTCACCGTTGCGCCGCCACACATGGTAAATGCGCTCTTGCAGGCCGCGTGGGGCATTGATTGCGGTGTAGGCATACAGGCCGTCACGGCGCAGTTGAGCGGCGCTGATCTGGCGGATGCTTTCACCCGGTGTGCGACTTTTGTTGTCGAACTCGGTACTCACCGCCACTTCGGTCAGCCACAGCGTGGCCGGTGGCACCCAGGAGCGCAGCAGCCAGCCAGCGCTGCCCACGGCCAGGATCACGGTCACCAGCATCACCCCACTGCGCCAGGTGCGGATCGGAAAGCTCGATGCCAGGCTGGGAATCGACAGCACAATCGCGGTGCCGAGCGCCAGTTTGTAGCTCTCGGTGGTGGTCAGGTTGAGAATGATCGGCAGCGCGGTGAGCATCGCGGCGAACAGGGTCAGGGTATGCAAGGCCAGGAACAGCCAGCGGCGCGGTGCCAGCCAGCGGTAGTACAGCGGGTCGACGATGGAGATCAGCCCGGCCGCACCGAGCAGCGCCGTGAACAACGCCTGGCCGCTGTTCCAGGTGGTGGTGATGAAAAAGAACGGCAGGACGAAGAACAGGCTTTCCTGATGGATCAGCTGGGTGCCGTAACGCAGCAATCCTTGCGGAATTTCCTTGCCGAACTTTCGGTGCAACAACCCCACCACGCTGTTCTCGACCATCAGCCACAGCCAGCTGAGCATCATCACCACGGCGATCCAGCTGGCCAGCCCGGCCTGACGGTCGACCATGATGAAGCTGACGATCCCGGAGATGAATCCGCCCGCCGCAATGATGCCCGGATAGCGGCGCATCAGATCGAGGATGCGGGTGACGAGGACATTCCAGTGGGGCATTGGGCTTCACTTCAGCAGGGGTGGAAAAAAGTCGCCAAGCATAGCAATGCAGTGCGCAGCGCTACAGCCGTTGCTGACGGCGATAACGCAGCCCGCCGACCAGCAGCAGGATCATCAGCACTCCGGCAGCCAGGACCAGCCAATACAGATCGTCGTAACTGAACAGCGGTTTCTCGATGCGGATGTAGCCCGGTTGTTCGAGTAACTGACGCAAGGCCCGGTTGGCGCCCTCCAGGGTGACCGCCTGAATGCGCTTGGCCGGGTCGGCAAAGCGGCCATTCTCGTAATCGTTGAGCGCGCCCCAGTAATAGTCGGCCAGCGCGCTGTTGCCTTGCACGGCCCAGGCCTGCCGGGACACGGCGGCTTGTTTGAGGCGCTCGAAGGTTGCAGCTTGCAGGCCGTCACGCTGCAAGCGTTCAAGCAGCGCATGCAGGGTCTGTTCGGCTTGCAACAGGTCGCTGCGCTCGACATCGGCGTCCAGGCTCATCAGCCCGGTGTCGCTGAACACCTCGCGGCTGACCGAAGGGCCGTAGGACAACCCCTGTTGCAGGCGCAGTTCTGAGTACAGCGACCACTCCAGATAAGACCGGACCAGCTCCCAGGTTTCATCGTGTTGTTCATCCAGCAAGGGCTCGGGAAAGATCAGGTGCAGCCGGGCACTTTCGCCCAGTACCCCGCGGGTCAGTACCCGGCGTTGTTCAGCCACTTGTTTCGCGCTGTCCAGGGTCGGGTGTTCGGCAGGTTCGGTGGCGGCCAGGCGGCCATAGACCCGTTCCAGGTAGCCGGGCAGCAGCTTGTCCAGGTCACCGACCATGATCAGGGTCATGTTGTTGGGTGCGTACCAGGTCGCCAGGGCATCTTCGAGCTGCTCCAGGCTGACCGCCTCGACGTCCGGACTGTCGGCGCACTTCAGGCCCAGTTCGCTCGCCACCTGGCTGCTGGCGTTGCTGCCCGCCTCACGCCGGTCGAGCAGCCGTTGCAGGCGCGAGGCGTGGCCGCCGTCTTCATGGGCAACGATGCGCCTGACCGTGTCCAGGCGGCTCTGGGTCAGCTCGGTGTGGGTCAGCACCTGCATGAGCAGGTCGAGTACCTTGCGCTGGTTACGCGCCGGTGCCTCGATCACAAAGGTGGTGTCGGCGTTGCTGGTAAAGGCGTTCCACTCGCCACCGAGCGCCTGCATGCGCGACTCCAGACCGCCTTCGCCGCTGTCATCGATGCCGCTGAACATCAAGTGTTCGAGCAGGTGCGGCAGTTCTTTGTGCTCACAGGCAAAGTCATCAAAGCCCACCCCGACAATCAGCCGGATCGCCACATGGCCCTTGTCGTAGCCGGGCTTGAGCAGCACCTGCAAACCGTTGGGCAACAGATAACCCTGGGCTTGCAGACGGTCCAGGGCCAGGCTGGGAAGAGAACAGAGCAACAGCCAGATCAGCAGCAGGCAGCGCATGAGACAGCTTTTCCTTGCGGGCCAGTTGAATTGACATGCTGTTGAAAAACTACCTGCGTTGCCATTGCTGCGTTAAAAACAGGCTCAAAATGCTCATTTACAACCCGTAAACTCCGCTTTTTCGCCTGTTTTTGCCTTGCACTGGCTGCCTCGCCTACGTTTTTCAACGGCCTGCTAAACAGACTTCGCTGCCGCCGCTCGGTTCACACCGATTGTTCGCCTACCTGGCCTGGCGTCTCGTCCGGTCCGTCGCTGGACAGTGCACCCGTGTCGGCGGTTTCCAGTACCGCGTAGGCGCTGCTGCAGAACAGCGAGTTGAGGCGCTTCATGTCAGCCATCAGTTCCAGGTGCAGCGAGCTGGTCTCGATACTTTGCACCACTTTGCGTTGCAAACGGTTGACATGGGCGTGGGCCAGCCGCCGTTCCAGAGCGCGGAACTGGCGTTTTTCCTTCAATAGCTGGCGGGCGCTATGCGGGTCGCCGCTGAGAAACACCGACAGGCCCAGACGCAGATTGGCCTGCAACTGGGTGTGCAGGTCGGTGAGCTCTTCCAGACCGACGTCCGAAAACGATCGTTGCTGCGCGGTTTTCTGCTGCTGGATCTTGCGCAGCATGCGCTCGATCACGCCACTGGCCAGCTCCAGGTTGATGGTCAGCTCAATGATTTCGGCCCAGCGTCGATTGTCCTGTTCGCCCAGGTCTTCTCGGGGCATCTGCGCCAGGTACAGCTTGATGCCGCTGTACAGGGTCTCGACATCCTCATTGAGGCTGCGCACTTGCTGAGTGACAGCGGTCTGGGTGCCGTGCAGTACGGCCTGCATGGCGCCCAGCATGTTCTCCAGCAGGTCGCCCATGCGCAGGGTTTCACGCACCGCATTGGCCAGCGCCAGGCTGGGAGTCGCCAGCGCGGTCAGATCCAGATGCCTGGGTTTGATCGGCCCTGCGGTTTCGGCAGGCACTTGCAGCAAGCTGGCGCACAGGCGCGCCATGGGGCTGACAAAGGGCAGCATCAAAAGGCAGCGTGCGGTGTTGTAGACCAGATGAAAGCCGATCACCAGTTCCTGTGGCTTGAGCCTCAGCTCGTCGAGCCAGTTCACCAGCGGGTCAAGCACCGGGATGATCAGCACCAGGCCCAGCAGTTTGAATAGCAGGCTGCCCAGCGCCACCTGGCGACCGGGTACGTTCTGCATGCTGGTGCTCATGAACGCCAGCAGACCGCTGCCGATATTGGCCCCCACCACCAGACCGATGGCCACGTGCAGGCTGATGATGTCGGAACCGGCCAGCGTTGCGGTCAGCAGCACCGCCGCCAGGCTGGAATAGGAAATCAGCGCGAACAGCGCACCGACCAGGGCATCGAGCAGGAAGTCGCCGGTCAGCGAGGCGAACAGCACCTTGACTCCGCTGGCCTGGGTGATCGGCGCGGCGGCGCTGACGATCAGTTGCAGCGCCAGGATGATCAGCCCCAGACCGATGGCTACCCTGCCCAACTGGCCGGCGCGGGTCTGCTTGCGCGACAGAAAAAAGATCACCCCGAGGAAGATCAGCAGTGGCGACAGCCACGACAGGTCGAAGGTCAACACCCGCGACATCAGCGCGGTGCCGACATCGGCGCCCAGCATGATCGCCAGCGCCGGCGCCAGACGCATCAGCCCCTGGCCGACAAAGGATGTCACCAGCATGGCTGTGGCGTTGCTGCTCTGCACCAGCGCGGTGACCAGGATGCCAGCGAGAAAGGCCAGCGGCCGACGTGCAACGTTATGGCCCAGCACGCGGCGCAACTGACTGCCGTATACGCGCAGGATGCCGGTACGCACAATGTGCGTGCCCCAGATCAGCAGGGCCACGGCAGACAATAGATCGAGCAGGGTCAGCATATGCAAGGCCCCCTGTGGTGGTGTGAATAGCGAGCGACGCGGAATGTTTTTACTAAAGCTTTAGACCGCTTTGTGCGGTGCTGCCAGCATCGCACAGGCCTCAACGCATTGAAACAATTCTGTAATGAATGGCGCCCTGGCCTGTGCCCGGTAGGAGCTGCTTTAGCAGCGAAGGGTTCAGCCGCGAAAGGTCTTCGCGGCTAATTCGCGGCTGAAGCAGCTCCTGCCGGGTTAGCCGAGCCTCAGGCTTCGGCTGGCGCCGCTTCGGCCTTCTTGCGTGCCTGGCTGGTGCGCATCTTGATGTTGATCGCTTCAACCGCCAGCGAGAACGCCATGGCGAAGTACACGTAGCCTTTGGGCACATGAATGTCGAAGGCTTCGGCGATCAGCACCGTACCGACCACCATCAGGAACGACAGGGCGAGCATCTTCAGTGATGGATGTTTGTCGATGAAATCGCTGATGGCGCCGGAGCAGAGCATCATCACCAGCACCGCCACGATGATCGCCGCGACCATCACCGGCACGTTGGACACCATGCCCACCGCAGTGATGACCGAGTCCAGCGAGAACACGATGTCGATGATCGCGATCTGCACGATGGTTGCCAGGAACATGCCGCCAGCGCCCTTGGGCTCGTCGCCGGCCTCTTCTTCACCTTCCATGCCCTGGAAGATTTCCTGGGAGCTTTTCCACAGCAGGAACAGGCCGCCGAAGAACAGGATCAGGTCACGACCGGAAATGCCCTGGCCGAAGACGCTGAACAGGTCGGTGGTCAGGCGCATGATCCAGGTGATCGACAGCAGCAGCATGATGCGAGTGACCATGGCCAGGCCCAGGCCGAACAGCCGGGTGCGCTTTTGCATGGCTTTGGGCATGCGGCTGACCAGGATCGAGATCATGATGATGTTGTCGATCCCCAGAACGATTTCCAGGGCGGTCAGGGTCAAGAAAGCAACCCATATTTCAGGGTTGAGTAGCCATTCCATCAGTTGTTTCCTCAGGCGATAAAAAATCGCCGCCAGCTACAGCTGACGGCGATTCGGGGTTGAAACGCGGTTGAATCAGACGCTGCTGACCAGCGGGAACAGACCCAGCATGACAGCGGCAACCAGAATACACATGCAGACCAGGATCGCCCACTTGAGGGTGAAGCGCTGGTGGTCACCGAAATCGATACCGGCCAGGGCAACCAGCAGGTAGGTCGAAGGCACCAGTGGGCTGAGCAGGTGCACCGGCTGGCCAACGATCGAAGCACGGGCCATTTCTACCGCGCTGATGCCGTAGTGCGAGGCGGCTTCGGCCAGCACAGGCATGACGCCGTAGTAGAACGCGTCATTGGACATGAAGAAGGTGAACGGCATGCTCACCAGCGCGGTGATGACCGCCAGGTAAGGGCCCATGGCCTCAGGGATCACCGCCAGCAGGCTCTTGGACATGGCGTCGACCATGCCGGTGCCGGTCAGGATGCCGGTGAAAATACCGGCGGCGAAGATCAGGCCGACTACCGACAACACGCTACCGGCGTGGGCCGAAACGCGGTCCTTCTGGTCCTGCAGGTTCGGGTAGTTGATGATCATCGCGATGCTGAAAGCCACCATGAACAGCACTGGCAGCGGCAGCAGACCCATGATCAGGGTGACCATCAGGCAGAACGTCAGGGCACCGTTGAACCAGATCAGTTTTGGACGGCGGGCATCAGGGAATTGCGACACGCTGATTTCGCTGTGATCGATTTCATCGCCCTGCAATTGCAGCACGCCCAGACGAGCCCGCTCGCGCTTGCCATACAAGTAAGAGATGGCCAGCAGGCAGACCACGCCGGCAGCCATGGCCGGGATCATCGGGACGAAGATGTCCGAGGCATCGACATGCAGGGCACTGGCTGCGCGAGCCGTCGGGCCGCCCCATGGGGTCATGTTCATGATCCCGCCAGCGAGGATGATCAGGCCGGCCATGATCCGTGGGCTCATGCCGACACGGCTGTAAAGCGGCAGCATGGCGGCCACGCAGATCATGTAGGTAGTGGCGCCATCACCGTCCAGCGAAACCACCAGCGCCAGTACGGCGGTGCCGACGGAAATGCGCATCGGGTCGCCCTTGACCATTTTCAGGATCTTGCGCACCGCCGGGTCGAACAGCCCCGAGTCGATCATCAGGGCGAAGTAGAGAATGGCGAACATCAGCATGACGCCGGTGGGCGCCAGCTTGGTGATACCAGCGAGCATCATCGGGCCGATCTGCGGGCCGAAGCCACCGAACAGGGCAAAGATGATCGGGACGATGATCAGGGCAATCAGCGCGGTCATGCGCTTGCTCATGATCAGGTACATGAAGGCGATGACCATGGCAAAGCCAAGGAAAGTCAGCATGGCAATACTCCAGACGTATTTCGGTCAGGGAAACCGGAAAAGATGAAAGTCAGTTCTGCTCAGCGAGCAGTGGTCTGGAGTCGGGGCGCAAGGGAGGTGTACAGGGAGGTAGGAACAAGCATGTTAATCACCGTTATTCTTGTTGAATGTCCGGACGACGGCTGTGCGGTCGGCCTGGCTTACCGGTCTTTTGCCGGTGCTGGAGGCGATCCTAATCCCCCAAGCTTTCAGCCAGCTTTCAACTTCCTTTCAGCGTTGCGCTGTGCTTCGGCGTTTGTCGATTTTGCGCGTCAATCGGCTCTATGGATCCATTGATGATAATTGGGGCGATTATCGGATATATATTCTTGACTCAAAGCTGGCTCAGGATTTCAATGGATCCACTAATAAAAACAAATCCGGACCGGAGAGCCTGACCATGTACCCCATGAACGCCTGGTATGTTGCTTGCACCCCTGACGAAATCGCCGACAAGCCGCTGGGTCGGCAGATCTGTGGCGAGAAGATGGTGTTTTATCGCGGCCTGGACAACCAGGTGGTGGCGGTCGAGGATTTTTGTCCGCATCGCGGTGCCCCGCTGTCGCTGGGTTACGTGGAGAACGGCCAGTTGGTCTGTGGCTATCACGGCCTGGTGATGGGCGCCGATGGCAAGACGGCTGCGATGCCAGGCCAGCGGGTGCGCGGCTTTCCTTGCAACAAGACTTTCGCGGCTGTGGAGCGCTACGGGTTTATCTGGGTCTGGCCCGGTGATCAGACGCAGGCCGATGCAGGGCTGATTCCTCACCTGGAATGGGCGGTCAGTGACCAGTGGGCTTATGGCGGCGGGTTGTTTCATATCGGCTGCGATTACCGGCTGATGATCGACAACCTGATGGACCTGACCCACGAAACCTACGTGCACGCCTCCAGCATTGGCCAGAAAGAAATTGATGAAGCCGCGCCGGTCACTCAGGTGCAGGGTGATGAAGTGATCACCGCCCGGCACATGGAAAACATCATGGCCCCGCCGTTCTGGCGCATGGCCCTGCGCGGTAACAACCTGGCCGACGATGTGCCGGTGGACCGCTGGCAGATCTGCCGCTTCACCCCGCCCAGCCATGTGCTGATCGAGGTGGGCGTGGCCCATGCCGGTAACGGCGGTTATCACGCCGACGCGCAGTTCAAGGCATCCAGCATTGTGGTGGACTTCATCACCCCCGAGAGCGATACCTCGATCTGGTACTTCTGGGGCATGGCACGCAACTTCAATCCGCAGGATCAGGCGCTGACCGACACGATCCGCGAAGGCCAGGGCAAGATTTTCAGCGAAGACCTGGAGATGCTCGAACGCCAGCAACAGAACCTGCTCAAGTACCCGACGCGCAACCTGCTCAAGCTCAATATCGACGCCGGTGGTGTGCAGTCGCGCAAGATTCTGGAGCGCATTATCGCTCAGGAACAAAGCGCTGCCCCGGCCTTGATCGCCACTGCCCAATAAGCTGCAGGAGCCAATCACATGATCGACGTTATGGTGATTTCCCGCCGCGACGAAGCGCTGGGCATCTGCAGCTTCGAGCTGGCCCGTGCCGACCGCAGCCCCTTGCCGGCCTTCAGCGCCGGGGCGCACATCGAGGTGCAGGTGCCCGGCGAATCCGGGCTGCTGCGCCAGTACTCGCTGTGCAACCACCCCGCCGAGCAGCATCGCTACCTTATTGGTGTACTCGATGACCCGGCCTCGCGAGGCGGCTCAAGGGCCATGCACCAGTTGCTGCGCGCCGGCATGGCGCTGCGCATCAGCGAGCCGCGCAACCTGTTCCCGCTGGCCGAACATGCCCGGCGCAGCCTGCTGTTTGCCGGTGGCATCGGTATCACGCCGATTCTGTGCATGGCCGAACAACTGGCGAGCAGCGGGGCCGACTTTGAACTGCACTACTGCGTGCGCGCCCGTGATCGCGCCGCGTTTGTCGAGCGCCTGCACGCTTCAAGTTTCGCTGACCGGGTGTTTCTACATAGCGATCAAGAGCCGGCTACCGCGCTCGATGCCCTGAGTGTGCTGGCCGGGCCGCAGCCCGATGTGCATCTGTACGTGTGCGGGCCGGGTGGGTTCATGCAGCACGTACTCGACAGCGCCCGCCAGCAGGGCTGGCAGGAGGCCAACCTGCACCGCGAATACTTCGCCGCCGCACCGGTGGACACCAGTGCCGACGGCAGCTTTTGCGTCAGGATCGCCAGCAGCGGTCAGGAGTTCGAGATCCCGGCGGACCAGACGGTGGTCCAGGTGCTGGAGCGTCATGGTGTCGAGATTGCGGTGTCGTGCGAACAAGGCGTGTGCGGCACCTGCCTGACCGGCGTGCTCGACGGTGTGCCGGAGCATCGCGACCTGTACCTCACCGAAGAAGAACAGGCGCTGAACAACCAGTTCACGCCCTGCTGCTCGCGTGCCAAGACTGCGATGCTGGTGCTGGATTTGTAACAGCGGGCGGGCGCCGGGGCGCATTTTCGGGCGGTTGGCGACCTGTAATTGCAAGACGCCTCTCTTTCTATTGAAGGAAATTTCCGAGAAAATCCCGAGCCCTTGCGCGTGCAAAATCCCGCGACTAGGCTGCGTCCGTCACTGAACATCAGTGATCGGGTTTAGCAGCCTGTTTGTAGCTTGCTCGCGCAGTACCGCTTATGGCGGCTTTGCGTGGGGCACCTTCGGGTGCGCCGGTTTTGCGAGCTCACCGGTCTGCTAACCCGCGTCAAAGCTGCCACCCTTGTTCGTTTAGCAGCGGATATCCGGTGGCTCAGATAAGTGAGTTCGCCATGGATAAATTGATTCCCGATCCACCTGATACCCCCTCAACCCTGACCCACCTCGAATGCCGCGTGGCCCATGCGGTCGAGCTGTTGCGTTGCGCCACCGCCACCGCCTTCGAGACCGCCGATGCCTTGCAAGGCCCGGCGCGCCATCTGGCCATGGCCTCGATGCACCTGATTACCCAGGCGCATCTGACTCTGGACCAGGTGCTCGATCAATGGCCGGTGCAGGCCGAGGAGCAACTGCCGGCCTGACAGGTTCAGGCTATATCCCGGTACTGTTCAGTTAAGTGCTTTATGTCCCCGGTGGGAGCGAGCTTGCTCGCGAAGAGGCCAGTAAAAACACTACATCTGTTGTGATGTGCTGCCGTCTTCGCTAGCAAGCTAGCTCCCACAGACGGGGTTTGGCGCAGGTCATGCAGCAATTACCCGATCTGCGAAGTCCAAGCTGCATCCCCCGTTCTGTCAGGAGAGCCCGGATGCCGCAGTCCTGCTCCATCGAAAGCGCGATCGACCATGTGCTGGCCACCTTGCCTGCGCACATTCATCTGGGCATGCCGCTGGGCCTGGGCAAACCCAATCGCTTCGTCAATGCGCTGTATGCGCGCATCCGTGACCTGCCCGAGCGGCAACTGACGATCTATACCGCCCTGAGCCTGGGCCGGCCCACGCCGGGCGAAGGCTTGCAGGCGCGCTTTCTCGAACCCTTTCTGGAGCGGGTGTTCGGTGATTACCCGGAGCTGGACTATCTGGCCGACCTGCGCCGTGACCGGCTGCCGGCCAATATCCGTGTCGAGCAGTTTTTCATGCAGCCCGGCAGCCTGCTCGACAGCCAGACGGCGCAGCAGGATTACGTCAGCAGCAACTACAGCCATGCGGCGCGGGATATCAATGCCAAGGGCCTGAACCTGATTGCGCAACTGGTGGCCCAGGACCCGCAACGGCCTGGCTGCCTGAGCCTGAGTTGCAACCCCGATGTGACCCTCGATCTGCTGCCGATGATCGCCAAACGCCGTACTGCGGGTGAAACCATCCTGGTGCTGGGTCAGGTGCATGCCGACCTGCCCTACATGCCCGGCGACTCGGAACTGGACCTGGCCGCCTTCGACCTGCTGCTCGAAGAGCCGGAAACCACCACGTTGTTCTCCACGCCGAACATGCCGGTGGGTTTTCAGGATCACTTCATCGGCCTGCACGCCAGCACCCTGGTGCGTGACGGCGGCACCTTGCAGATCGGTATCGGTTCGATGGGCGATGCGCTGACCGCCGCCCTGCTCGCCCGTCAGGCGGATAACGCCGGTTACCGACACCTGCTGGCCGACTTGAACATGAGTAACTGGCAAACCCTGATCGACCGCGAAGGCGGCACCGAGCCTTTCGCCAAGGGGCTTTACGGTTGCAGCGAGATGTTCGTCAACGGTCTGCTGGCCCTGGCCGACGCCGGCATCGTGCGGCGCAAGGTCTACGCCGACCTTGAGCAACAACGGCTTGCCGACATGGGCATGCTCGATGACAGCCATACAACCGACGGCGTGGTGCTGCATGGCGGGTTCTTTCTCGGGCCGCGCAGCTTCTATGCGCGCCTGAACGAACTGTCGGCCGAACGCCGTGCGCAGTTCAACATGAGCGCAATCAGCTTCATCAACGAGCTGTATGGCAACGAAGAACTCAAGCGCCTGCAACGCCGTGATGCACGATTCATCAACAGCGCGTTCTGCATGACCCTGCTGGGCGCGGCAGTCTCGGACCAACTGGAAGATGGCCGGGTGCTCAGCGGTGTGGGCGGGCAATACAACTTTGTCGCTCAGGCCCACGCGCTGGAAGATGCTCGCTCGATTCTGATCTTGCGCAGTTGGCGCGAGTCCGGTGGCGAGGTCAGTTCCAACCTTGTCTGGTCGTATGGGCATGCGACCATTCCCCGCCACCTGCGCGATATCGTGGTCACCGAATACGGCATCGCCGACCTGCGCGGTCAAACTGATGCCACGGTGATCGAGCGGTTGCTCAATATCTGCGATTCACGCTTCCAGCCCGGCCTGATCGAACAGGCCCAGCGGGCCGGCAAACTGCCTGAAGGCTTTGCCCTGGACCCGCGCTTCACTGACAACACACCTGAGCGGCTCAAGGCCCTGGCGGGCAGTTATCCGCAGTTGTTTGCCGAATACCCGCTGGGCAGCGACTTCGAGCCTGAAGAGCGCGACCTGCTGCGCGCCCTGAACTGGCTCAAGAGCAAATTCAAACTGAGCGAAATCCTGCAACTGGGCAAGGCTGCGCTGGATGCACCCGAGCCAGAGGCATTTGCTGTGCATCTGCAACGCATGGGCCTAGACCAGCCCGACGGGCTGCTTGAAGAGCTGTATCAGCGGCTGCTACTGGCGGGGTTGCATAACACCCTGGAACGCATTTGACCTTGTGAGCAGCTTCAACTGCGAAGCTTTCCCGGCTAAAGCCGGTCCTACGGGCTTCGTGTTTGCTGCGCGACAGCGCGGCGCCGAGGCGGCGGGCGATCGCCTACAACCCGGACATCTTCTGGATCGCGGCTTTGAGCTCGTCGTCGGTGCAATCGGCACAGGTGCCTTTGGCGGGCATGCTGTTGACCCCGCTGATGGCCTTGGCCAGCAAACCATCAAGGCCGCCCTGCTCGTCGGCGCGTTTTTTCCAGGCGGCGGTGTCGCCAATTTTCGGCGCATCCAGCAGGCCGATGGTGTGGCAGGCGGTGCAGTGTTTGGCGATGACGTCGTCTGCCGACTTGCCCGCACCGCCGCTCGCCGCCGCGATCACGTTCACGCCCACGCCCACGCATTGCTGGCCCTGCACGCAAACCTTGCCGACCGGCTCCAGCCGTTTGGCGATCTCTTCGTTGGATGCCGCCTGCAGGCCGATGGGCGCCAGGCTCAGCACAGTGGCCAGTACCAGGCCGATTGTTGTCAGGTTCACGCGTTCACCCTCATGGTGGCAGGTCAGGCTCGCCATTACGGTTAACGGCTGTGCGAGCAGGCGAAAAGTATAACGACGCGCCTGTTCGCCTGAAACGCCCCTACATCGCGAAGGGGTATTACCATTGTCTTAGGTCAATAAACCGGCAAGCCCCCGATAAACGGGGCTCGCAGAGGTGTTATCAAAAATTGGCGGGGGTGGCTGCGCTGATTAGTCGCGCCGGTTCATCGAAGGGATTGCGGAAGCGGTGCGCGCGGGTGCTCTCGAAGTAATAGCTGTCGCCGACTTCCAGCAGGTAGGTGTCGTTGCCGACGATCAGCTCCAGGCGGCCTTCGATGAGGATGCCGGTCTCTTCGCCTTCGTGAACCAGCATTTCTTCGCCAGTGTCGGCGCCGGGCGGATAGGTTTCGGTCAGGAAGGCGATGGCCCGGCCCTGATGCGACTTGCCCACCAGTTTCATGGTCACCGCGCCGTCGGAGATATCCAGCAGCTCGCCGGGCTTGTACACCACTTTGCTGGTGTTCTCCGGGGCCAGCTCTTCGGAAAAGAACTCGACCATGGACATCGGAATGCCGCCGAGCACCTTGCGCAGCGAACTGATCGAGGGGCTGACGCTGTTCTTCTCGATCATGGAAATGGTGCTATTGGTCACACCCGCCCGTTTGGCCAGTTCACGCTGGGACAAGCCCTTGAGCTTACGGATGTATTGCAGTCGCTCACCGACGTCCAATTCGGCAGTCCTCCAGGTTCGGAGGCTTGGTACGAATGCGCGTCGCGGGGGATGGACAGGGACCAGGCTACCCCGCCGCCACCAGGGCATCACCCACACCGGGCAACTGCTCCGTTGCTGCACGATCTCTTCGGATCGTCTTCAATCGCAGCATGATCGACGCGCAGACAAGCTCGTACAAAGCCTGAGGTTAAAGTCGAGACCGGGGCATGATGGCAACAGCGTTTGATATTTACAACAAGCAGGCGGTTTTGCCGCCGGGGTTCAGCCTTCGCTGTACCGACGCGGGACGCGCTTGAGGTTGCAGAACAATTGGTACGGGATGGTCCCGGCGTGCGCCGCCACGGTGCTGGCCGACAGGTTTGGCCCCCAGAACTCGATGTGGCTGCCGAGCCCGGCGGCGGGCAGGTCGGTGAGCTCAACGCACAGCATGTCCATCGACACGCGGCCCACCAGGCGTGCGGCCTGGCCGTCGATGATGACCGGCGTGCCGGTCGGTGCATGGCGCGGGTAACCATCGGCATACCCCATCGCCACCACGCCAATCCGGCTCGGCCGATCAGTGATCCAGGACGCGCCATAGCCCACTGGCTCACCGGCCGGCAGCTCACGGACGCTGATGACTTTCGACTCCAGGGTCATCACCGCCTGCAACTGATCGGCCAACGGGTGTGCCTGCTCGAACGGTGTGGCGCCGTAAAGCATGATCCCCGGCCGTACCCAGTCGCTGTTGATCTGTGGCCAGCCGAGCAGTGCCGGCGAGTTGTTCAGGCTGGTCAGGGCCTTGAGTCCCTGACGAGCAGCCTCGAACACCGCCAGTTGTTCTGCGCTGCGCGGGCAGTCCAGCTCATCAGCGCGGGCGAAATGGCTCATCAAGACAATGTCGGCCACCTTGCCGCTGGCCAGCAGGCGCTGGTAGGCGGCCTGGTAATCGGCCGGGAACAAGCCGACCCGGTGCATGCCGCTGTCGAGCTTGAGCCACAGGGTCAGCGGTTTGCCCACCGCCGTGCGCTCGATAGCCTCGATCTGCCATTGCGAATGCACTACGCACCAGAAGTCATGCTCGACGATCAGGTCCAGTTCCTGCGCTTCAAAAAAACCTTCGAGCAACAGAATCGGCCCGCTGACACCGGCTGCCCGTAGCTCCAGGGCCTCTTCGATGCAGGCCACGGCAAAACCATCGGCCTCGCTCTGCAGCGCCTGGGCGACGCGCACTGCACCGTGCCCGTAGGCATCGGCCTTGATTACGGCGAGCGCTCTGGCACCAGAGTGCTGGCGGGCCAGCCGGTAGTTGTGGCGCAGGGCGTTGAGGTCAATCAGGGCACGGGCTGGACGCATGGCTCATCTTTCTTGTGGGGTGAATCGAGAAAACCGGTTTGCAGCAAATTACTGATGGGCCGGGGTCGGGTGTCCATGTCTGGCGGCTTCGGCGGCCTTGCCGTAGCGGGAAATATCCAGACCTGCGGCGCTGATCTGTGGCGTCTTGCGGGCGATCAGATCCGCCAGCAGGCGACCGGAACCGCAGGCCATGGTCCAGCCCAGCGTTCCGTGGCCGGTATTGAGGAACAGGTTGCCATACCGGGTAGCACCGACAATCGGCGTACCATCCGGGGTGGTCGGGCGCAGGCCGGTCCAGAAACTGGCCTGGCTCAGATCGCCGCCCAGAGGATAGAGATCACCGACGATCATCTCCAGTGTTTCGCGTCGGCGCGGGTTGAGCGACAGGTCAAAACCGGCAATTTCTGCCATGCCGCCAACGCGGATACGGTTGTCGAACCGGGTGATCGCAACCTTGTAGGTCTCGTCGAGAATCGTCGAGGTCGGCGCCATCTCGCCACGGGTAATCGGCACGGTCAGCGAGTAGCCCTTGAGCGGATACACCGGTGCCTTGATGCCCAGCGGCTTGAGCAACTGCGGCGAGTAGCTGCCCAGCGCCAGCACGTAACGGTCAGCGGTTTCCAGCTTGCCGTCGATCCACACACCATTGATACGGTCGCCGGCAAAGTCGATGCGCTCGATGTTCTGGCCGTAGCGGAATTCCACCCCCAGGTTTACGGCCATTTCGGCCAGGCGGGTGGTGAATAGCTGGCAGTCGCCGGTCTGATCATTGGGCAGCCGCAGCGCGCCGCTGAGTTTGCCGACCACCCCGGCCAGCGCTGGCTCGACCCGGGCGATACCGTCACGGTCAAGCAGCTCGTACGGCACACCGGACTGTTCCAGGACGGCGATGTCCTTGGCCGCGTTGTCCAGTTGCGCCTGGGTGCGGAACAACTGGGTGGTGCCCAATTGCCGTGCCTCATAGGCAATACCGGTTTCGGCACGCAGTTCATCGAGGCAGTCACGGCTGTATTCGGACAGGCGCACCATGCGCTCTTTGTTCACCGCATAGCGGCTGGCGGTGCAATTGCGCAGCATCTGCGCCATCCACAGGTACTGGTCGATTTGCGCGGTGGCCTTGATTGCCAATGGCGCGTGGCGCTCCAGCAGCCACTTGATGGCCTTGAGCGGCACACCGGGCGCTGCCCACGGCGAGGCGTAACCGGGCGAGACCTGGCCTGCATTGGCGAAGCTGGTTTCCATGGCCACTGCCGGCTGACGGTCGACCACGGTCACCTGAAAGCCTTCGCGGGCCAGATAGTAGGCACTGGTCGTACCAATCACACCACTGCCGAGAACCAGAACGCGCATGTTGATTACCTCATCGCGGATAGCCGCTGACGTTGTGCAGAATGAGTAAGAGATGTGCGCAGTATAAGAAGGTTCAGGCAGTGCTTTTCACTGTATAAAAAGCTATATTCGAGGCGTTTTCTCGGTAAACGGCGCTTAGACAGAGGGAGATTACCCATGCGCACCCAGCACCAGTCGAAGCGTGAGCTGGACAAGATCGATCGCAATATCCTGCGCATCCTGCAGGCTGATGGGCGCATCTCTTTCACGGAGCTGGGCGAACGGGTCGGGTTGTCTACCACGCCCTGCACCGAACGGGTCCGGCGTCTGGAGCGCGAAGGCATCATCATGGGCTACAACGCCCGCCTCAACCCGCAGACCCTCAAGGCCAGCCTGCTGGTGTTCGTCGAGATCAGCCTGGACTACAAGTCCGGCGACACCTTCGATGAGTTCCGCCGCGCGATCCTCAAGCTGCCCCATGTGCTGGAGTGTCACCTGGTGTCAGGGGACTTCGACTACCTGGTCAAGGCGCGCATCTCGGAGATGGCCTCGTACCGCAAGCTGCTGGGCGACATCCTGCTCAAACTCCCGCATGTGCGCGAGTCCAAGAGCTATATCGTGATGGAAGAAGTCAAAGAAAGCCTCAGCCTGCCGATTGCGGATTGACCCCATACCCCGTAGGACCGGCTTTAGCCGGGAAGGCAGCCCGTAGGAGCTGCTTTAGCGGCGAAGGCAGCCGCTATAGCTTCGCCGCTAAAGCGGCTCCTACGGGGTAATTCGGGCTCAGACGAGCACCTGACGGTTGGCCGCCATCCAGGCATGAATCTGTTTTTCGGTCTGTGGGTGGATCATTTCCACCGGGCGTTGGCCATTGGGGCATGGCAGGCGCGGTGTGGTGCCGAACAGCCGGCAGATCAGCGGACGCTCGTCGTACACGGTGCAGCCATCGGGCCCCAGGTGCACGCAGTTCAGCTCATCGAGCGCAGCCTGTTGCTCGGCAGCGCTTTTGCGCGGCAGGCGGGACATTTCTTCCGGCGAGGTGGTTACCGGCCCACAACAGTCATGACAACCGGGTATACAGTCGAAGGAAGGAATCTGGCGCCGTAGGGTACGGATTTTTTCACGGTTACAGCTCATCAACTCTGTTCTCTGACATAACGCGGCGATTGTGCCGCAGTTGGCAGGCACTGGACACCGTCTTATCCTCGTCGCTGTCTGCGAATTCACCAGGAAGCCCCATGACCCAGCACGCCAACTCTTACTACAACGCCAGCAGCCATCCACAGCCGGACTACCCAAGGCTGCAAGGTGAACTGAAGGTCGATGTATGCGTGGTCGGTGGTGGGTTTTCGGGGCTTAATACCGCCATCGAGCTGGCCGAACGGGGCTTGAGTGTGGCGTTGCTGGAAGCACGAAAAATCGGCTGGGGCGCCAGCGGGCGCAATGGCGGGCAGTTGATTCGCGGTGTCGGCCATGGTCTTGAGCAGTTCACGTCGGTGATCGGCAGCGAAGGTGTGCACCAGCTCAAGCTGCTGGGCTTTGAAGCTGTGGAAATCGTCCGTCAGCGTATCGAGCGGCACAACATCCAGTGCGATCTGAAGTGGGGCTATTGCGACCTGGCCAACAAGCCCGCCGACCTGCAAGGCTTTGCCGAAGACCTCGAAGAGCTGCGCAGCCTGGGCTACCGCCATGAACTGCAACTGCTGCAACCGGGGCAGATGCGCAGCGTGGTGGGTTCTGATCAGTACGTCGGTGGTTTGATCGACATGGGCTCGGGGCACCTGCACCCGCTCAATCTGGCGCTGGGTGAAGCCGCTGTGGCGCAGTCTCTGGGCGTGCAGCTGTTCGAGCAGTCACAGGTCACGCGTATCGACTACGGCCCGCAGGTCAAGGTCCACACCGCTCAGGGCCAGGTGCAGGCACAGTTTCTGGTGCTGGGCTGCAACGCTTACCTCAATGACTTGAACCCGGAGCTGGGCGGCAAGGTGTTACCTGCCGGCAGCTACATCATCGCCACCGAACCGCTGAGTGAAGAACAGGCTCGTCAGTTGCTGCCGCAAGACATGGCGGTGTGTGACCAGCGGGTGGCGCTGGACTATTACCGGCTGTCCGCCGACCGCCGCCTGCTGTTCGGCGGCGCCTGTCATTACTCAGGCCGTGACCCGCAGGACATCGCGGGCTACATGCGCCCCAAGATGCTCAAGGTGTTCCCGCAACTGGCCAATGTCCGCATTGATTATCAATGGGGCGGGATGATCGGCATCGGCGCCAACCGCCTGCCGCAGATCGGCCGCCTCAAACAGCACCCCAATGTGTTTTATGCCCAGGCCTATTCCGGTCACGGCCTCAACGCCACGCACCTGGCCGGCCGGCTATTGGCCGAAGCCATCGCCGGCCAGCACAGTGCGGGCTTTGAACTGTTCGCCAAAGTGCCGCATATCACCTTCCCTGGCGGCAAACACTTGCGTTCGCCGCTGCTGGCGCTGGGCATGCTCTGGCATCGGCTCAAAGAGTTGGTCTGACGGGCAGTCAGGCGCGCCAGAACGGTTTGCCGGCTTCGATACACGCCTGGGAATAGTCCAGACCGATGTCGCGCAGTTCGTCATCGGTGAGTTCCAGCAGCGCGCGGCGTGAGGTCCGGCGATGACGATACAGTGCCCAGCGGCTGACCGCCGGACTTGCCTCTGTATGGGTGACAGTGCGCGAGCCGCTATTGACCTGCGGCTGCGTTTGCCGCTGGCTGCCTGGTAAAGCCGATTGCACATCTGTGAAGCTGTTCATCTTCGCTCGCTCCCTGGTGGATTGCCGTAAGCGAATGATGAGCGCAATCCGCAGGACGATACAGATTCAAAAAAAGCTTATATTTTCCATACAGAGTCCTTGTATTAGTCACTGAATGGTTTATTTTCGGCCTATCTGTATTGCTATCGCCTTTCGTTCTGCCGGGAGTACGCCATGACCCTGTACGTCAACCTTGCCGAGTTGTTGGGGACGCGCATCGAAAACGGCTTCTATCGCCCCGGCGACCGGCTGCCTTCGGTGCGTGCCTTGAGCATCGAGCACGGGGTGAGCCTGAGCACCGTGCAGCAAGCTTATCGGGTGCTGGAAGACAGCGGCCTGGCGACGCCGAAGCCCAAGTCTGGCTATTTCGTGCCCATCAGCCGCAAGGCACCGGCGCTGCCGGTGGTGGGGCGGCCGGTGCAGCGGCCTGTGGATATCTCCCAGTGGGAGCAGGTGCTGGACATGATCCGGGTGTCGCCCGCCGAGGGTTTGACCCAGCTGGGGCGTGGCATGCCGGACGTCAACAGCCCGACCCTCAAGCCGTTGCTGCGTGCCATGGGCCAGCTCAGCCGCCATCAGGACATGCCCGGTCTGTACTACGACAACATCCTCGGTGTGCAGGCGCTGCGCGAGCAGATTGCCCGGCTGTTGCTCGACTCCGGCTGCCAGTTGAATGCCAGCGACCTGCTGATCACCAGTGGCTGCCATGAAGCGCTGAGCGCCTGCATCCGTGCGTTGTGCGCGCCCGGTGATATCGTCGCGGTGGACTCGCCGAGCTTTTTCGGTGTCATGCAGACCCTCAAGGGGCTGGGCATGAAGGCGCTGGAGATCCCCACTGATCCATTGACCGGCATCAGCCTCGAAGCCCTGGAGCTGGCCCTGGAGCAATGGCCGATCAAGGCCATCCAGTTAACGCCCAGTTGCAATAATCCGCTGGGCTACGTGATGCCCGAGGAGCGCAAGCGCGCGTTGCTGCGCCTGGCCCAGCGCTTCGACGTGCCGATCATCGAGGATGACGTGTACGGCGACCTGGCCTTCAGCTATCCACGCCCGCGCACCATCAAGTCATTCGACGAAGACGGCCGCGTGCTGCTGTGCAGCTCATTCTCCAAAACCCTGGCGCCCGGCCTGCGGATTGGCTGGGTCGCGCCGGGGCGTTATCTGGAGCGGGTGCTGCACATGAAGTACATCGGCACTGGCTCCACCGCGCCGCAGCCGCAACTGGCGATCAGCGAATTCCTGCAGGGCGGGCACTTTGAACCGCACCTGCGGCGCATGCGCAGCCAGTATCAGCGCAACCGCGACCAGATGCTCGACTGGGTGCTGCGCTACTTCCCCGAAGGCACGCGCGCCAGCCGTCCACAGGGTGGTTTCATGCTGTGGGTCGAACTGGCCGAGGACTTCGATACGGTGCGCTTGAACCGCGCCCTGCTGGAGCACAAGGTCCAGATCGCCGTGGGCAGTATCTTTTCTGCCTCCGGCAAGTACCGCAATTGCCTGCGCCTGAACTTCGCCGTGCGCCCGACGCCGCGTATTGAGGCGGCGGTGCGCACGGTGGGTGAGGTGATCAAGCAATTACTGGCACAGTCCTGCTAATTTTAGCGGCATGGTGCGGTCATATCGCCAAATCGGTTCTGCGGGCAGCGCATCTTGAACAAATCATGGTTTGTGCCTTTTTTGCTGGCAGCGGCGCTGGGCCTGGGCGGCTGCGCGCAGCGCACCGTGCACGACGAACCCAGCCAGGCGTTGCCTGCTGAACAGTCGAGCTTTGGCCGCAGCATTCAGGCCCTTGCCCTGCCCCACGAAGGGCGTTCGGGCTTTCGTCTGCTGTCCAGCAGCAGCGAGGCGTTCAGCGCCCGTGCCGAGCTGATTCGCATGGCCCGCACCAGCCTGGACCTGCAGTACTACATCGTCCACGACGGCCTGAGCACCCGTGCGCTGGTCGAGGAACTGCTGCAGGCCGCCGACCGCGGCGTGCGCATTCGCATCCTGCTCGACGACACCACCAGCGACGGTCAGGACCAGACCATCGCCACCCTGGCCGCCCACCCGCACATCCAGATCCGCCTGTTCAACCCGCAAGCGCTGGGCCGCGAAACCGGCGTGACCCGCAGCGTCGGCCGGCTCATGAACCTGTCGCGCCAGCACCGGCGCATGCACAACAAACTGTGGCTGGCCGACAACAGCGTGGGCATCGTGGGCGGGCGCAATCTGGGTGACGAGTACTTCGACGCCGAGCCGAACCTGAACTTCACCGACATCGACCTGCTGGCCGCAGGACCGGTGGCGCAGCAGCTCGGGCACAGCTTCGACCAGTACTGGAACAGCACCCTGAGCAAGCCGATCAACCATTTCATGTATTTCCTGCCCGGCCACCATGACCTGAGCAAGGCCCGGCGCCGCCTGGCCACGTCTCTGGAGCAGGCGCACCAGCAGCACAAGGCGCTCTATGAGCGGCTGCTGAGCTACCGGCAACAGCCCATGCTGCCCACCTGGCTCAAGCAACTGACCTGGGCGCACAACCAGGTGCTGTGGGACGCGCCGACCAAAGTCCTTGCCCAGGGCGAACCGGATCCGCACCTGCTGCTGACGACTCAACTGGCGCCTGAACTGCGCAACGTCAAACAGGAGTTGATGCTGATCTCGGCCTATTTCGTTCCCGGCCAGGCCGGGCTGGTGTACCTCACCGGGCGCTCGGACGCCGGCGTGGCGGTCAGCCTGTTGACCAACTCGCTGCAAGCGACCGATGTGCCCGCCGTACACGGCGGCTACGCGCCGTATCGCAAGGCTTTGCTGCAGCACGGGGTGAAGTTGTTTGAAATGCGTCGCCAGCCCGGCGACCCGTCGACCTACAGCCAGTCACGGCTGTTCGCCAGGCCGTCGCTGCTGACCAGCGGCTCAGACTCCAGCCTGCACAGCAAAGCGATGATTTTCGACCGGCAGAAGCTGTTCGTCGGCTCATTCAACTTCGACCCGCGCTCGGTGTTGTGGAACACCGAAATCGGCATCCTGGTCGACAGCCCGCCGCTGGCCGAACAACTGCGTGAGCTGACCCTGGAAGGGATGTCGCCGCAGCGCAGCTACCAGGTCAGGCTGCAAAACGACGAACTGGTGTGGGTAACCGAAGACAACGGCCAGATCCACACTCTGGACAAGGAGCCGGGCGACTGGTGGCGGCGCTTCAATGCCTGGATGAGCAAGGCCATCGGCCTGGAGCGGATGCTGTAGGAGCGACCGGTTTTACTTGCCCTGTCGCGAGTAGAACTCCCTCCCACAGGTTCAGCCCAAGGCGAGAAATTTGTGTAATCCGCCTTAACTGATCGGCATTGGTCCTATGGGTTACGTGTTTGCCGTGCAATAGCGGCGCGGTTTCAGGCTTTCGCTGGCGCTGCACCAAACGCGCCCTGACGCAGCAGCAACACCACCAGCCCGAACGCGCCAGCGGCCATCAGCCACGGCAATGAGTGCCCGCTGACCCACTGGCTGCCAGCACCGGCCGCCAGCGGCCCGAGCAGGCAGCCAATGCCCCACAGCTGTGCCACGTGGGCATTGGCGCGCACCAGTGCATCGTCGCGAAAGCGCTCGCCGATCAGAATCAGCGACAGGGTGAACAACCCGCCGGCGCTGGCCCCGAACAACACCCACAGCGGCCAGATAAACACCGTATGGATAAATACCGGCACCAGCAGGCTCGACACCAGCAACATCAACGCGCAGCCGGTGAACAGGCCGCGGCGCGACAGGCGGTCGGCGAGCATGCCGATCGGCAGTTGCAGCAAGGCATCGCCCACGACCACGACGCTGACCATCATCAGCGCCACTTCGGCCGTGAAGCCCTGACGCAGGCAGTACACCGGCAGCAGGGTCAGGATCATTGCCTCGAAGGCGGCGAACAGCGACACCGCCCAGGCAATCGCCGGCAACTTGCGGCAAAAACCGATCAGGTCCTTGAAGCCGACATGGCATGCCTCGGTACTGGGGGCGCCGCCGCGGCCCAGCAACAGCAGCGGCGAGCCAAGCAGCAACACCACGCCGATCCAGAAGCCGTAGTCGGCCTCGGTGCCGATCCAGCCAAGCAGCAAAGGTCCGCTTAGCTGGCTAAGCGCGTAGGTGCAGCCATACAGGGCCACCAGCCGCCCGCGCAAGCGCTCGATCACCAACTGGTTGATCCAGCTCTCGCCCAGTACGAAGACAATGGTCAGGATCATGCCGATCATCAGGCGCAGCAGCAGCCACACCGGGTAATACGGCAACAGTGCCAGCATGCCGACCGATAAGGCGCCGGCCCACAGGCACACCCGCATCAACTGTGGCGTGCCCAGCCGGGCGGCCAGGCGGCTGGCCAGTCCCGCACCCACCAGCACGCCGATGGCCGGCATGGCGGCCATGACGCCAATGGCGAAGCTGCCATAGCCCCAGCTCTCCAGGCGCAGCGACACCAGCGGCATGCTGACGCCCACCGCCAGACCGACACTCAGCACTGAGGCCAGTACGGCGAAATAGGTACCCCAAGGCATTGCAAAGACTCCAGATCATTCAGCGGCGCGAATGATCACATGATACGGACCCGCAGGAGCGGATTTATCCGCGAAGACCACAAGGACTTCGCAGCTAAAGCGGCTCCTGCAATGCCCTGTGCGTGCTGGACGCCAGCAACAGGCACTGTATTTAAAGCTTGATCCAGGTCGATTTCAGCTCGGTGTACTTGTCGAACGCATGCAGCGACTTGTCGCGGCCGTTACCCGATTGCTTGAAACCACCGAACGGTGCGGTCATGTCGCCGCCGTCGTACTGGTTGACCCATACGCTACCGGCGCGCAGTGCCTTGGCGGTCAGGTGGGCCTTGGACAGGTCGGCGGTCCACACCGCAGCAGCCAGGCCGTACTGGGTGTCGTTGGCAATGCCGATTGCCTCCTCGGCGCTGTCGAAGGTCAGCACCGACAGCACCGGACCGAAGATTTCTTCCTGGGCGATCTTCATGGCGTTGTTCACGCCGTCGAAGATGGTCGGCTCCACGTAAGTGCCGCCGGTTTCTTCCAGAATACGTTTGCCGCCGGTGACCAGTTTGGCGCCATCGGCATGCCCTGCCTCAATGTAGGACAGCACCGTGTTCAACTGCTGGGTATCGACCAGCGCGCCGATCGTGGTGGCCGGGTCCAGCGGGTTGCCCGGTTTCCAGCCTTTGAGCGCCTCTATCACCAGCGGCAGGAACTGGTCCTTGATCGAGCGCTCGACCAGCAAGCGTGAACCGGCCGTGCAGACCTCGCCCTGGTTGAAGGCGATGGCGCTGGCGGCGGCTTCGGCAGCGGCCTGCAGGTTCGGCGCGTCGGCAAACACGATGTTCGGGCTCTTGCCGCCGGCTTCCAGCCAGACCCGCTTCATGTTCGATTCGCCGGCATAGACCATCAACTGCTTGGCAATCTTGGTCGAGCCGGTAAACACCACGGTGTCGACGTCCATGTGCAGCGCCAGTGCCTTGCCCACGGTGTGCCCATAGCCTGGCAGGACGTTGAGCACGCCCGCCGGGATACCGGCCTCGACCGCCAGTTGCGCGATGCGAATGGCCGTCAGCGGCGATTTTTCCGATGGTTTGAGCACCACCGAGTTACCGGTGGACAGCGCAGGCCCCAGTTTCCAGCAGGCCATCATCAGCGGGAAATTCCACGGCACGATGGCCGCCACCACGCCCACCGCTTCGCGGGTCACCAGGCCCAGCTGGTCATGCGGGGTGGCCGCAACCTCGTCATACAGTTTGTCGATCGCCTCGCCGCTCCAGCTCAGTGCCTGGGCAGCGCCGGGTACGTCGATTTTCAATGAATCGTTGATCGGCTTGCCCATGTCGAGGGTTTCGAGCAGTGCCAGCTCTTCGACATTCTGGCGCAGCAGGCCGGCGAAACGGATCATGGTGGCCTTGCGCTTGGCCGGTGCCATGCGCGACCAGGTGCCGGCTTCAAACACCTTGCGCGCGCTGTCGACGGCCTTTTGGGCGTCAACCTCGTCACAACTGGCAACCTTGGCCAGCAGCCGTCCATCGACCGGGCTGATACAGTCGAACGTGGCGCCGCCAGCGGCATCGGTGTACTGGCCCTGGATAAAGGCCCGGCCTTCGATCTTCAGGTCGCGGGCACGTTGTTGCCAGTCAGCAAGAGTCAGGGTGGTCATACGCATGTCCTCTTCATGGTCGATGATGGTCAGCTAGGGATAGCCGAAAATACCCACCACCCTAAACCAGCCATCAGACAAAACCAATATATTTGACAAACTGTGCTCTGGCTGTGAGTTATGTTGAATTTATTGAACGACTCTCGACAGCCAGAACCGCTCAGGCTGTACTGGCTCAAACCGGTATCATCTTTCATCACAGGGGACTTGCATGGACATTCAAAGCATCGTCGACTTCAGCGAAGCCGGCACCCAGCCTGAGCGCTACCGCCCCGCGCCGCCAAAGATCCTCAAGGGCGACCCGCAGCAGACGGTCTACAACCATTACGACAGCCCGTGCAGCCAGTTCAGCGCCGGGGTCTGGGAAGGCGAGCCGGGCCAATGGGCGGTGAGCTACACCGAGCATGAATACTGCGAGATCGTCCACGGCGTGTCTGTGCTGCGCGATGAGCAAGGGCAGGGCAAGACTTTGCGCGCCGGTGATCGCTTCGTGATTCCGGCGGGCTTCAAGGGCACCTGGGAGGTGCTGGAAAGCTGCCGCAAGATTTATGTGATCTTCGAGGCGAAAATATAATTATGTAACGCCACGCCCGACCCTCTGCGAACGATGCTGTCACCTGCATCGCCAGCCGGCCGATATGCCCCCTCTCCCTCGGCAGGCCGGCTGGTGGTGCACCCAGCCAATCTCGCAAAGGACGATGAGATGACCAACGAAGAAATCCCCCGTGAACTGCACTACCTCATCGGCACGCGCTATGTGCCAGCGCTGTGCGCCTATGTCAGCGAACTGACCGACCGCGGCCGCGTGCACGGGCCGAACGACATCACCACCCGCGAATTCGACCTGGGCCGCATCACCATCGTCATCGATCATGCGCACCGGGTCAGCGGCTTCAGCTTTGGCTGATACCCCGGTCACGAAAACGAAAAAGGCCCGTATCTCGCGATACGGGCCTTTTTCTTGGAAGCCGGATCAATTACTTGATCTTGCCTTCCTTGTAGATCACGTGCTTGCGCACAACAGGATCGTACTTCTTGATCTCGATCTTGTCGGGAGTAGTACGCTTGTTTTTGTCGGTAGTGTAAAAGTGACCAGTACCGGCGCTCGAAATCAAACGAATCAATTCACGCATGATCAGTCTCCTTAAACCTTGCCATCGCGGCGCAGATCAGCCAGAACGGCCTCAATGCCACGCTTGTCGATGATACGCATGCCCTTGGCGGAAACGCGCAGACGGACAAAACGCTTCTCGCTTTCAACCCAGAAGCGGTGATGCTGCAGGTTTGGCAGGAAACGACGACGGGTTTTGTTGTTTGCGTGGGAAATGTTATTCCCGGTTACCGGACCCTTACCGGTAACTTGACAGACTCTCGACATGCCTCAGCCCTCTAAAACCACATGCCCAACCCGGCATGGGTTGGCCGCTTATCTCTCAGTCATTTGGCGCCTGGGCGCCGCGTTTCTTCAAGGGTCTTACCGGCTACAGCAGATGAGCAAGAAACCGGGCCCTAGAAAAGAGCGCTGCTTTATACCAGAAACCCACAAGAGCAACAACAAGCAAAGCAGTTCGCCGTGGATTTACCCAGGCTTCGTCGCGCCCTGGCTAGGGCAACAGCGGCTGACCATTCGTCGCCGCGCCGCGATTGTTCTGTGCAGGTACATCGTCTAGGGTAAAGGCCTCACCAGACTGCACCGGCAGATGGGGCCCAATCTGATAAGGAATCCAAGCATGCGCCTAGCTGCACTCCCGTTGTTGTTCGCCCCGCTGTTGATGCCGGCCATGGCCCAGGCCGCCAACCTCGTCGTTTGCACCGAAGCCAGCCCCGAGGGCTTCGATGTCGTGCAATACAACTCGTTGACCACCACCAATGCCTCGGCTGATGTGCTGATGAACCGCCTGGTGGATTTCGACGCCCAAAGCGCCAGGCTGGTCCCGAGCCTGGCTGAAAGCTGGAGCGTCTCGGCCGATGGCCTGACTTATGACTTCAAACTGCGCAACGGGGTCAAGTTTCACAGCACCGAATACTTCAAGCCGAGCCGTGAGCTCAATGCCGATGACGTGCTGTTCAGTTTCAACCGGATGCTCGATGCGCAGAACCCATGGCACAAGATCGCCCAAAGTGGCTTTCCGCATGCCCAATCGATGCAGTTGCCTGCACTGATCAAGAAGATCGAAGCGCCCGACCCGCATACCGTACGCTTTGTGCTGAACCGCGCCGACGCCACCTTCCTGGCCACCTTGAGCATGGGCTTCGCCTCGATCTACTCGGCTGAATACACCGCGCAACTGCTCAAGGCCGGTACTCCGGAGAAACTCAACACCCAGCCGGTCGGTACCGGCCCGTTCGTGTTCAAACGCTTCCAGAAAGATGCCGTGGTGCGCTATGCCGGCAACCCGGACTACTTCGCCGGCAAGCCGGCCATCGACACCTTGGTCTATGCGATTACCACCGACGCCAACGTGCGTTTGCAGAAGGTGAAACGCAACGAGTGCCAGATCGCCCTGTCGCCCAAACCGCTGGATATCCAGGCCGCCAACGAGGACAAGAATCTCAAGGTCGAAAAGACCGAGGCCTTCATGACCGCTTTCGTGGCGATCAACAGCCAGCATCCGCCTTTTGACAAAGCCGAGGTACGCCAGGCCGTGAATCTGGCCTTCGACAAGGCCAACTACCTCAAGGCGGTGTTTGAAGGCACCGCCGAGAGCGCCGCCGGCCCTTACCCACCCAATACCTGGAGCTATGCCAAGGACCTGCCCGGCTACGCCCACGATATCGCCAAAGCCAAGACACTGGTGGCCAAGGCCGGGGTGAAGGAAGGCACCAGAACCACGATCTGGACCCGGCCATCGGGCAGCCTGCTCAACCCTAACCCGTCGCTGGGCGCCCAACTGCTGCAGGCAGACCTGAAGCAGATCGGTATTGATGCCGAGATCAAGATCATTGAATGGGGCGAGCTGATCCGCCGCGCCAAGGCCGGTGAGCATGACCTGCTGTTCATGGGTTGGGCGGGCGATAATGGCGACCCGGACAACTTCCTGACCCCGCAATTCTCTTGCGCTGCGGTGCAGTCGGGCACCAACTTCGCCCGCTACTGCGACAAGACCCTCGACAAGCTGATCAGCGATGGCAAGGCCACCAGCGACCAGGCTGCGCGCAGCAAGCTCTATGAGCAGGCGCAGGCGCAGATCCAGCAACAAGCCCTGTGGCTGCCTCTGGCGCACCCTACCGCCGCTGTACTGACCCGTAAGGAGGTCAGCGGCTATCAGGTCAACCCGTTTGGTCGTCAGGACTTCTACAAGGTACAGGTGAAGTAACCGGCCGCCCCACAGCGCTTGCCTGCGCCGGCAAGCGCTGCCCTGCCCGGCCCATCAAAGGCACAATCCTGCCATTGTCTCCTTCAGGGTGACAGTAAAACGCTTTTCAGCCGATTTATCCCGTTCAGGTAAATCCTTAATCTGTGTCCAAGTTGAACGCAACGCCACTTACCCCACAACTTCTCAGATAAAGGATCTACCCCATGGCCAACTTCACCTACAACCGCCTGAACAAAGACGACGCCGCTGTACTGCTGATCGACCACCAGACCGGCCTGATCTCGCTGGTGCAGGACTTCTCGCCCAACGAGTTCAAGAACAACGTGCTGGCGTTGGGTGACCTGGCCAAGTTCTTCGAGCTGCCAACCATCCTCACCACCAGCTTCGAGCAAGGCCCCAACGGCCCGCTGGTGCCGGAGCTCAAAGAGCAGTTCCCGGATGCGCCGTACATCGCCCGCCCTGGCCAGATCAACGCCTGGGACAACGAAGATTTCGTCAAGGCGATCAAGGCCACCGGCCGCAAGCAACTGATCATCGCCGGTGTCGTCACCGACGTGTGCGTGACCTTCCCGGTGCTGTCGGCCCTGGAAGAAGGTTTTGAAGTGTTTGTGGTGACCGATGCTTCCGGCACCTTCAATGAAACCGTGCAACAGGCCGCGTGGAACCGCATGAGCCAGGCTGGCGCCCAACTGATGAACTGGTTCTCGGTAGCCTGTGAGCTGCACCGCGACTGGCGCAACGACATCGAAGGCTTGGGTAACCTGCTGAGCCAGCGTATTCCCAACTACCGCAACCTGATGAACAGCTACTCGGCGCTGAGTGCGCGCTGAGTCCGAACAACCATCCAACAAAAAGCGGCGCCCATTCAGATGGGCGCCGCTTTGTTTGTCTGACGCGCGAGAGCGGTCAGAACTGGGTCCGCAGGGTCAGCGACAGGCTGCGAGGATCACCGTAGATCGCCCCGGCATAGAAGCCATAGCGGGTGAAGTAGTGCTTGTCGAACAGGTTGTTGGCGTTCAGGGTCAGTGCGGTGTCGTCCGTGATGTCATAGCGGGCCATGGCATTCCAGATCGCATAACCGGACCAGTTGACGTCGCTGGCGCTGCGGCTCACGCCGTTGGTGGGCTGGCCGGCCGGGGTCGACAGTGCGCGGATGTTGGTCTGTGCAGTCACACCGGTACCCACGGTCAGACGATCCAGCGCGCCAGACAGGTGGTAGGTGGTCGACAGTTTGAACAGGTGCGAAGGGTCACTGCGGCCGTCGGAATCGAGGCGCCGAAAGTGCAGCCAGGTGTAGCCGCCGTAGACGTTCCAGTTCGGCGTGATCGCCCCGGCCACTTCCAGATCGATACCGTTGGTTTCCACCCCGGAGCCGGCCTTGTAGGCCTGCGCGCCGGTCGGGGTCAGGCTGGCGCCATCGGTAACGGCCTTGTTGTCCTGCTGGGTGCGGAAATACGCAGCCTGGGCATTCAGGCGACCGTCGAACCACTCACCCTTGATCCCGGTTTCGTAGCTCTTGCCACGAATCGGCTCGATCTTGCTGCCGCCGGCGTCTTCCTGAGTCTGCGGGGTGAAAATGTCGGTATAGCTGGCATACAGCGAGTAGTTGTCATTGAGGTCATACACCGCGCCCAGATATGGGGTGACGATACCGTTCTCGCTCTGGCTGCTGCGTGCCCCGGAGGTGGCGATGGTCACTGCGTCATAGTTGCTGGTGCGCACCCCGGCAATCACCGACAGCGGATCGGTGATGCTGATCCGGGTTGCCGCATACATACCCTGCAGGCGCGTGGTGGTCTTGCTGTGCAGGCCGGTCTGGCGGGCATCGATGTAGTAATCGTCATTTACCCCGTTGCGCCAGTCGCTGAGCGCAAAACCGTTGTTGCCACGGAACTGGCAGCCCAGCGCTGGCGCACTGGTGCGCAGGGCGCTGGACATGGTGCAGCTGTATTGCGGCGACCAGGCCACGGTGCGGCTGTCGTTGTAGCCGAACATCGCCTGATGGGTACGGCCGAACAGCTGGAACGGGCCGCTCAGATCAATCTGGCCGGACTGTTGAGTGGTGTCAGTCGAGCTGTGCAGGCCATTGAGTACCGCACCGCTGCCATCGCGGTTGAAGTAACCGACATAATTGCCGCCCGACGACGAGTTGACCTTGGCCAGGCCGCGGTGGTTAAGGGCGTCGGTGGTGGTCTGCGCCAGATTGACGTTCAGGGTCCAGTCATTGTCGAAGCGATGGGTCAGCGAGCCGAACGCGGTACGGGTGGTGTACTCGCCAAAGCTCCAGCTCGGCACCACGTTGGTGCTGCGCGGCAGGTCGGTCTTGCTGCCGTCACCGTACCAGATCGGGATATTGGCACCCCAGCCGCCGCCGACAATCTTGTAATACTCATACTGAAAGCCGGCGCCAAGGGTGGTGGCGTCATCCAGATCGAACTCGACATTGGCCAGCGCTGCCCGCGAGCGGTCGGACTGCTCGTCGCGGAACGAGTTGGCCTCCTGCTGGGAAACCACAAAGCGCGAACGCAGACGACCATCTTCCGACAGCGGCAGGTTCAGGTCGGCGCCCAGGCGGGCCTTGTCCCAACTGCCATAGGTCACGTAGGCGCTGCCGCCGAACTCGCGGGTCGGACGCTTGCGGATCAGGTTGACGGTGGCTGACGGATCTCCGGTGCCGCCCAACAGGCCGTTGGCGCCGCGGACCACGTCCATGCGCTCGTACATGTCCATGTTCAGCGACGAACCGGCGCCGCTGAAATCCGACCCCCCCGGATACTGCAGGCCATCGACCTTCCAGTTGCTGATGGCGTAGCCACGGGCGCGGTACTCGGTACGCCCGCCGACCTCCAGCTTGCTCATGCTCACCCCCGGCGCGGCGTCCAGTGCCTGCTCCATATTGGTGATATTGCGGTCGGTCATCTGCTCCTGAGTGATGGTGGTCACCGACTGCGGGGTCTGCCTTGGGGTCAGCTTAAGGCCGGTGGAACTGCTGGTGCTTTTAACCGTGTAACCGGCCTGGCCGGTGGCATCCTGTTCGGTGTAGGCGCTGTCGCGGACATCAATGGCGTTGAGTTCGACAGCGTCGGCCGCGTTAACACTGTGACTGGCAATCAGTGCGCTCAGGCCCAGGCCGATCAGCACGTTAGAGCGCTTGAGGGTGAAAATGTCGGTAGGGTTGGCAGGGAGATGGAGGATGGTAGAAGAGGTGCTGCCCAAGTGAGTCATTGTAATCGCTTCGTGTTTGCAGTTAGGTTTTGATACGATTTTTATCAACCACCTCACTTCGCTGTACCGCGCGTATGTATGGGCTTGTAATGGAATGTAATGAGCGCGACACCTCGCCGCCCGGATTGCCACCACAATCAGGCGAAACCTTGCTGGTGGTCGATGATGATGACGAGATCCGCGAGCTGCTCTGCGACTACCTCAGCGAGGCCGGTTATCGTGTGTTGGCGGCTGCCGACGGTCAGCAGATGTGGCAGTGTCTGCGTGAGCAGACCGTAGACCTGTTGATCCTGGACCTGATGCTGCCCGGCGAGGACGGCCTGAGCCTGTGCCGCCAATTGCCACGCGATTCGAGCATGGGCGTGATCATGCTGTCGGCCCGGGGCGCAGCGCTGGACCGGGTGATCGGCCTGGAGGTCGGTGCCGACGACTACCTGGCCAAGCCGTTCGAGCCCCGTGAGTTGCTGGCGCGAATCAAGGCCGTGCTGCGGCGCGCGACGCGCCTGGCCCCCGAGTCCCCTGCCCGCCCGGACAAGACTCAGCACTTTGCCGGCTACCGGCTCGACCACGCCCGCCGCGAACTGACCCTGCCGGACCAGCGCCAGTTGCCGTTGCCACGCTCCGATTACCGTGTGCTCAGCGAGTTGCTCAATGCCCATGAAGAAGTGCTGACCCGTGAGCAGCTCACCCGCAGCGCCTTCGGCCGCGCCTATCAGCCCGACGACCGCTCGGTGGACATGTGCATCAGCCGGCTGCGTCAGTCATTCAAAAGCGATGAGCGTGCCAGCGTGCAGATTGTCACCATTCGCAATGAAGGCTATCTGTTGAGCATCACCGGTCCCGCGTCCTGAGATGCGGCGTTTTTTGCAATGACTGTGACGAAAAGCAGGCATATCGTCAGAAAAAACAGCGTGTAGCTTGAAATCCAGACAGGTAAGGCCTACCGTTGGCACCAGCTCATCTACCAGCCTTAGGGTGTCAGTGTAGAAGGAGTAACGGCCCCGTCCTCCTGTGGAGGGCGCGGCCAGCCTAACTCTCCTGACTGTAGCGCTCCCAACGCTGCTCCAGTTTCTTCTGCTGATGCTCTCGTTCGACTGGATAGGCCGTCCAAGGCAGGGTGTAGTCCTTGCGCTCTTCCAGCACCACCAAGTATTGGGCTTCGGCAAACCATATCAATACACGAGTAGTTGAGCCTTTCGGTTCACGCCAGATCTTTAGCCTTGTATCGGCAGCATTTTCTATTATTGGTCTGGGCCAGCGAATACGCTCGCAACGCCGCAAATCAGGCAGGCGCTCCGCTTCGTCGTGCCCCTCTGAAATCATGTGCCAAAACGTAGCCTCCTTGCCCTGAATAACCGGATGACGCTTCAAGCCAAGACGCTTACCAGCGAATACGGGTTTCGAAACCACAAAGTCGGCACAAAATATCTCGTAGATCGCATCCAGATAACGAGAAAAATCGCCACCATAAGCTTTCAGTTCTTCCAGTTCAGGCAGCCATCCCGGCAGGCTCATAAGTCTTGGCTCCCGCTCCAGAAGAACAGGTTGAACTTGGACTCACGCAGCAACGTGTTCTGCTTCAGGTTATAGCGGCTACGCTCGCGAATTCGCGCAATCAGTCGCTGCTTGGCTTCGCTGCCACACAGTCCGCGATGCAGGTAGGACAGCGCGCCAATGAGCAAGTCGGCCAACTGCAATTGTTCTGCCTCATGAGAGTGAATGCGCTGTACACGGCGGATTACCTTGCGAGAAAAGTCATAGGCGTTGTGGGCCAGCGCCTCGTGGAGTCTGGTGACCTTCTCATGCCCTAATGTGTCTTTGATATCGATGTAGACATGGTATCCAGCGTCTGGGTCGAAGATGGTCTTGAGCATCGAGAAATAAATCTTGTAGTACCAGTCGTCATGGCTTTGCCGGTACTGCCGGTGGTTGAGACAAGCCTTGTCGGCAACAACCAACGCACGAAAGTGCAGATCGTCATCGTCAAAAAAATAGTCGATACAGTCCAGGTAGAACTGTAGTTTGGCGGAGCCCACCTTGGTCCACTTGATTTCGAAATCGCGGGGCAGTTTATGTCTTGATTTGATTTCACGTAGACGCCGGGCGATCTCCAGGCGTTTTGCCTCTGGACACCAGACAGCGCCCAGCACCATGGCGCGCTGACCGTCATTCTCCAGGTGGCAGGATTCGTCACAATAGATATTGAAGGTTTCGTTCATTGCTGTACTGCTGGCCGTTAGGGTTGCCGAATGTACTCTGTTTGCTCATAGCCATGGGCCAGAGCGATCAGGCTTCAGTCATCGTTTTCCTGGCTCGCCTGCTCCAGTGTTTATTGACTCAGAGCCGTCCGAACGGCAAGGTGCAGACTTTCTGTCATCCGCAATGAAGGCTATCTGTTGAGCATCACCGGTCCCGCGTCCTGAGATGCGGCGCTTTCTGCAAAGGCTATGGCCCAAAACCCTGTTCGCCCAGTTGCTGGTGATCATGGTTTTTGGGGTGCTGGGCATTCAGCTGGCATCGAGCAGTATCTGGTTCGATGTGCGTTTTGCGCAGGTTCTGGAAGCGCCCGTACGGCTTATGGCGCGTGACACTGCGGCGATCATCGAGCAGATTGACTGCCGTGCGCCCGAACAGCTTCAGGTTCGCACCCATTACCAGTTGCGCTGCCTGTCAGATGCACCGCCCCGTGTGCCCGGCGGTGAACCCAGCCGCGCCCAGCGGCGCATTGAATTACTGCTCGGTCAGGCGTTGCGCATTGAAACCGGACGCGATTACCCGCTGCGCCTGCTCAGCGCGACCTTGACCGATACGCAGGGCCAGCCGATCGTTTGGCATAGCCTGTTCGGCCTGCGCACCGCCCAGGCGCATCTGCGCTTTGCGCTCCAGCTGCCGGACCAGCGCTGGCTGCACGTCGAGGCGCAGGAAATGCAGGGCTGGAGCGGCGAGTCGGCATGGGTGCTGATCGCCGATTATCTGTTGCGGGTGTATGCCCTGCGCATTCTGGCCGTGCTGGTGATCTGTCTGGTGGCGGTGCGTCTGTGCCTGCGCCCGCTCAAGCGTCTGGGCGAGGCTGCCATGGCGCTGGGCGACAACCTCGAACAGCCACCCTTGACCATCGAAGGCTCGCAAGAGGTTCGCCAGGCCGCGCTGGCCTTCAACAGCATGCAGCAGCGGCTCAAAGCCATGCTCGATGACCAGGCCTATTTCCTGGCAGCTGTATCCCACGACCTGCGTACCCCGCTGACCCGCATGCGTCTGCTGATCGAGCGGGTCAGCGAAGAGCGTCCTCGCGAGCGGCTGCGGCACAATATTGTCGAAATGGAGCGCATGATCGCCCAGGTGCTCGATTATTTGCAGAGCGCCGAGAAACACACCGTGCAGCCTGTCGATATCGACGAGCTGCTCGCTCGCTTGTGCGATGAGCTGTGCAGCGCTGAGGAACCCTTGCCGGTCAGCGGACGTGGCGGCGTGGTGCAGGTCAATGAGCTGTTGCTGCAACGTTGCCTGCAAAACCTGCTGAGCAATGCCTTGCGCTATGCCCGGCAGGTCAGTCTCAACGTGCAATCGGACGACCAGCACCTGCACATCGAGATCCTCGACCGCGGCCCCGGCATTGCCGAGCAACAGCTGCCAACCATCACCGACCCGTTCGTACGTGGTGAAGCCTCACGCAACCAGCGTTCCGGCGGCTACGGTCTGGGCCTGAGCATCGCCAAGCGCATCGCCATGCTGCATGGCGGCCGGCTGATGCTGCGTAACCGCGAGGCTGGCGGGCTTTCGGTCAGTGTGCTCCTGCCGCTACATCAGCCCGCGCTCCACCAGTGACAACGGCTCGCCCTCTCCGACGATCACATGGTCGAGCACCACCACATCCACCAGTGCCAGCGACTCCATAAGGCGCTTGGTCAGCTCGATGTCGGCCCGGCTTGGCTCGCTGACCCCGGAGGGGTGGTTATGGCACAGGATCAGGCTGGCCGAATTGTGTGCCAGGGCGCGTTTGACCACCTGGCGCGGGTGAACATAGGCCGCATTGATCGTTCCATGGAACAGTACCTCGAACGCCTGCACGCGATGCTTGCTGTCGAGAAACAGGCAGGCGAACACTTCGTGAGGCTCATGGCGCAGCTGTGATTTCAGATAGGTGCGAACCTGCTGCGGGTTTTCCAGCGCCGACGCATGGCGGACGCTTTCAGCCAGGTGCCGACGGGCCATTTCCAGCACCGCCTGAAGTTGGGAGAACTTCGCCGGGCCAAGCCCCAGGTGTGAACTGAAGGCATCGAGGTCGGCCTCCAGCAACGCGCGCAGGCTGCCGAATTCACTCAACAGATGCCGGGCCAGATCGACGGCACTTTTGCCTGAGACGCCGGTGCGCAGGAAAATGGCCAGCAGTTCTGCATCGGAAAGGCTCTGCGCGCCCATGCTCAGCAGACGCTCGCGCGGACGCTCCGCAGCAGGCCAGTCGCGGATACTCATGCACCACCTCCTTGTGTTCAGGCGCGGCGCAAACAAGGGGCCGCGCACGTCCCACAAGCTAGTACCGCAGATCGCAACGGCTCGCCAGCTTTTGCCGGGCCAGAGCCTCACGCGCTGACTTTTCCTACAGAGCTGTGGGCGCCGCTGCTCCACTGCGGACGCTGTGCTATCTTAGCCCGGATTTTTCTGCGGCTACCCGGCACCGGGGCTGCTGCGATTGCGCAACATTGATCAAGACAAGGCAGGCCTATGCAGCGGCTGTATCGAAAACGCATCGTTCTGGGCGTCGGCGGCGGCATCGCGGCCTACAAAAGCGCCGAACTGGTCCGCCGCTTGCGCGACCAGGGGGCCGAAGTGCGGGTCGTCATGACCAAGGGCGGAGCGGAGTTCATCACCCCTCTGACCATGCAGGCGCTCTCGGGACACCCCGTCCATCTGGAGCTGCTCGACCCGGCGGCAGAAGCCGCGATGGGGCATATCGAGCTGGCCCGCTGGGCGGACCTGATTCTCATCGCCCCGGCAACCGCTGACCTGATCGCCCGCCTGGCCCAGGGCATCGCCAATGACCTGTTGACCACTATTGTGCTGGCCACCGACGCCACCGTGGCGATTGCGCCGGCGATGAACCAGGCCATGTGGCGCGACAGCTCGGTGCAGGCCAACACACGGCAGCTCGAAGAGCGCGGCTGGAAAGTGTTCGGCCCGGCATCGGGCAGCCAGGCCTGCGGCGACGTGGGGTTTGGCCGGATGCTCGAGCCCGGCGAGCTGGCGATGTGCGCCGCCGAGTGCTTCCAGCGCCTGAGCCTGACCGGCCAGCACGTGGTGATCACTGCCGGGCCCACTCAGGAAAATATCGACCCGGTGCGTTACATCACCAACCACAGCTCCGGCAAGATGGGCCTTGCCCTGGCCGAAGCGGCCGTGGAAGCCGGCGCGCGGGTGACACTGATCACAGGTCCCGTCAGCCTGCCGACGCCGGACCGGGTCACGCGCATTGACGTGGTCAGCGCCCGCGACATGCTGGCCGCCTGCGAAGCAGCGATTCCGTGCGATCTGTTCATTGCCTCGGCCGCCGTGGCCGACTACCGCCCGGAAGTGGTCGCCCCGCACAAACTCAAGAAAGACCCCAGCACCGGCGACGGCCTGTTGCTGCAGATGGTCCGTAACCCCGACATCCTGGCGACCATCGCGACCCGCCCGGATCGTCCGTTCAGTGTCGGTTTTGCCGCCGAGACCGAGCATTTGCTCGACTATGCTGCACGCAAGCTCAAGGACAAGAATCTCGATCTGATTGTCGCCAACGATGTCGCCAACCCCAGCATCGGCTTCAATAGTGAAGAAAACGCCTGCAGCGTGATCGACCGGGCGTTGCATGCAACGCTCTTTGCCCAGACCAGCAAAGGCAAGATTGCCCGCCAGCTGATCTCTTTTATCGCCGAACGCATGAATCAGGTTTAACTACGAATGCACGCTCTACAAGCCAAGATCCTCGACCCCCGCATTGGCAGCGACTTCCCTCTTCCGGCCTACGCCACCAGCGGCTCGGCTGGCCTTGACCTGCGCGCCATGCTGCAGCAGGACACCGTGCTGGAGCCCGGCCAGACCCTGCTGATTCCCACTGGCCTGTCGATCTACGTCGAAGACCCGGGCCTGGCCGCGCTGATTCTGCCGCGTTCGGGGCTGGGCCATAAGCACGGCATCGTGCTGGGCAACCTGGTCGGCCTGATCGACTCCGATTATCAGGGCGAACTGATGGTCTCGTGCTGGAACCGCGGCCAGACTCCGTTCACCATCGCGGTTGGCGAGCGCATCGCGCAGTTGGTGCTGGTGCCGGTGGTGCAGGCCCGTTTCGAGCTGGTCGAGGAGTTCCAGCAGACCCAGCGCGGTGCCGGCGGCTTCGGTCACTCAGGCAGTCATTGACAGATTTGCACAGGCAACCCCGGATTCAGGACGAATAATCGGAGAGCAGTCGGGTGGAAGGCAGTCAGCGCAGCATCAACCAGCATTCGTCTGCCGAAGGGCAAAAGCCTTCTGCTTCTGCCTTGCACGCCTTGCTGCCCGGTCTGATTCCGGCGTTTGCCGGCCTGGCGGCGGCGCTGGTACTGATCACCGTCGGCCTGGCCAGCAGCCCGCAACAGCATGACCAGCAGATCCAGGCCTGGGGTAACAGCCAGGCGCTGGCGATCAATCTGGCCTTGCGCCAGATCGGTGCCGACACCCAGGCGGCCGCCAACAATCCCGCCCTGTTGCAGGCCCTGCAGAGTCATGATGAGCAGGCCCGCAGCGCTGTGCAGGAGCGGCTGCGTTACTGGGACGGCCTGATTGGCGCACGGATCGATGCCAAAGGCCTGGCCGACATCGACACCCAGAGCAGCTTGCCGGTCAGCTACTCGACCCTGGACCTGCTCAACAAGGCGATTCAGGGTCAGGCACCGGTGCCGGAGGCACGCAAGATCGGCGAGCGCTGGGTCATTTACAGCGTGGCAGCGCTGCGCAGCGACCCGAGCCAGCCGGCCAGCGGCACCTTGTTGCTGGCCTTCGACCCCAAGCGTCTGCTCAACGCCATTCCAGGCATTCCCGAAGACGCCGGGCAAGTGGTGTTAAGCCAGCAGTTCGGCAACGGCCCGGAGCAGGTTTTCCTGCAGCGCGGGCTGGCCGGTGCCGGCAAGCCGCAGGTTTTCGAGACCGGCTATCCGGGCTGGCGGCTTGAATTCACCCCAGGTCCGGCCTTGCACAACCCGATCCCCTGGCTATTGCTCGGCCTGGCTTTGCTGGTCGCCCTGGCGGGCAGCGTGCTGGGGCTGTACCTAAACGAGCGCCGCCTGCAAAGGCTGATCGTCGACGACACCCGGCAACTGGATCAACTGGTGCAAGAACTCTCTCGCGGAAAAACCGTCAAACCCTTCGGTTTGAGCCTCCCTGCCCTGCAAGGACTGGCTCAGGCCCTTGCCCGTCTTTCGCTGTACACCGCGCCTCACGCGGCTACTGGCGACAGAAGCGGCGCAAAACCCGACACCTCTGAAGGCAGCGTTGCAGTATCGCCCCCGGCCGCCAAGCCTGGCACCGCCTGGAGCGATCCGCTGTTCCAGAACACCGATATCCTTGATATCGACATTCTCGACGACAACCAGGATCTCCCGAGATCGGAGCACACCCTCTTTATGAACAGCCCAGCATCCGTGGCACCCCAGCTTCCCGAGTCGATCTTCCGCGCCTATGACATTCGCGGTGTGGTCGGCGATACCCTGCACGCTGAAACCGCCTACTGGATCGGTCGGGCCATCGGCGCCCAGAGCCTGGCCGAGAACGAACCCAACGTCAGCGTGGGTCGCGATGGCCGTCTGTCTGGCCCGGAACTGTCACAACAACTGATTCAGGGGCTGCATGACGCCGGTTGTCATGTCAGCGATGTCGGCCTGGTCCCGACTCCGGCGCTGTACTACGCCGCCAACGTGCTGGCCGGCAAGACTGGCGTGATGCTCACCGGCAGCCACAACCCCAAGGACTACAACGGTTTCAAGATCGTCATCGCAGGCGACACCCTGGCCAACGAACAGATCCAGGCCCTGCTTGAGCGCATCAAAACCAACAACCTGACCGAGCAAAAAGGCAGCATCACCAAGGTCGACATCCTCGAGCGCTACTACCAGCAGATCACCCAGGACATCGCCCTGGCCCGCCGCCTCAAGGTGGTGGTCGACTGCGGCAACGGCGCTGCCGGGGTCATCGCGCCGCGGCTGATTGAAGCGCTGGGCTGTGAAGTGATTTCCCTGTTCGAGGAAGTCGACGGCAATTTCCCTAACCACCACCCCGATCCGGGCAAGCTGGAAAACCTTCAGGACCTGATTGCCAAGGTCAAGGAAACCGGCGCCGACCTGGGCCTTGCCTTCGACGGCGACGGCGACCGTGTGGGGGTGGTGACCAACGAGGGCAATGTGGTCTTCCCTGACCGCCTGCTGATGCTGTTCGCGCTGGACGTGCTGGAGCGCAATCCGGGCGCCGACATCATCTTCGACGTCAAGTGCACCCGCCGCCTGACCCCGTTGATCAGTGAGCACGGCGGTCGTCCGGTGATGTGGAAAACCGGCCACTCGCTGATCAAGAAACAAATGAAGAAAAGCGGCGCGTTGCTGGCGGGCGAGATGAGCGGCCACATCTTCTTCAAGGAGCGTTGGTTCGGTTTCGATGACGGTATCTACAGCGCTGCACGGCTGCTGGAAATCCTCAGCCAGAAAACCGAAACCGCCGAACAGCTGTTCGCCTCTTTCCCGGATGACGTTTCCACCCCAGAGATCAATATTAAGGTGACCGATGTCACCAAGTTCAGCATCATTGAGGCTCTGGAGAAACAGGCCCAGTGGGGCGACGCCAAACTGACCAGCATCGACGGTGTCCGTGTCGATTATCCGAAAGGCTGGGGTCTGGTGCGTGCGTCCAACACCACGCCGGTGCTGGTGCTGCGCTTCGAAGCCGAAACCGAGGCTGAATTGCAGCGCATCCAGAACGTTTTCCATACCGAGCTCAAGAAAGTTGCGCCGGACCTCGACTTGCCGTTCTGATAGTTTGATCTTTGACTGGAGCCCCGAATGACCCTCGAACGTGATGCCGCTTCTAACGTCGCCAAGGTATTGTCCGAAGCACTGCCATACATCCGCCGTTTCGTTGGCAAGACGCTGGTAATCAAGTACGGCGGCAACGCCATGGAAAGCGAAGAGCTGAAAACCGGCTTTGCGCGCGATATCGTGCTGATGAAAGCGGTCGGTATCAACCCGGTGGTCGTTCACGGCGGCGGTCCGCAGATCGGTGACCTGCTCAAGCGCCTGTCCATTGAAAGCCACTTCATCGACGGCATGCGGGTGACCGACTCGCAGACCATGGATGTGGTGGAAATGGTCCTCGGCGGCCAGGTCAACAAAGACATCGTCAACCTGATCAACCGTCATGGTGGCAGCGCCATCGGCCTGACCGGCAAGGACGCCGAGCTGATTCGTGCGAAGAAGCTCACCGTTACCCGCCAGACGCCGGAAATGACCAAGGCCGAAATCATCGACATCGGTCACGTTGGCGAAGTGGTCGGGGTCAATACCGACCTGCTGAACATGCTGGTCAAGGGCGACTTCATCCCGGTGATCGCGCCGATCGGTGTCGGCCCGAACGGTGAGTCGTACAACATCAATGCCGATCTGGTCGCCGGCAAGGTTGCCGAAGCCCTCAAGGCCGAGAAACTGATGCTGCTGACCAACATTGCCGGCCTGATGGACAAGCAAGGTGAAGTCCTGACCGGCCTGACCACCGAACAGGTCGATGGCCTGATCGCTGACGGCACCATCTACGGCGGCATGCTGCCGAAGATCCGTTGCGCGCTGGAAGCGGTGCAGGGCGGCGTACACAGCTCGCACATCATCGATGGCCGTGTGCCCAATGCCGTACTGCTGGAAATCTTCACCGACAGCGGCGTGGGTACGCTGATCACCAACCGCAAGCGTCACTGATTGCGGTCATTGCGATAATAAAAAGGCCCCGTCAGTGCGAACTGACGGGGCCTTTTTACTGCGTTACTGCAGCAGGCTGGAGACCCGCACCCGCAACTGGGCGAAGTCTGACTCTGCCTGCTGACGCGCCTGCTGATAACGACTGATCTCGGCCTTGAGCGCATTGTGCTGATCGCGCAGGTCGTTCATCTGGTCAATCAGGTTCTGCGGCACCGCCCGCCCTGCCCGTTCCAGATCGGCGGCCTGGCCCTGCAGGCTGGCCTGCTGGGCAGCCAGGCCCTGGGTATTGCCTTGGGCCACGCCGATCAGCGCGTCGATCTCTGCCAGCTTGCGAGCCTTGGCGCGCTCGACATCATCGACACTGCGATACTGGCGCAATAACTGCGCATCGGCACCGGCCTGGGCCTTGGCCGCCTCGGCCTGACGAATCTGCTCGGCACTGGGGGCCGGCGGGACTACCTGTACCACTCGCCCCTGGGCGTTGAGTACCTGATAGCCTTTGCCTGCGTACTCCGGCGGCACGCCCTGGCGATCCATGACGGTTATGCCACGGCTGTCGACATAGCGATAGAGCAGCACCTCAGGAGGCTCGGCAGCCATTGCCGCACCCTGGCCAAAGCTGACCAGCAGCAACACCAGCCCGGTAGCCTGCACGACGCGCCGCGACGTGCTGCTCAGGTTTCGATCACTGCGGTGCTTCGCCCAGCCGGTCATAGGTTTCCCTCAGACGCCGTATTGCGCCCGGTACGCTTGCACTGCAGGCAGGTGTTGCTTGAGTTGTGGGTCGTCGGCGAGAAATTCCAGCACCTGGTTGAGCGAGACGATGCTCACGACCGGAATGCCGAAGTCGCGCTCGACTTCCTGAATCGCCGACAACTCGCCGTTGCCACGCTCCTGGCGGTTCATCGCGATCAGCACGCCGGCCGCCGTAGCGTCCTGGGCCTGGATGATCTGCATGACCTCACGAATCGCGGTGCCGGCGGTAATCACGTCATCAATGATCAGCACATTGCCGGTCAAAGGTGCGCCGACCAGGCTGCCGCCCTCGCCGTGGGCCTTGGCTTCCTTGCGGTTGAAGCACCAGGGCAGGTCCCGGTCGTGATGCTCGGCCAGCGACACGGCGGTAGCGGCCGCCAGCGGAATGCCTTTGTAGGCCGGGCCGAACAGCACGTCGAAGTCGATCCCGCTGTCAACGATCGCCGAGGCGTAGAACCGCCCCAGTTGCGCCAGTGCGGCGCCGCTGTTGAACAGACCGGCATTGAAGAAGTAAGGGCTGGTGCGCCCTGACTTGAGAGTGAACTCACCGAAGCGCAGCACGCCGCGATCGATGGCAAAACGAATGAAATCGCGTTGATACGCTTGCATGAAAAAGCCCTGAAAGCACGGATTTAGCTAATTGATTAGACCTCGGGTATCATACACGCACGTGATTTTTGGGGCCATTTATGCGGATCATCAGTGTGAACGTAAATGGCATTCAGGCTGCAGTCGAGCGTGGTTTGCTCAGCTGGCTGCAAGCTCAGAATGCCGACGTCATCTGCCTTCAGGACACCCGCGCCTCCGCCTTTGAACTGGATGATCCAGCCTACCAGCTGGATGGTTACTTCCTGTATGCATGCGAAGCCGAGGTGCCTGCCCAGGGCGGCGTGGCGCTTTACTCGCGGTTGCAGCCAAAGGCGGTCATCAGCGGTCTGGGTTTCGAGACCGCTGACCGCTACGGGCGTTACCTGCAGGCAGATTTCGACAAAGTCAGCATTGCCACCCTGTTGTTGCCTTCGGGCATGAACGGCGATGAAGACCTGAATCAGAAATTCAAGCTTATGGATGACTTCGGCAAGTATCTGGACAAGCAGCGTCGCAAGCGCCGCGAGTACATTTACTGCGGTTCGCTGTATGTTGCCCAGCAGAAGCTCGACATCAAGAACTGGCGCGACAGTCAGCAGTCGCCAGGCTTCCTTGCGCCGGAGCGCGCCTGGATGGACGAGATCGTCGGCAATATGGGTTATGTGGATGCACTGCGTGAAGTCAATCGTGAAGGCGATCAGTACAGCTGGTGGCCGGACAGCGAACAGGCCGAGATGCTCAATCTGGGCTGGCGCTTCGACTATCAGATTCTGACACCGGGCCTGCGCCGTTTCGTACGCAGCGCACGCCTGCCTCGCCAGCCGCGCTTCTCGCAGCACGCGCCGCTGATCGTGGACTACGACTGGACACTGACCACCTGATTGAGGGTCAGCCACCGGACGACAAAAAGCCGACATGATGTCGGCTTTTTATTGGGCGAAGGCTTGGGTCTACGCCGTAGGAGCGGCTTTAGCCGCGAAGCCTTCGCAGCTAAAGCTGCTCCTACAGCGGGCGCCAGGTGAACGGGTAGCGGTAGTTCAGGCCGTCATTGGCTTTTACGCCGCCAATGATGGTCAGCACCAAGGCGCCCAGGCCGACCAGCATCAACAGCGGTATGCCGATCACCACGAACACCAGCATGAAGCTGATGGTCGCGGCAATGCTGACGGTGATCTGGAAGTTCAGCGCTTCACGGCCCTGAGCGTCGATAAACGGGTCGGACTCTTTCTTGAGCTGCCAGAGCACCAGCGGCCCCAGCAGGTTGCCGAACGGAAAGACCAGCCCGAAAAACGCCGACAGATGACAAAGCATCGCCCACTGCCGCGCTTGCGGGCCTGGCTTGTGCAGCGAGGGTTGTTGGCTGTCGGTCATTTCAGGTCCCCGGGTCGGTGTCTCAGTCAGCCAGCGCGGCGCGCTGCAGTTCGAATATTTCGGCCATGCCTTTGCGTGCCAGTTCCAGCATCGCGTTGAGTTCTTCGGGCTGGAACGGCGCACCTTCGGCGGTGCCCTGGACTTCGATGAAGCCGCCGGCACTGGTCATCACCACGTTAAGGTCGGTTTCGGCGGCGGAGTCTTCGGGGTAATCCAGGTCAAGTACCGGCTCGCCCTGATAGATACCGACCGACACGGCGCCGACCATCTGCTTGAGCGGATCGCCCGCCTTCAGGCCGCCGCGTTTCTTGACCACTTTGAGGGCGTCGATCAGTGCGACCATGGAACCGGTGATCGACGCGGTTCGGGTGCCGCCATCGGCCTGGATCACGTCGCAGTCGACGTACAGGGTGATGTCGCCCAGCTTGGACATGTCCAGTGCCGCGCGCAACGAACGGCCGATCAGGCGCTGGATTTCGAGGGTCCGGCCGCCCTGCTTGCCACGACTGGCTTCGCGCTGGTTACGCTCGCCGGTGGCGCGCGGCAGCATGCCGTATTCGGCGGTCAGCCAGCCCTGGCCCTGGCCTTTGAGGAAACGCGGTACGCCGTTTTCGACGCTGACCGTGCAGATGACCTTGGTGTCCCCGAACTCGACCAGTACAGAGCCCTCGGCGTGTTTGGTGTAGTTGCGGGTGATACGGATCGGGCGCAGTTGATCGGCAGCGCGACCACTTGGACGTTTCATCTGGCAATACCTGTACAGGACGGAAAACTGCCGAGCATTATAGGGGCTGTCGAGCTTCAATCGCGAATTGCTTTGCCTGACCGGTCGCGATCCATAAATACCGGAACCCTGACCAGCGGCCGGCATCTGTATGCATCAGCCGTTTGGGCGCCAGCCTCGCCTGCGTTACAATCCTGCGCTTTTGCAGCCTGTCGACTTTCACGACTTCCACGCCGCCTGCGACCGGGCTGCGCGTGGGACTCAATAGAGGTACACCCCATGGTGCACAGCATGACCGCCTTTGCCCGCGCCGAACAGGCCGGAACCCAAGGCACCCTGAGCTGGGAGCTGCGCTCGGTCAACCACCGCTACCTCGAACCCCACCTGCGCTTGCCTGAAGCGTTCCGCGACCTGGAAGGTGCGATTCGTGAAGCGCTGCGTCAAGGGCTGTCACGGGGCAAGGTCGAGTGCACCTTGCGCTTTGTCGAAGAAACGGCCGGCAAACCGCTCCAGGTTGACCGCGAGCGTGCGGCGCAACTGGTCGCCGCCGCCGAGCAGGTTGCCGCGCTGATCCAGCAACCGGCCCCGCTCAACCCGCTGGAAGTACTGGCCTGGCCTGGGGTGTTGGTCGGCGACGCGGCTGATCCCCAGGCACTGAACAGCGCTGCGCTGGCGCTGTTCAGCCAAGCGCTCGAGGAGCTGAAAAACGGTCGGGCGCGTGAAGGCGCGGGCCTGGCAGCGCTGCTCAGCGAGCGACTGGACGCCATCAGCCAGGAAGTCACCACCCTGCGCGCTCTGGTGCCGCAGATGCTGGCTGCGCAGCGGCAGAAGATCCTCGACCGCTTCAATGACATGAAGGCCGAGCTGGACCCGCAGCGCCTGGAGCAGGAAATGGTCCTGCTCGCCCAGAAAAGCGACGTTGCCGAAGAGCTCGACCGTCTCAACACCCATGTCACGGAAGTGCGCCGGGTGCTCAAGACCGGCGGGCAGGCCGGGCGGCGCCTGGACTTCCTGATGCAGGAGCTCAACCGCGAGGCCAACACGCTGGGCTCCAAGGCGTTCGATCCTCGCAGCACCCAGGCCGCGGTCAACCTCAAGGTGTTGATCGAGCAGATGCGCGAACAAGTGCAGAATATTGAGTAAGGCTGAACCCCAAATGACCCATAGTACCGGCACCCTGTATATCGTTTCCGCCCCGTCCGGGGCAGGCAAGACCAGCCTGGTCACGGCGCTGATCGCCGACGAGCCGCAAATTCGCGTTTCCGTCTCGCACACCACGCGCGCCATGCGCCCGGGCGAAACCAACGGGGTGAACTACCACTTCGTCGAGCGCGCCGAGTTTCTGCGCATGATCGAGCAGGGCGATTTCCTGGAGCAGGCCGAAGTGTTCGGCAACCTCTATGGCACCTCGCAGAGCAGCCTGCAGCAAGTGCTCGATGCCGGTCACGACCTGATTCTGGAAATCGACTGGCAGGGCGCTGAACAAGTGCGCAACCTGATGCCCGACGCACGCTCGATCTTCATTTTGCCGCCCAGCCGCGAAGCGCTGCGCCAGCGCTTGAACAACCGTGGCCAGGACAGCGACGAGATCATCGAAGGGCGGATGCGCGAAGCGGTCAGCGAGATGAGTCATTACGCCGCTTATGACTACCTGGTGATCAACGACAATTTTGACGTCGCGCTGCAGGATCTGAAAGCCATTTTCCGTGCCAACCGTTTGAGTCAGGCGCATCAGGCGCGTCAGCACCAAGAGCTGCTCAGCCAATTGCTGGCCTGAATCGGCCCGCTTGTGGCTTGCCGCTTGAAGCTTGCTACCGACCGCTTGTACACTACCGAGTCCGCTCGCCCATCCGGGCACCGCGCATACGCATTTGCTACGAGGAATACCATGGCCCGCGTGACTGTTGAAGACTGCCTGGAACACGTCGATAACCGCTTCGAGCTGGTCATGCTCGCTACCAAGCGTTCGCGTCAGCTCGCCACTGGCGGCAAAGAGCCCAAGCTGGCTTGGGAAAACGACAAGCCTACCGTACTTGCCCTGCGCGAAATCGCCGCCGGCCTGATCGACAATGCAGTGATCGCCGAAGCTGAAATCGTCGAAGACGAGCCATTGTTTGCCGCCTTCGAGGACGAGTCCAGCGAGGCCGTTTAAGCCTATGCCGGGTCGATGTGGTACGGCGCAGGGTAAGAGCCATCGGCAGGGGGTAGCGCCTTGCCGAGCATAGACGCCCTCGCCGAACGCATTTCGGCCTATTTAGGCAAGGATCAGGTCAACCTGGTCCGTCGCGCGTATTTCTACGCCGAGCAAGCCCACGACGGCCAGCGCCGTCGCAGCGGCGAAGCCTACGTCACCCACCCTTTGGCCGTCGCCAATATCCTCGCTGACATGCACATGGACCATCAGAGCCTGATGGCCGCGATGCTGCATGACGTGATCGAAGACACCGGCATCGCCAAGGAAGCGCTCAGTGCGCAGTTCGGTGAGACCGTCGCAGACCTGGTCGACGGGGTCAGCAAGCTGACCCAGATGAACTTCGAGACCAAGGCCGAGGCCCAGGCGGAAAACTTCCAGAAAATGGCCATGGCCATGGCCCGCGATATCCGCGTGATCCTGGTCAAGCTTGCCGACCGCCTGCATAACATGCGTACCCTTGAGGTGTTGTCCGGCGAAAAACGCCGGCGAATCGCCAAGGAAACCCTCGAGATCTATGCCCCCATCGCCAACCGGCTGGGCATGCACAGCGTACGCATCGAGTTCGAAGACCTGGGCTTCAAGGCCATGTACCCGATGCGCTCCTCGCGCATTCACCAGGCGGTCAAGCGCGCCCGTGGCAACCGCAAGGAACTGGTCAACAAGATCGAAGAGTCGTTGAGCCACTGTCTGGCAGTGGACGGCATCGAAGGCGATGTCAGCGGCCGCCAGAAACATCTGTACGGCATCTACAAGAAGATGCGCGGCAAGCGCCGGGCCTTCAACGAAATCATGGACGTGTATGCGTTTCGCATCATCGTCGACAAGGTCGATACCTGCTACCGGGTACTGGGCGCCGTACACAACCTCTACAAGCCACTGCCTGGGCGTTTCAAGGATTACATTGCGATCCCCAAGGCCAACGGCTACCAGTCGCTGCATACCACGCTGTTCGGCATGCACGGGGTGCCCATCGAAATCCAGATTCGCACCCGCGAAATGGAAGAAATGGCCAATAACGGCATCGCCGCGCACTGGCTTTACAAGTCCAGTGATGACGAGCAGCCCAAGGGCTCCCATGCCCGCGCCCGGCAATGGGTCAAGGGCGTGCTGGAAATGCAGCAACGCGCCGGCAACTCGCTGGAGTTCATCGAAAGCGTCAAGATCGACCTGTTCCCCGACGAAGTCTACGTGTTCACCCCCAAAGGGCGGATCATGGAGCTGCCAAAAGGCTCCACGGCGGTGGATTTTGCTTACGCCGTGCACACTGACGTCGGCAACAGTTGCATTGCCTGCCGGATCAACCGCCGCCTGGCTCCGCTCTCCGAGCCGCTGCAAAGCGGCTCGACCGTCGAGATCGTCAGCGCGCCGGGTGCCCGGCCGAACCCGGCCTGGCTCAATTTTGTGGTCACCGGCAAGGCTCGTACCCATATTCGCCACGCCCTGAAGCTGCAGCGCCGTTCCGAGTCCATCAGCCTCGGCGAGCGCTTGCTCAACAAGGTACTCAACGGCTTCGAGACCAGCCTGGACAAAGTCAGCGCCGAGCGCGTTCAGGCCGCACTGATCGAGTACCGCGCCGAAGTCCTGGAAGATCTGCTCGAAGACATCGGCCTGGGCAATCGCATGGCCTATGTGGTCGCACGCCGCTTGCTGGGTGACGGCGAGCAACTGCCCAGCCCTGAAGGCCCGCTGGCGATCCGCGGCACCGAAGGCCTGGTACTCAGTTATGCCAAGTGCTGCACGCCGATTCCGGGCGACCCGATCGTCGGCCACCTGTCGGCGGGCAAGGGCATGGTCGTGCACCTGGAAAACTGCCGCAATATCAGTGAGATCCGCCATAACCCGGAAAAATGCCTGCATCTGTCCTGGGCCAAGGATGTCACTGGCGAATTCAACGTCGAGTTGCGCGTCGAGCTTGAGCACCAGCGTGGCCTGATCGCGCTGCTGGCCAGCAGCGTCAATGCCGCCGACGGCAACATCGAGAAGATCAGCATGGATGAGCGCGATGGTCGCATCAGCGTGGTCCAACTGGTGGTCAGCGTGCACGATCGCGTACACCTGGCCCGCGTCATCAAAAAGCTGCGCGCCCTGGCCGGGGTAACCCGCATTACCCGCATGCGCGCCTGACACCCCTTTAACAGGAGTTCTCATGTCCAAGACTGTCATCAACAGCGACAAGGCACCTGCCGCCATCGGCACCTATTCCCAGGCCATCAAGGCGGGCAACACCGTTTACATGTCCGGGCAGATCCCGCTGGACCCGAACACCATGGAGCTGGTCGACGGCATCGAAGCCCAGATCACCCAGGTCTTCGAAAACCTGAAGTCCGTCGCCGAAGCGGCTGGCGGCTCGTTCAAAGACATCGTCAAACTGAACATCTTTCTCACTGACCTGGGCCATTTCGCCAAGGTCAACGAGATCATGGGCAAGTACTTCGAGCAGCCTTACCCGGCCCGCGCCGCCATCGGCGTTGCCGCACTGCCACGCGGCTCGCAGGTCGAAATGGACGCCATTCTGGTCCTTGAGTAAACCGCCCCGGCGCAGCGTCCAGGCGCTGCGTCATCCTGTGCAAAGAAAGGATTCCCTTATGCGTCGTGCGCTTGCCCTTACGCTGTTGGCCGCACTCGTCAGTGGCTGTGCCAGCCATACCGACGTCAACCCCGATGGTATCTGGATCAATCAGAATGCCATTGATGCCGCCGTCAAAGGCAGCAACATGCGTGAAGCCATGTTGTCCAGCGGCCCGAATCTGGAATGGCAGGTCGACACCAAGGCCGGCCAGGCATCTTTTTCCAATGGCTTTGAGCTCGGCGAAGGCAAGATCATCGAGTCCAAGGCCGGCAAGCTGCGTATCGAGTTCTATGGCAACTTCTTCGAAGACCTGAGCATTGATGGCAGCCAGCTGACCCAGGCGGCCAGCGAGTCAGGTCCTGAGCAGCGCTTCGTCAAACCCAAGGTCAGCCTCGCTGCCGATGCGCCACCGGGCAGCAGCTTTGAGCATGCGCTGTACTCGGCTTATCTGGGCGGCAAATGGACCATTGTCAGTGGCGACGGCCAGGGCAGCAGCGTTCAGTTCTCGCCCGATGGCCGAGTGCAGGGGCTGGGCGGCAACGATCGCTATGCGCTGTGCCTGGCAGGTGACTGTGCAGCCATGAGCGGCGAGTACGACAGCATGTGGCTGGAGCGCGCCGAACAGGGTGCACCGTGGATCTTTGCCCGCAAAGGCCAGCAGCTGGAGATTTTCCAGGCCATCAACACCGCTGAAGCCGACGAAATGCCTCAGCTGCGTCCCGGCCAGCGCCGCTGGCTGCTTGAGCAACAGTAGGAGCCGCTTTAGCGGCGAAGATGTCGCCGCTGCGCCGACCGTTGATCAACCCAGCAACGCCGCATACCCGGCGCGATAATCCGGGTAGCGCGGCGTCCAGCCCAGTGCCCGCGCCCGGGCATTGCTGCAGCGCTTGCTGCCGGCCCGGCGCAACACCTGCTGCTCGGACCATTGGCTAACCCCCAGATACTCGCGCATCCAGGCCACCACCTCGGCCAGCGCTGCCGGCTCGTCATCGACCCCCAGATAGCAATCCTGTAGCACCACACCCTCGGCGTCGGCCTTGAGCAGATGCGCCAGCAAGCCTGCGGCATCGTCGGCGTGAATACGGTTGGCATACACTGGCGGATCAATCGCTACCCGATAGCCCTCGCGCACCTTGCCCGACAGATCGCTGCGGCCTGGACCGTAGATCCCGGCCAGGCGCACGACACTGGCTGGCCAGCCGCAATCGAGTGCCACGCGCTCGGCCTCCAGCAAGACCTGGCCGGAAAACCGCTCAGCCTCAGTGGCCGATGTTTCGTCGATCCACTCGCCTTGCTGTTGGCCGTACACCCCGGTGCTGGAAACAAAGACAACGCGGCGCGGCTGTTGGCCCGACTGGCGCACCCAGCTCAGTGTATGTTGCAGGCCTTCGACATACGCCTGTCGATAGCCGGCCTCATCGCGTTGCGAAGGCGTTGCGCAATACACCAGATAGTCAATGCTGCCGCTTGGCCAGCCCTTGGGCAGAGCCGCCGCAAACAAATCTGCCGCGATACCGGAAATACCCTCCGGCAGCGCGGCAATATTGCGGCGTAGCCCCTGTACATCCCAGCCAAGTGCTTGTAATTCAATAGCCAGACGCGAGCCCACATCACCACAGCCAGCGATCACCACCTTCGGGGTAGACATCAGATTTCTCCTCTCAAGCTCGGCAGTAAATCCATGAAATTTCACAAAATTTAATGCTGTAGCCAAATTTGTGGCAAAAAAAGATACATTATTACTTTAGTTAACAAGAACGATTTGCAATAATGGTCGCCCTTTGTTAACGCACCTGCGCAGTTTCTTCATGATTGCGCATTATGTTCTATATACATTCAGGTCCGGCCAGCATGACACGCACTCCATCACCCGCCTCGCTAACCACGCTTTTCGGCATGTCTCGCGCCTGGCGCGCGGCAGCCGCACTTGTGTTGAGCCTGACGCTCGCCCCGGCAGCCTTTGCCGATCAGGCCGCACCGACCGCCAATAGCGCAGCACCAGCGGCGGCCAGCGCCCCGGCGCCAGCGGGCAATGCCACTGCAGCGCCGAGCGCCACCCCGGCCGTAGCGCCTGTGGCGGCTGACGATTCGCTGGCACTTGAGGGCGAGAACAGCCTGGGCATGTCCGCGCATGACCTGTCGCCGTGGGGCATGTACCAGAACGCCGACATCGTGGTGAAGGCCGTCATGATCGGTCTGGCCCTGGCCTCGATCATCACCTGGACCATCTGGATCGCCAAGGGCCTTGAGCTGCTGGGCGCCAAACGTCGCCTGCGCAATGAAGTGCCGAGCCTGAAAAAGGCCCGTACCCTCAGCGAAGCCGCCGAGCTGAACCGTGCCGAAGGCACGCTGGCACATGTTCTGGTGCACGACGCCCTCGAAGAGATGCGTCTATCGGCCAATAGCCGTGAACGCGAAGGCATCAAAGAGCGTGTCAGCTTCCGTCTGGAGCGTATTGTGGCCAACAGTGGCCGGACCATGAGCACCGGCACCGGGGTACTGGCGACCATCGGTTCCACCGCGCCGTTCGTCGGTCTGTTCGGTACCGTATGGGGCATCATGAACAGCTTCATCGGTATCGCCAAGACCCAGACCACCAACCTGGCGGTCGTGGCCCCTGGTATTGCCGAAGCCCTGCTGGCCACGGCCATCGGTCTGGTCGCAGCGATTCCAGCGGTGGTGATCTACAACGTCTTCGCCCGCTCCATCGCCGGTTACAAGGCGCAGGTCTCCGACGCATCGGCTCAGGTGCTGCTGCTGGTCAGCCGTGACCTGGACCACCTGCCAGAGCCAAGCGAGCGCAGCCAACAGCAACCGCAAATGTCCAAGGTGGGCTGACACGTGGGTCTGCATCTGAATGAAGGCGGCGACGATCTCGCCGAGAACCATGAAATCAACGTGACGCCGTTCATCGACGTCATGCTGGTTCTGTTGATCATCTTCATGGTGGCCGCCCCGCTGGCCACCGTGGACATCAAGGTTGACCTGCCGGCCTCAACCGCACAGCCGCAACCGCGACCGGAAAAGCCGGTGTTCCTCAGCGTCAAGGCTGACAAGAACCTGTACCTGGGCAACGATCAGATTCCTCGCGAGCAGATCGGCCAGGTGCTGGACCAGCGCACCAAGGGCAAGAAGGACACCACCATCTTCTTCCAGGCTGACAAGGGCGTGGATTACGGCGACCTGATGGAAGTCATGAACACCCTGCGCGCTGCCGGTTATCTGAAGGTCGGCCTGGTAGGCCTTGAGACGGTTGGGAAAAAATGACCAGCATGCGCCAAACACTGACGCGCTATAGCGGTAGTCTGTTGTTGGTGCTGGTCGTGCATGCCGTTGCAGTGTATCTGGCACTGCGCTGGCCGGCCTCCCAGGCAATAGAACTGCCGCCGCCTGCGATGATGATCGAGCTTCCACCACTGCCCGAGCCACTGCCGCCACCGCCTCCAGCGGTCGTGCAGCCACCGACGCCACCTGCACCGGAAGAAGAGATTCCGATGCCTGAGGTCGCCGAGGCGCCGAAGCCGGAAATCGTCGTGCCCAAGAAAGTGGAAAAGCCCAAGCCCAAACCTCAGCCGAAAAAGCCGATCGAGAAGAAGCCTGAGCCGCCCAAGGAAGAACCGGCCGACGAGAAACCGGTGGATACACCGCCAACTCCGGTCAAGGTTGACAAGGCTGCCGCGCCGACGACGCCGCCTAGCCCGCCGTCGCCACCGAGCAACGCGCTGCCAAGCTGGCAGAGCGACCTGCTGCGGCACCTGGCCAAGTACAAGAAGTACCCTGAGGATGCCCGTCGTCGTGGCATGCAAGGGGTGGCCAGACTGCGGTTCGTGGTCGATGCGCAGGGCAACGTGTTGTCCTTCGAGATCGCCAGCAGTTCCGGCAGCCCGTCACTGGACCGCGCCACACTGGAGATGATCCGCCGTGCGCAACCGGTACCCAAGCCTCCGGCTGAAGTACTGAACAACGGTTCGATCGAGATTCTGGCACCCTTCGTTTATTCCCTGGATAAACGCTGACAGGCCAGACGCAAAGTTGGCGGGCCATGACGGCCGCCGCTTTGCGTACCGCTCCTGAATCGGTTTTTTGATACACAGATGCGCCTTTGATAACGTGCGTCTATTGATTGCAGCCGCTATGCTGGGCGCGCAACCACATGGACGCACGTTATGACCCTTACAGAATTGCGCTATATCGTCACGCTCGCTCAAGAGCAGCACTTCGGCCATGCTGCCGAACGTTGCCATGTCAGCCAGCCTACGCTGTCGGTCGGCGTGAAAAAGCTCGAAGACGAACTTGGTGTACTGATCTTCGAACGCAGCAAGAGTGCAGTACGCCTGACTCCGGTCGGTGAGGGCATTGTCGCCCAGGCCCAGAAAGTCCTCGAACAGGCCCAGGGCATCCGCGAACTGGCCCAGGCCGGCAAGAACCAGCTGACTGCTCCGCTCAAGGTCGGCGCCATTTACACCGTCGGTCCATACCTGTTCCCGCATCTGATTCCACAACTGCACCGGGTTGCCCCGCAGATGCCGTTGTACATCGAAGAAAACTTCACCCACGTGCTGCGCGACAAGCTGCGTAACGGCGAGCTGGACGCCGTAATCATCGCGTTGCCGTTCAACGAAGCAGACGTGCTGACCCTGCCGCTGTACGACGAGCCGTTTTACGTGCTGATGCCGGCCGAGCACCCCTGGACGCGCAAGCAGACCATCGACTCCTCCGCGTTGAACGACAAGAGCCTGTTGCTGCTTGGCGAAGGCCATTGTTTCCGCGATCAGGTTCTGGAAGCGTGCCCGACACTGACCAAGAACAGCGAAGGCGCCCGGCACACCACCGTCGAGTCCAGCTCGCTGGAAACCATTCGGCACATGGTTGCCTCAGGGCTTGGCGTATCGATCCTGCCGCTGTCGGCGGTCCACAGCCATCACTATGCGCCAGGCGTGATCGAGGTCCGTCCGCTGACGCCACCAACCCCATTTCGCACTGTCGCCATCGCCTGGCGTGCCAGCTTCCCGCGGCCTAAAGCCATCGAAATTCTGGCTGACTCGGTGCGTCTGTGTTCCGTGGCCCGTCCCAAGGCAGAAGCGGGCCAGGCAGTCTAGCGATGAACGAGCTTTCTCAGGTCCCGGTCACGGCACTCAAGGGTGTCGGTGAGGCGATGGCTGAAAAACTCGCCAGGGTAGGGCTGGAGAACCTGCAGGATGTGCTGTTCCACCTGCCGCTGCGCTACCAGGACCGCACCCGGGTGGTGCCTATCGGCCAGTTGCGGCCCGGCCAGGATGCGGTCATCGAGGGCGTGGTCAGCGGTGCCGATGTGGTGATGGGCAAGCGCCGCAGCCTGCTGGTGCGCCTGGGCGACGGCAGTGGTACGGTCAGCCTGCGCTTCTACCACTTCAGCAATGCCCAGAAAGAAGGCCTCAAGCGCGGCACGCCGCTGCGCTGTTTCGGTGAGGCCCGCCCCGGCGCTTCGGGTCTGGAGATTTACCACCCCGAATACCGCGCCCTGAGCGGCGATGAAGCACCGCCGGTAGAGCAGACCCTGACACCGATCTACCCGACTACCGAAGGCCTGACCCAACAGCGCCTGCGTCAGCTCAGCCAGCAGAGCCTGGCCATGCTCGGCCCGCAAAGCCTGCCGGACTGGCTGCCCAAAGAACTGATCAGCGACTACCAACTGGCACCACTGGATGACGCCATCCGTTACCTGCATCATCCGCCGGCCGACGCCGATGTCGAAGAGCTGGCCCTGGGGCACCACTGGGCACAGCATCGGCTGGCCTTTGAAGAGCTGCTGACTCACCAGTTGTCGCAACAGCGTCTGCGCGAGAGCCTGCGTGCCCAGCAGGCACCGGCCATGCCGCCTGCCACACGCTTGCCTGGACTGTTTCTGGGCAATCTGGGCTTTGCCCCGACCGGCGCCCAGCAGCGGGTCGGTAAAGAGGTTGCCTACGACCTCAGCCTGTCCGAGCCGATGCTGCGCCTGATTCAGGGCGATGTTGGCGCGGGCAAGACCGTGGTGGCGGCGCTGGCCGCGCTGCAGGCTATCGAGGCGGGCTATCAGGTGGCGTTGATGGCGCCCACCGAGATCCTTGCCGAACAGCACTACTTCAATTTCCAGCGCTGGCTGGAGCCGCTGGGCATCGAGGTTGCCTGGCTGGCTGGCAAGCTCAAGGGCAAGGCCCGGGTCTCGGCGCTGGAGCAGATCACTGGCGGCGCCCCCATGGTGGTCGGCACCCATGCGTTGTTTCAGGACGAGGTGCAGTTCAAGAACCTTGCCTTGGTGATCATCGACGAACAGCACCGCTTCGGTGTCCAGCAGCGTCTGGCCCTGCGTAGCAAAGGTGTCGGCGGGCGGATGTGCCCGCACCAGTTGATCATGACCGCGACCCCGATCCCGCGCACCCTGGCGATGAGCGCTTATGCCGACCTGGATACTTCGATCCTCGACGAATTGCCGCCTGGCCGTACGCCGGTCAATACCGTTCTGGTCGCCGACAGTCGACGCGTAGAAGTCATTGAGCGGGTGCGCGCCGCCTGCGCCGAAGGTCGCCAGGCCTATTGGGTCTGCACCCTGATTGAAGAATCCGAAGAGCTGACCTGCAAGGCGGCCGAGACGTCCTTCGAAGAATTGAGCATGGCCCTGGGCGAATTGCGCGTCGGCCTGATCCACGGACGGATGAAGCCTGCCGAGAAGGCCGCGATCATGGCCGAGTTCAAACAAGGAACCGTTCAGCTGCTGGTTGCCACTACTGTCATTGAAGTCGGCGTAGACGTGCCTAACGCCAGCCTGATGATCATCGAGAACCCCGAGCGTCTGGGCCTGGCTCAACTGCATCAGTTGCGCGGTCGGGTAGGGCGCGGCAGTGCGGTCAGTCACTGCGTGTTGCTCTATCATCCACCGTTGTCACAAATCGGCCGTCAACGTCTGGGCATCATGCGTGAGACCAACGACGGCTTCGTGATCGCCGAAAAAGACCTGGAAATTCGTGGCCCCGGCGAGATGCTCGGCACCCGCCAGACCGGCCTGCTGCAATTCAAGGTCGCTGATCTGATGCGCGATGCCGACCTGCTCCCGGCGGTGCGCGATGCAGCCCAGGCGCTGCTGGAGCGCTGGCCGCAACATGTCAGCCCATTGCTTGACCGCTGGTTGCGTCACGGCCAGCAATATGGTCAGGTGTGATGTAGACAACGCTTTTACATGCTCGCCGGGCTGAGGCTCGATAAGCTGGTTATACTGCACAAAATGTAGGAATTGGACTCAGACCATGACAGAAGTAGCCCACGTCGATGACTCTCTCCACACCCCGTCCGTAATCCGGCAGTTGTTGGAAAAATTGTCCATCCGCTACCAGGAAGTCGTGGACGATGTCACGTTACCTGTCGAGCGCAAGGTGCAAGCCGTACTCGTCGAAGACGCCGTCGGCGCGCTGCTGATTCTGTTCCCGCAGAACCAACTGCTCGATTTGAACCGCATCACCGAGTTGACCGGCCGCGAACTCAAGGCGGTCTCTTATGAGCGCCTGTCGCGCATGCTGGTCAAACACAACCTGCAAAGCCTGCCCGGCCTGCCGGCACTGACCAGCTCGCCGTGCCTGTACGACGAACGGTTGCTGCAGCAATCGTCGCTGCTGGTGGGGTCCGGTGAGCCGGGCCTGCTGCTGGAAATCGCCAGTGATGATTTCAAGGGCATGCTGAGCAAGGCCAGCGCGGCCAACTTCGGGCAACTGGTTGCTCTGGTTCAGCCCAACTTCGACCGTCCTGACGACGACCGCGAAGAAATCACCCAGGCCGTTCATGCGTTCACCGCACGACGCATTCAGCAGCGCCTGGAAGCGACCCTGGAAATCCCGCCGCTGGCTGGTACTGCGCAGAAAATCATCAAGCTGCGGGTCGACCCCGATGCCACCATCGATGACATCACCGGTGTCGTGGAAACCGACCCGGCCCTGGCCGCGCAGGTGGTCAGTTGGGCGGCTTCGCCTTACTACGCCTCGACCGGCAAGATCCGTTCGGTGGAAGACGCGATTGTTCGGGTGCTGGGCTTCGATCTGGTGATCAATCTGGCGCTGGGTCTGGCACTGGGCAAGACCCTGAGCCTGCCCAAGGATCACCCGCAGCAGACCACCCCGTACTGGCAGCAGTCGATCTACACCGCGGCGGTCATCGAAGGGCTGACCCGCGCCATCCCGCGCGCCAAGCGTCCTGAAGCGGGCCTGACTTACCTGGCCGGCCTGCTGCACAACTTTGGCTACCTGTTGCTGGCCCATGTGTTCCCGCCACATTTCTCGCTGATCTGCCGCCAGCTGGAGGTCAATCCGCACCTGCATCACAGCTACGTCGAACAGCATCTGCTGGGCATCAGCCGCGAGCAGATCGGTGCCTGGCTGATGCGTTCCTGGGACATGCCGGATGAACTGGCCACTGCACTGCGCTTCCAGCACGACCCGCAATACGCGGGCGAGCACTGCGAATATGCCAATCTGGTGTATCTGGCAGTGCAACTGCTGCGGCAACACGGGATCGGCTCCGGTCCGGTCGAGAGCATCCCTGACGAGCTGTTCGAGCGTCTGAACATCAGTCGCGAGAAAGCTGAAGAGTCGGTGCGCAAGGTGCTGGATGCTGAAGTGATGCTGCGCGAGCTGGCGGCGCAGTTCGCTCACTAAATTGCCCAAGTAATAAAAACGCCCCCGGCAGGTATCTGTCGGGGGTGTTTTGCATTCAGCCCTTAATTGGCTGTCTTCAGCGGCGCTCGCGTTGCCAGGCCCGGTCTGGCGACTACGGTGATGATCGCCAGCGCGGCAATCACCAGCCCCGGCGAGGTCGCCAGCAGCACGCCGCTGGTGCCGGCCCCGGCGGCGAGAATCTGCCCGGCGGCCAAAGGACCGGCCACTGACCCAAGGCGGCCGATGGCCACCGCAGCACCCACTCCGGTGGCGCGTACGGCAGTCGGGTAGGAGGGCGGGGCCATGGCGTACAGCACCAGTTGCGCGGCCATCACGAATACGCCTACCGAGAAGCCGGCGATGGCCATGGGCACGATCCCCACCGAGAGTCCAACGCCAATCAGCGACGCCAGCAACCCCAGGTACACGCCAATCACCACTTTCACGCCATTGAAGCGGTCGAGCAGCAGGCCACCGAACAGCGAGCCGAGCGCGCCACCGATGTTGAACAGCATCTGTACCAGGCTCGCTTCCGGCTTGCTGAAGCCCTGGCCCATCAGCAGCGACGGCAGCCAGTTGAGCAGCATGTACATCACGGTAAGGGTAAAGAAATAACTTATCCACAGCGCCAGAGTAATCCGCGCCCGGCCTTCGCCAAACAGCGCCTGCGGGGTCGAAACCCGCGAGTTCGGATCGACCTCCTGGCGGAACACCGTTGATTCAGGCAGCAGGACCATCATCAGCGGCACCACCAGCAGCGGCGCCAGGCCACCGATGATGAAGGTCATTTGCCAGTGATCACCGCCCAGCATGGCGACCACCGCCGCCAGCGCACCGCCCAGCGGTACGCCGGCATACATGATGCTGATCGCCGTACCGCGACGCTCTTCGCCAACCGCTTCAGCGCACAAGGCAATCAGGTTGGGCAGGGCGGCGCCCAGACCCAGGCCGGTCAGCAAGCGCACCAACAGCAATGCCGTAAGGCTCTGAACGTAGGCGGTGGCCAGCGAGAACACCCCGAACAGCAGCACGGCTGCGATGAGTATTTTCTTGCGACCGATCCGATCAGCGATCCAGCCGCCGAAGAATGCACCAGGCAGCAGGCCGATGATCCCGGCACTGAATACCCAGCCGAGCATTTTCGGGTCCAGCTCGAAGGTGTGTCGCAGTCCCGCCGCCGCGGTGCCGGCAGCCTGCAGGTCAAAGCCTTCGATCAGCGCAACGATGAAGCAAAGCACAATAGTGGGCGCCGGGCGGCGCAGTGAACTGTCCATGGATAACCTCGTTCTTGTTTTTGTTGTAAACGCAGACCTGGGGTCGGCTTGAAATAAGATTAACAAAGATAACTAAAAAGCAAAGGGTCGGCTGTGAATGCTTGTTACCCGACTAAGGCTTTTAAAACATGGACTTAACAGAAAGAACGGTGCTGAGGCAAAAATAGATAACAAAATTAACGTTCGATTATCGGATGGTTTCCGTTGACGGGCGCCTCGCGCATTTCCATTCTTGCTCCGCAGGCCGCCCCTGAGGCGGCCGACAGCGTTCCAGTACAACAAAAATAAATGGACCACGGACATGCCAGACACTCATCCGATGATCAATGGCGCCCGACTGGGTGCTTATCCTCTGCTTCTGCTGGGCCTGTGCAGCACCGGCCTGCATGCCGAAGGGCTGCTGGAAGACAGCCACGGTACGTTGACCCTGCGCAACTATTATCTGGACCGTGACTACAAGGATGACGGGGCGAAGACGGCGGCCCGAGAGTGGGCTCAGGGCTTCATCCTCAACCTGGAGTCGGGCTACACCCCTGGCAAACTGGGCCTTGGCCTGGACGCCCGCGCCCTGGTGGGGATCAAGCTCGACTCCTCGCCAGAGCGCAGCAGCACCGAGCTGCTACCGGTATCGGCCAGTGACAGGCGCGCGCCGGATGATTACTCGCGGCTGGCCCTGACCGGCAAGCTGCGCTGGGGCCAGACCACGGTGAAGACCGGCGATGTGTCGATCTTCCTGCCGTTCGCCTTTGCCAGCCCGTCGCGCCTGCTGCCGCAGACTTTTCGCGGCACCATCCTGACCTCCAAAGATATCGACGGGCTGACCTTCAACGCCGGCTACATCGACCGCATCAACCGGCGCGACTCCACCTCCTATCAGGCGATGGGCATTGCTTCGCCCAACGGCCGCTTCAGGGGCGCGGCGACCACCTCGCACATGAGTTATCTGGGCGGTGACTACCAGTTCAGCAAGGACCTGGGTATCCGCCTCTACCATGCCGAGGTCGATGACCTGTACCGGCAGAGCACCCTGGCGCTGTTGCACAACCAGCCATTGGGCGACGGCGTGTTGACCACCGACCTGCGCAGTTTCTTCAGTGACGAGGCCGGCAGCGCCAAGGCTGGCAAGGTCGACAACATCAACGCTTCGGCCTTGCTGGGTTACCGCTTTGGCGGGCACAAGGTCAGCGTGGGCTACATGCATTCGAGCGGCGACACGGCTACACCCTATGTGTCTGGCACCGAACTGATGGGGATGAGCGAGTTGACCATGGCTTCGGACTTTCTCAATGCCAAAGAACGTACCTGGCAAGCCATCTATGACTACGACTTCGCTGCCCTCGGCGTGCCGGGGCTCAAGAGCCGGCTGCGTTACGTGCGTGGTGACAACATCGAGCTGGCCTCACTGAACGCCGATGACCGCAAGGAACGGGAATTCCAGATGGAGCTGGGTTACGTGATCCAGAGCGGGCCGCTCAAGCAACTGGGCTTTGTGGTGCGCAAGGCGATCTACCGCAACGACTTCCCCGCCGGGGCGGCCTTTCGTGATGAAAATCAGACCCGCTTTCTGGCCACCTACACCTTGCCGCTGTGGTGAGGCGCCCGGTCAGTCTTGATAGACCTTGCGCAGCAGATGCAGCAACTGCTCGCGCTCGGCGTCATCCAGTGCCGAGGTCGAGTCCAGGTCGCTCTGCGCGGCGATCTGCTTCAATTCCTTGAGCAGGGCTTCACCGCCCTTGCTCAGGAAAATGCCGTAAGAGCGTTTGTCCGGCTTGCAGCGCACCCGTACCGCCAGCGCACGGCTTTCAAGCTTGTTGAGCAGCGGCACCACTTGCGGCGGCTCGATGGCCAGGGCACGGGCCAGGTCGGCCTGCATCAGCCCGGGGTTCTGGTCGATGATCGCCAAGGCGGAAAACTGCGCCGGGCGCAGGTCATGCACCGCCAGGCGGCCGATCAGGTTCTGGAACAGCTTGAGCTGGGCGCGGCGCAGGGCGTAACCGATCAGGTCGTCCAGCGCGGCATCCAGCGCCGCCGGGGCGCCAGCATCGTCAGGCACCACATCACGGGGCAGCGGTGCTGTGGAGGGCTTGGCCATGGCAAAAGGTCCTGATCTTCAGTTAACAAGGCTATGCAGTTTGCCGTGATCGCTTGGCAAAGGCTACCGCTAACTAGCCGCATGAGGTGATCTGACATCCACTGACCGTTAAGTTTTCGATTAACTCGATTAATAGTTAATTGACATAACTAATTTGCCGGGCTAATTTCTGCTCATCGGCACTCCCGGAACACGCCGCCGTTCAGAACAAGCCCCCACCCAGAACAAGAGAGCAACCGACATGAGCAACTACGAAGGCCGCTGGAGCACCGTCAAAGTCGAGATCGAAGAAGGCATCGCCTGGGTCATTCTCAATCGCCCGGAAAAACGCAATGCCATGAGCCCGACCCTGAACCGGGAAATGATCGATGTGCTGGAAACTCTGGAGCAGGATGCCGACGCCGGTGTGCTGGTGCTGACCGGTGCCGGTGAGTCGTGGACCGCCGGCATGGACCTCAAGGAGTACTTCCGTGAAACCGACGCCGGCCCGGAAATTCTCCAGGAAAAGATCCGCCGTGAGGCCTCGCAATGGCAGTGGAAGTTGCTGCGCATGTACTCCAAGCCGACCATCGCCATGGTCAATGGCTGGTGCTTCGGCGGTGGTTTCAGCCCGCTGGTGGCCTGTGATCTGGCGATCTGTGCTGACGAAGCGACCTTCGGCCTGTCGGAAATCAACTGGGGCATCCCGCCGGGTAACCTGGTCAGCAAGGCCATGGCCGACACCGTAGGCCACCGCCAGTCGCTGTACTACATCATGACCGGCAAGACCTTCGGCGGTAAAAAAGCCGCTGAAATGGGCCTGGTCAATGAAAGCGTGCCGCTGGCGCAGCTGCGCGAAACCACTATCGAACTGGCCCGCAACCTGCTGGAAAAGAACCCGGTGGTGCTGCGCGCCGCCAAGCATGGTTTCAAGCGTTGCCGCGAGCTGACCTGGGAGCAGAACGAAGACTACCTGTACGCCAAGCTCGACCAGTCGCGCCTGCTGGACACCGAAGGCGGTCGCGAGCAGGGTATGAAGCAGTTCCTCGACGAAAAAAGCATCAAGCCGGGCCTGCAAGCCTACAAGCGCTGAGATTCTCGGCGCTACACCAAATCGACATGTGTTCCCGATAAAGACAATAAAGAGGAATCACCATGCTGGACGTGCCTTTGCTGATTGGCGGGCAGTCATTGCCCGCGCGTGACGGTCGCACCTTCGAACGCCGTAATCCGGTGACCGGCGAGGTGGTCTCCAGGGTTGCCGCCGCCACCCTGGAAGACGCCGACGCGGCGGTCGCCGCCGCCCAGGCGGCGTTTCCAGGCTGGTCTGCCCTGGCGCCCAACGAGCGCCGCAGCCGCTTGCTCAAGGCGGCTGACCAGCTTCAGGCCAACAGCGCACGCTTTATCGCGGCGGCCGGCGAAACCGGTGCCATGGCCAACTGGTATGGCTTCAACGTAAAGCTGGCTTCCAACATCCTGCGCGAAGCCGCCTCGATGACCACCCAGATCAATGGTCAGGTCATCCCCTCGGATGTACCGGGCAGCTTCGCCATGGCCTTGCGTCAGCCGTGCGGCGTGGTGCTGGGTATCGCTCCCTGGAACGCCCCGGTGATTCTTGCCACCCGGGCCATCGCCATGCCGCTGGCCTGCGGTAATACCGTGGTGCTCAAGGCCTCGGAACTGAGCCCGGCGGTGCACCGGCTGATCGGCCAGATCCTCCATGAAGCCGGGCTCGGCGATGGCGTGGTCAACGTCATCAGCAACGCGCCGGCCGACGCCCCGGCGATCGTCGAACGGCTGATCGCCAACCCCGCCGTACGCCGGGTCAACTTCACCGGCTCGACCCATGTCGGGCGGATTGTCGGCGAACTGGCGGCCCGCCACCTCAAGCCTGCGTTGCTGGAGCTGGGCGGCAAGGCGCCGTTGCTGGTGCTCGATGACGCCGACCTGGATGCCGCTGTGGAGGCTGCCGCGTTTGGCGCCTACTTCAATCAGGGGCAGATCTGCATGTCTACCGAGCGGCTGATTGTCGACAGCAAGGTCGCCGACACCTTTGTCGCCAAGCTGGCAGCCAAGATCGCCACCCTGCGCGCCGGCAACCCGGATGATCCGGCGTCGGTACTCGGTTCGCTGGTCGATGCCAGCGCCGGTGAACGCATTCTTGGCCTCGTCAACGATGCCGTCAGTCAGGGCGCCACCCTGGTGGCGGGCGGGCAGTGCAGTGGCAGCATCATGCAGCCGACCCTGCTTGATCGGGTGACCGACAGCATGCGCCTGTACCGCGAAGAGTCCTTCGGCCCGGTGGCGGTGGTGCTGCGTGCAGAGGGCGACGAAGCATTGCTGCGCCTGGCCAACGACTCGGAGTTCGGCTTGTCGGCGGCGATCTTCAGCCGCGACACCAGCCGTGCCCTGGCGCTGGCTCAGCGGGTCGAGTCGGGGATCTGCCATATCAACGGCCCGACCGTGCACGACGAAGCACAAATGCCGTTCGGCGGGGTCAAGTCCAGCGGCTACGGCAGTTTCGGCGCCAGCGCCTCGGTGGATTTCTTTACCCAGTTGCGCTGGGTCACCCTGCAGAACGGCCCACGGCATTACCCGATCTAGCGCCAACAGGCACCCGATCGTGCGCCCCTGACAAAAACAAGACGCCCGCCGGCCTCGATGGAGGAACAGCAAGTGAATCCGCAACCCGCAACTGCCCGGCCCGCCCAGGCACGCTATCGCCAGGTGTCTATCGGGCACCCCGAAGTAGAGGTCACCCAGAGCCAGGGCATCGTGCATATCCGCACCCTGGAACCTTTGGCCGACCGTCCCGCACGGCTGCTCGACCGTCTGCTGCACTGGGCCGATGTGCGCGGCCAGCAAACCTTTATTGCCGCCCGCGATGCACAAGGCCAATGGCAGCACGTCAGCTATGCGCAGATGCTGGCTGACGTACGCGCCATCGCCCAGAGCCTGTTGGGCTATGGCCTGAGCGCCGAGCGACCGCTGGCACTGCTGTCAGGCAACGATATTGAACACCTGAAGATTGCCTTGGGCGCCATGTATGCCGGCGTTCCCTACTGCCCGGTTTCGCCGGCCTATTCGCTGCTGTCCCAGGATTTCGCCAAGCTGCGACATGTCTGTGAAGTGTTGCAGCCCGGTCTGGTATTCGTCAGCGACAGCGCGCCCTACCAGAAAGCCATCGACGCGGTGCTGGCAGCGGATGTGCCGGTCATCAGCGTGCGCGGCGAGGTTGCTGGCAGGGTCGGCATCCGCTTCGCCAGCCTGCTTGAACAACCTGGCGGTGCCGAAGCCGATGCCGCGTTTGCTGCCACCGGGCCAGACAGCATTGCCAAGTTTCTGTTCACCTCAGGCTCCACCAAGCTGCCCAAGGCGGTGATTACCACCCAGCGCATGCTCTGCGCCAACCAGCAGATGCTGTTGCAGACCTTTCCGGTGTTCGGCGAAGAGCCGCCGGTGCTGGTCGACTGGTTGCCGTGGAACCACACCTTCGGTGGCAGCCATAACCTGGGCATCGTGCTGTACAACGGCGGGACCTTTTACCTGGATAACGGCAAACCTACCGCTCAGGGCTTTGCCGAGACCCTGCGCAACCTCAAGGAAATCTCGCCCACCGCCTACCTGACCGTACCCAAGGGTTGGGAAGAGTTGGTCAATGCACTGGAAAAAGACGCTGAATTGCGTGAGCGGTTCTTTGCCCGCATGAAACTGTTCTTCTTCGCCGCCGCCGGGTTGTCGCAGAGCATCTGGGACCGCCTGGACCGGGTCGCGGAACAACACTGCGGCGAGCGTATCCGCATGATGGCCGGGCTGGGCATGACCGAAGCCTCGCCGTCTTGCACCTTCACCACCGGGCCGCTGTCCCAGGCCGGCTACATCGGCTTGCCGGCGCCGGGTTGCGAAGTGCGGCTGGTGCCGGTGGACGGCAAGCTGGAAGGGCGCTTTCGCGGCCCGCACATCATGCCCGGCTACTGGCGCTCGGCGCAGCAGACCGCCGAGGCCTTCGATGAGCAAGGCTTCTATTGCTCGGGCGACGCGCTGAAACTCGCTGACCCGACTGACCCGCAACTGGGCCTGATGTTCGACGGGCGGATTGCTGAGGACTTCAAGCTGTCGTCGGGGGTGTTTGTCAGTGTCGGGCCGCTGCGCAACCGGGCCGTGCTGGAAGGCTCGCCCTATGTGCAGGATATCGTGGTCACCGCCCCTGACCGCGAATGCCTTGGCGCACTGGTATTCCCGCGCCTGCATGAGTGCCGGCAGCTGGCCGGCCTGGACGCCAGCGCCAGCGATGCTCAGGTGCTGGCCAGCCCCGCCGTGCGCCAGTGGTTTGCGGCCTGGCTAAGGCGCCTGAACAAAGACGCCAGCGGCAATGCCAGCCGCCTGGAGTGGGTCGCACTGCTGGCCGAAGCGCCTTCGATTGACCGTGGCGAAATCACCGACAAGGGCTCGATCAATCAGCGCGCCGTGCTGCAATGGCGCGCCAGCCTGGTCGAGGCGCTGTACCGGGGCGAAGACGCCTCGATCCTGCGCGCCGAAGCGCTGCTGCCAGGCACACCGGCATGAACCGCGCCGGCCAGTACTCGGCGTTTTCCGACGTGGCGATTTTCGCTGCCTTGCGCACCCCCTGGGCAGACCTGGGCGGTGCGCTGGCTCAAGTGTCACCGATCGATCTGGGGATCAAGGTCGGTCGCGGTGTACTGGCGCAGGCCGGCTTGCAGGCAGCCGATGTCGACAGCGTGCTGGCCGGCTCCATGGCCCAGGCCAGCTTTGATGCCTACCTGCTGCCCCGGCATATCGGCCTGTACAGCGGCGTGCCGCAGCAGGTTCCGGCACTGGCGGTGCAGCGGATCTGTGCCACCGGTTTCGAACTGCTGCGCCAGGCGGCCATACAAGTGGGCGAAGGCGCGCAACTGGCGCTGTGCGTGGCGGCCGAATCGATGTCGCGCAACCCGATTGCCGCCTACACCCATCGCGACGGCTTTCGTCTGGGCGGCGAAGTGGGGTTCAAGGACTTTCTCTGGGAGGCGTTGCACGATCCGGCACCGGGCATCGATATGATCGCCACCGCTGATCGTCTCGCTGTGCGCTATGAGCTGGCGCGCGAGGCGGTAGACAGCTACGCCTTGCAAAGTCACCAACTGACGCTGCAAGCACAGGCCAGCGGCTGGCTGGCGGAAGAAATTCTGCCGGTCAGCAACGAATGCTTCGAGCTGGCCGGCTATCAGCCACGCGGCATCCGCTTGCCGCGCGGAGTCGAGAGCGTCAGCCAGGACAGCCACCCGCGCAGCACCGAACTGGCCGCCCTGGCACGGCTGCGGGCGGTGCATGAGGGCGGGGTGCAGACCGCTGGCAATAGCTGCGCGGTGGTCGATGGCGCGGCGGCTGCATTGGTTGGCCCTGCATCGGCTGCCCGCCGCCCAGCATTGGCCTGGCTGCGCGCCAGTGCGGTGGTCGGCGTAGCCCCTGAATACATGGGCATCGGTCCTGCGCCGGCGATCCGCCTGCTGTTGCAGCGCAGCGGCCTGCAACTGCATGACATCGGCTTGCTGGAAATCAACGAAGCCCAGGCCGCCCAGGTACTGGCCGTGGCCCGTGAGCTGGAACTGGACGGCGAACGGCTCAACCGCCGGGGTGGCGCCATCGGCCTCGGCCATCCGTTAGCCGCCAGCGGCTTGCGCCTGGTGCTGAGCCTGGCCCGGCAACTGCGCGACAACAACCTGCGCTATGGCATTGCCGCGGCCTGTGTCGGCGGCGGGCAGGGCATGGCGGTGCTGATCGAAAACCCGGATTGGCAACACTGAGAACATGACCGGCAAAGGAGATTGCCATGTGGACTTACCAGGCCCCACTGCGCGACATGCAGTTCGTCCTTGAACACTGGCTCGATGCCCCACAGGCCTGGCGCCAGAGCGCCGCTTTCGACGGGCTCGATACACCACTGGCCATGCAGGTGCTGGAGCAGGCCGGGCTGTTCTGCTGTGAGGTGCTGGCGCCACTCAATGCCAGCGGCGACCGCCAGGGCTGCCGCTTCACGGACGGCAAGGTGCAGACCCCGGACGGTTTTGCCCAGGCCTATCGTGCTTATGTCGAAGGCGGCTGGCCGGCCTTGGCGTGCGCTGCAGAGCTGGGCGGCCAAGGGCTGCCGCAGGTGCTGGAGGCGGCGCTGCAGGAAATGCTCTACGCCAGCAATCACGCTTGGGCGATGTACACCGGCATCGCCCATGGCGCCTACCTGTGCCTCAAGCATCACGCCCCGCAGTGGATCCAGAGCCGCTACCTGCCGGATATCGTCAGCGGGCAGGCACTGGCGACCATGTGCCTGACCGAGCCCCAGGCCGGCAGCGACGTCGGCCTGCTGCGTTGCCGCGCCATACCCCAGGCTGATGGCAGCCATGCGCTGAGCGGCAACAAGCTGTTCATCTCCGGTGGCGATCACGACCTGAGCGGCAACATCCTGCACCTGGTGCTGGCCCGTTTGCCAGACGCAGCGGCCGGCAGCCGGGGCATTTCGCTGTTTCTGGTGCCCCGGCAACTGGATGACGGCCGACTCAACGGGGTGCGCTGCGACGGCATCGAACACAAGATGGGCATTAAAGGCAGTGCCACTTGTTCATTGGTCTTCGAAGAGGCCCAAGGCTGGCTGATCGGCCAGCCGCATCAGGGGCTGGCGGCGATGTTCGTGATGATGAACTCGGCCCGCCTGCATGTCGGCCTGCAAGGCCTGGGGCATACCGAGGCGGCCTGGCAGAACGCCTTGCAGTACGCCGGCGAGCGCCGGCAAATGCGTGCACCACTACGTCCGGACGGGGTGGCGGCCAGTGCCGCCGACCCCTTGCACTACCACCCGGCGATGCGCCGCACCCTGCTGGAGCTGCGCGCGATCAGCGAAGGCTTGCGGGCGGCCGGCTATTGGGCCGCGCATCTGCTCGATCAGGCCGAACAGGCCAGCGAAGCGCAAGCACGCGCCCAGGCGGCGCAACTGAGCGGGCTGCTGACGCCGATCATCAAGGCGTACTTCACCGAACAGGGGTTTCGCCAGGCCAGCCAGGCGCTACAGGTGTTTGGTGGCTACGGCTATGTGGCGGAGTTTGCGATCGAACAGACTCTGCGCGACAGCCGCATCGCCATGATTTACGAAGGCACCAACGAGATTCAGGCCAACGACCTGCTGCTGCGCAAAGTACTTGGCGATAACGGCGAGGCGCTGCAACAGTGGTTGCACATCCTGGATGAAGAGGCGCGACTGGCGATCGCCGTACCCCCATGCAGCGGGTTGGGTGTCGAGTTGCAGCGTCGCGCTGAGAGCCTGACGCAGGCCTGGCATGGCGTCGTGCAGCACAGCGCCGAGGACGCCGAATACCCTTACCGCGCCGCCGGCGACTTCCTGAAACTGTGCGGCCTGACCCTGCTGGCGTTTGCCTGGTGCCGTGCGGCGCGGGTGGCGCAGAACCTGCCCGCCAGCGACTCGCAACGCAGCGCCAAGCTGCAAACCGCGCAGTTCTTTTTCACCTGGCTGCTGCCCGACGCCGACCGGCATCTGGCCGGGCTCTACAGCGCGCGTAGCCCGTTGCCGTTTCTGGGCTCTGCCAGCTGAGCTACCATAGCCGCCTCTCGACTCACGGAAGCTGCCTGGATGAGCAAGCCTGGCCAAACGGTATTGGTTGCGTTGCGCAAGATGATCGCCTCAGGCGAGCTGCCAGCCGGCGAACGGCTGATGGAAGTGCCCACCGCCGAGTTGTTCGGCGTGTCACGCATGCCGGTGCGCATGGCGTTTCGGACCCTGGAGCAGGAAGGCTTGCTGGTCCGCCATGGCGGGCGCGGCTTTCAGGTGCGCTCGGTCAGTACTCAGGACATTGCCGGTGCGGTTGAAGTGCGCGGCGTGCTCGAAGGACTGGCTGCCCGGCAAAGCGCCGAACGCGGCCTGACTGCTCAGGCGTGCGAGCAGTTGCAGAGGTGTCTGGCCGATGGGGACGCACTGTTCGACAAGGGCTACGTGACCGAGCAGGATCTGGAGGTCTATCACGACCTGAACATGCGCTTTCATCAGGTCATCGTCGAAGGCAGCGGCAACCCGGCGATTGCCGATGCATTGGCCCGCAACGACCACCTGCCGTTTGCCTCGGTCAGCGCCCTGGCGGTGGACCGTAACGACATGGCCCGCGAATACCGACGCTTCAACTACGCGCACATGCAGCATCACGCAATCGTCGATGCCCTGATCAGCCGCCAGGGGGCGCGGGCCGAAGCGCTGATGCGTGAGCACGCCAACGCCACCCTGCGCTATGCCGAGATCTTCAGCGCCTCGTCTGCCGAGCGCCTGAAGGTCATCCAGCGCCCGGACTGAGTGCGCGGCCAACACGCAACCCCATACGAGCGGCTTTAGCCGCAATACTGTTCTGTTAGACCGGTGGGAGCAGCCGGCCGGCGCTCCGGTTGCTGTGGTCCGGCATCCCGGCGAAGACGGCAGCACATTCGCAGTAGATGCTGTGACTTTACCGGCCCTTTCGCAACCAAGGTCGCTCCCACAAAGATTTCGTACTGTACTGCCGCTAGCGCTTGAGCATTGCCCGGATATCCGCCAGGGCGTTGTTGCCCCGTGCGGCCTTGACCTCTACCGGCTGTTCTTCCTGGCCTTCCCAGGCCAGGTCGTCCGGTGGCAGTTCGTCGAGGAAGCGGCTGGGCGTGCAGTCGATGATTTCGCCGTATTGTTTGCGCTTGGCGGCAAAGGTGAAGGCCAGGGTCTGGCGGGCGCGGGTGATGCCCACGTAAGCCAGGCGGCGCTCTTCTTCGATGGTGTCGGCTTCGATGCTGGAGCGGTGCGGAAGAATCTCTTCTTCCATGCCCATGATGAACACGTAAGGAAACTCCAGGCCCTTGGAAGCATGCAAGGTCATCATCTGCACGCCTTCAGCGCCGTCTTCTTCTTCCTGCTGGCGTTCGAGCATGTCGCGCAGCACCAGCTTGCCGATCGCCTCTTCGATGGTCATCTCGCCATCTTCGTCTTTTTCCAGGGTGTTCTTCAGCGCCTCGATCAAAAACCACACGTTACCCATGCGGTAGTCGGCGGCCTTGTCACTGGAGCTGTTCTGGCGAATCCAGTTCTCGTAGTCGATGTCCATGACCATGCTGCGCAGGGCGGCGATGGGATCGTTTTGTGCGCACTGCTGGCGCACACCGTCCATCCAGCGTTTAAAGCGTTGCAGGCGGTCGGTGTAGCGGCTGTCGAGGTGTTCGCCAAGGCCCAGTTCATCGGTGGCGGCGTACATCGAGATCTTGCGTTCGGTGGCGTAGTTGCCGAGCTTTTCCAGGGTTGTGGAGCCGATTTCCCGACGCGGCACGTTGATCACCCGCAAGAAGGCGTTGTCGTCGTCGGGGTTGACCAGCAGGCGGAAGTAGGACATCAGGTCCTTCACTTCCTGGCGGCTGAAGAAGCTGGTGCCACCGGACAGACGATACGGCACCTGGTGGTGTTGCAGCTTCAGCTCGATCAGCTTGGCCTGGTAGTTGCCGCGATACAGGATCGCGAAATCGCTGTAGGGCCGTTCGGTGCGCAGGTGCAGGGTAAGGATTTCCATCGCCACCCGTTCAGCCTCGGCCTCTTCGTTGCGGCAGCGGATCACGCGGATTTCATCGCCGTGCCCCATCTCCGACCACAGTTGCTTCTCGAAGGCGTGCGGGTTGTTGGCAATCAGCACGTTGGCGCAGCGCAGAATGCGACTGGTAGAGCGGTAGTTCTGCTCAAGCATCACCACCTTGAGCGACGGGTAGTCGTCCTTGAGCAGCATCAGGTTTTCCGGCCGTGCGCCGCGCCAGGCATAGATCGACTGATCGTCGTCGCCGACCACGGTGAACTGGTTGCGCGTGCCGATCAGCATTTTCACCAGCAGGTACTGGCTGGCGTTGGTGTCCTGGTATTCGTCCACCAGCAGGTAGCGCACGCGGTTCTGCCATTTCTCCAGAATGTCGGGGTGCTCCTGGAACAGCTTGACCGGCAGCAGGATCAGGTCGTCGAAGTCCACCGCGTTATAAGCCTTGAGGGTGCGCTGGTAGTGGGCGTAGACGATGGCGGCGGTCTGCTCCTTGGGGCCGCGGGCATTGGCCAGGGCTTCTTCGGGCAGGATCAGGTCGTTCTTCCACGAGCCGATGACGTTCTTGATTTCGTCGACGCCGTCGTCGCCGGCGTACTCCTTCTGCATGATGTCAGTCAGCAGGGCCTTGATGTCGCCTTCATCGAAGATCGAGAAACCCGGCTTGTAACCCAGCCGCGAATGCTCCTTGCGGATGATGTTCAGGCCCAGGTTATGGAAGGTCGAGACCGTCAGGCCGCGCCCTTCGCCCTTGCGCAGCAGGGTGCCGACCCGCTCTTTCATCTCTCGGGCGGCCTTGTTGGTAAAGGTCATGGCCACGATGTACTGGGCACGCACGCCGCAGTTCTGGATCAGATGGGCGATCTTGCGCGTAATCACGCTGGTCTTGCCGGAACCTGCCCCGGCGAGCACCAGAAGCGGCCCGCCGACGTAGTTCACGGCTTCCTGCTGCCGGGGGTTGAGTCGGGACATGAGAGATAGGACGGGTCATGGACGAATGGCCGGGCATTTTAACAGGCTCGCGGCAATGTGCAGCGACCTTCAAGCGTTTTGCACCGATGGCCTATCTTAATTTCTTGGTTTTGTTACATTTGCGCATAGCACTCAATTACGTGCAGCCGACACCTCATGTCGAGGTGCGTCGCCCCCTTGTTTTTCTTCGGAATAGGGAGTCAGCTTGTCAACGCCTGTCGAGCCCTTGCGGTTACTGCTGCTGGTTCATGAACCAGCCTGGCTGGTACGGCTGAATTCCTGCGTTGCGGCGTTGCCCAGCGATATCGTGTTGCAGCAGATCGCAGACTGGCAGGTTGACGGCGCCAGCTACGCTGGCGAGCGTCACACGGTGCTGCTGACCACCCCTGAACTGCAACCGGCGGCCGGCACCTGCAATGTCCCGATCGTGATGCTGCTGGATATCGAACCCGATGCCCCGCTGGCGGGTGTCAGCGACTGGCTGGTGGGCGACAGCCTGAGCCCCGATGCGCTGCGCCGCTGCCTGCGCCACGTTCGTGAACGCGCGCACCTGGAGGACACGCTACAGCGTCTGGCGGAACAGGACCCGTTGACCGGCATCGCCAACCGTCAGGGCTTCCAGACTCTGCTGACGGCCCGCTTGGCTGAACCGGGCAGCGCCGGGCTGGCGCTCGGGCATCTGGACCTCGACAATTTCCGCCGTGCCAACGATGCGCTGGGCCATCAGGCCGGCGACCGGCTGATTCTGCAAGTGGTGACACGGCTCAAGCGGCAACTGGACGTCAACGACCAGGTCGCCCGCCTGGGCAGCGACGAGTTCGCCTTGCTGATCGACACCCGCGACGCACCGCAACGCGCCGCGCAAGTGGCCGAGCGGATTATCGAGGCGTTGTCCGAACCCTACTGGGTCGATGGCGAAAGCCTGCTGATCGGCTGCAGCCTGGGGGTTGCTCACGCCCGCAGCGGTTTCGGTGCCGACCCTTTGATGTGGCACGCGCATATCGCCATGCGCCAGGCCAAGAGTCGGCAGGGCTGTACCTGGCATCAGTTTGACGAACACATCAACCGCAATGCCCGCAGCCTGGCCGACCTCGAAGCCGAACTGCGCCGTGCGTTGCGCCGCGACGAGCTGGAGCTGCACTACCAGCCGCGGCTGTGCATGACCAGCGGGCGGATTGTCGGCCTCGAAGCGCTGGTGCGCTGGCGCCATCACGAGCGCGGGTTGTTGCCGCCCAGTGAGTTCGTGCCGCTGGCCGAGCAGAGCGGCCTGATCGTGCCGTTGGGGTACTGGGTGATCTTCCGGGCCCTGCGTGACATGCGCGTCCTGCGCGAGCAGGGCATCGAGCCGTTGCACATGGCGGTCAATCTGTCGTTTCGCCAGTTCCAGGACAGCCAGTTGCTCGACACCCTCAGCCGCCTGATTGCCGAGCAAGGCATCGATGCCCGCTGGCTGGAGTTCGAACTGACCGAAACCGCAGTGATGCGCCGCAGTGATCTGGTCAGCAAGACCATGGATGCCTTGCGCGTGTTGGGTGTGCGTTTTTCGCTGGACGACTTCGGCACCGGCTTCTCATCTTTTGTGCACCTCAACAGCCTGCCGATTACCCTGCTCAAAATCGACCGCAGCTTCGTCGGTGAAATGGAACAGCGCGAAGAGAATCGCAAGCTGGTCCACGCGATGATTAACCTGGCGCATAACCTGGGGCTTGAAGTGGTCGCCGAGGGCATCGAAACCCCGGCGCAACTGGCCCTGCTGCGCGAGTTCGGCTGCGATCAGGCCCAAGGGTTTCTGATTCAGCGGCCGCTGCCGATCCTGCAACTGACCGATTATCTACTGGCCGACCAAGGCCGGACGGTGCTCGGCGGGGTTTGATGTTCAGGCGGCCTTTGCCGGTTGCCTGTCAGCCCTGCGCAGCATCTTGGCCATACGCCGCTCGAACGCCCAGGTCAGGGTCGCCGCCGCGCACAACAGACCCAGCGCCAGCCCCCACCACACACCTTCGGCGCCGGCCGGGCTCTGGAAGCCCAACAGCCAGGCCGCCGGCGCGGCAATCAGCCAATAACAGCCCAGGCCAATCAGGAAGGTGGTCTTGGCGTCCTTGAGACCGCGAATCGCGCCCATGGCAATGGTCTGGGTGCCATCGAACAGTTCGAACCAGGCAGCAATCGCCAGCAATTTCACCGCCAGGACCACGATGTCATTGAAAGCCGGATCGTTGATGTCCAGAAACAGTCCGACGATGGTGCGGGGGGCCAGCCAGAACAGCAGGGCAAACAGCAGCATCAATGCGCCGCCGAACCCGATGCCCACCCGGCCAGCCGTGCGCGCCATGAGCAAATCGCCGGCGCCGTAGTGCTTGCCGATGCGCATGGTCACCGCATAGGAAATCCCTACCGGAATCATGAAGGCCATGGAAATGGTCTGCAGGGCGATCTGATGGGCGGCCATCTGGGTGGTGCCCAGCGCGCCCATACAAAAGGCGGCGAAGGTGAACAGCCCGACCTCCACCGCATAAGTGCCGCCAATCGGCAGGCCCAGGCGCCATAGCTCGCTCAGATGGCTGCGCGACAATGTGCCGAGGCCGGCCCGGATCGGGTAGGCGTCATAGGCCGGATGCCGACGGATGTGCAGCGCCAGGGCAATGGCCATGGCGTTGGTGACCACCGCAGTGACCAGCCCGATACCCCACAGGCCAAGATGCGGCAAGCCGAACCAGCCTTCGATCAGCGCGTAGTTGAGAACAAAGTTGGCCGCAGCGCCCACCAGGCTGATGACCATCACCGGCCCGGCCCGGCCCAGCGCGCTGGTAAAACCGCGCAGGGCCATGAAACTGAGCAGGCCCGGCAGCGCCAGCGGCAAGGTGCTGAGGAACTGCATGGCCATGTGCACGTTGTTCGGGGTCTGGCCGAAATGCAGCAGCAGCGGTTCGAGGTTCCACAGCACCACGGCCGCCACTACCGCCATGCCCCAGGCCAGCCACAGCCCGGCCTGGGTCAGCCGGGTGGCGCCCTCGGTGTCGCCGGCGCCCTGGCGGATCGCGACCAGCGTGCCGACCGCCGCCATCACCCCGATGCAGAAAAAGGTCACGAAGTTATAGGTCGCCGCGCCCAGACCGCCGCCGGCCAGCGCGTCGGGGCCGAGTTTGCCCATCATCACCGTGTCGGTGAAGACCATCAGCATGTGCGCCAATTGCGAGGCGATCAGCGGCCCTGCCAGGCGCAGGATGGTCCAGAGTTCCTTGAGGGCAGCCGGCTGCATATTTTTTCAGGCTCGATTCGATAAAAGGATAAAAGCTGCCTATTCTGGGCAGTATGGCGTTTGGACACCAACTAATAAGTTCGTTCCTCGGCCTACTTGAACCTCCAGGTGACCAGTGAGGCTGAAGGGACTGTTCAACTAGCCGTGCAACTAAATCTTTAAGAGTTACAGACAGATACGCAATCGTTTGCGATTCTCCGCGCGGCCCGCTCAAGTATGTGCCCGCGAGGCCGAATCCTTTGCATGGAGCTGTCGATCTCAAGGAAATATTCCCTTCAACATAATATTGCTGGACGGCGCTGCCCCGGATGGGTAGTCGGACGCTTCAGTATGGAGTTGCCATGTCCAAGCCTCGTGCCCGGATTGCCTCTCAGTTAGGTATTGCCCTGACCATCATCCTCGCGGTGGTGATCAGTTGCAGCACCCTATTTGCCCTGCGCTCGCTCGATGCTGCCAACCTGGTCATCCGCGAAGAACACCTGGCCAGCGAATCACGCTTGCTGTCAGACCAGCTCAACACCTTTCATACCACGCTTCGTGACAGTACCCAGCGTCTGGCGGGCCTGTTCGAAAAGCGCTTTTCCTCGGGTCTGACCTTGCAGACCGGCACCACCTACACAGTGGCCGGCACGCAAACCCCGGGTCTGTTTCTCGATGGTCAGCCACTGAACAACGAGTTCAGTGAAGTCGATGACTTCCGCCGCCTCACGGCGGGTGTGGCGACGGTGTTCGTGCGCAGCGGCGATGATTTCGCGCGGATCAGCACCTCGCTGATGAAACAGGACGGTTCCCGCGCCATCGGCACCTTGCTCGACCGCCAGGGTCAGGCCTATGCGCGGTTGATGGCCGGTCAGGAATATGTGGGCAAGGCCGTGTTGTTCGGCCGTTACTACATGACCCAGTACAGCCCGGTGCGCGACAGCAGTGGCAAGATCATCGCCGCGCTGTTCGTCGGCTTTGACTACACCGATGCGCAGAACGCCCAGTTCGAAGACCTGAAGAACTTCCGTATCGGCAAGACCGGCTCGCTGGCGCTGCTCGACGATCAAGGCAAATGGCTGGTGCCGCCGGCCGGCGTCAAGGCGGCGGAACAGGCCGGCAAGGCGGTGGCCGAAGCCGTCAAGCAGCCTGGCAAAGGGCAGTACTGGCAAGACACCGACGAGACCTTCTACAGCGTTGGCGCCCCTTTCAGTGGTGGGCCCTGGACGGTGGTGGCGAGCATGCCGAAGGACGAGATCGCCTCGGTAACCTGGAGCGTCGGCACCCAACTGGCGATCGGCAGCCTGCTGGCCATGCTGATTGCGGTAGGCGGTGCAATCTGGCTGCTGCGCAGCAAACTGCGTCCGCTGTCGGAACTGGTACGCCAGGCCGAAGCGCTGGGGTCGGGCAACCTAAAGGTGCGTCTGGCGGTGACCAGCCACGATGAAATCGGCCTGCTGGCCGGCAGCTTCAATACCATGGGTGAAGCCCTGTCGAACATGGTCGAGCATATTCGTACCGCGTCGCGGCAGGTCAGCGACCGTGCCCATGCCCTTTCTGGGCTGTCCAGCGGCGCCTACGCCGGCATGGAGCAGCAGTCCGGGGAAATCACCAGCATGGCCGGTGCGGTGGAAGAGTTCAGCGCCACCTCGCTGAACATCGCCGACAACATGAAAGACACCGAGCGCATGGCCCAGGAAAACGCTCGCCAGACCCGCATTGGTCGCAGCTCAATGGACGAAGCCTCGGCTTCGCTGCAACAGATCGCGGCATCCTTGAACAGCACCGCCAAGGTGGTCGATACCCTGGGGCAGCGGTCTCAGGAAATCGGCAGCATCGTCGGGGTGATCACCTCGATCGCCGAGCAGACCAACCTGCTGGCACTGAACGCGGCCATCGAAGCAGCACGTGCCGGTGAGCAGGGGCGCGGTTTCGCCGTGGTTGCCGATGAAGTGCGCAGCCTGGCTTCGCGCACCCGTCAGGCCACCGACGAAATCTCGACCATGATCGCCAGCATCCAGCAGGAAACCGGCATGGCCATCAACACCATGCAGCAAGGCAACTCGCTGATGCAGGACGGCCTGGCACGCAACGCCAAGGTCGCCGAAGCCCTGGCTCAGATCGACGAGCAAAGCCGCTCGGCCGGCCAGCAGTTCGCCGCCATTACCACCGCTACGCAGGAGCAAAGCAGCACCGCCACGGCGCTGAGCGGCAACCTGCAAAGCATTGCCATGACCAACGGCGAACAGCGCGAAGTGGTTGCCAACCTGGCCGTGACCGCCAAGGAACTCAACGACCTGGCGGCTGAATTGCTGGGCGAGGTGGATCGCTTCAGGTAAGTCGATGGTTTGAGTCAATGGCGCTGGCGGGTCTCAGTAGAGGCCCTCCAGCAGGCCGTCCCCGCGCAGCAGATCGACAATCACGTTTTCGTCGACCGCATACACGCCTCTGGATGCTTTCCAGACCAGCTTCTTCTCTTGCAGGGCAATAAGCGCCTGCTGGACACCGGGTACTTCGACCCTTATCTCGGCTGGATCAATGCCTGCTCGCTGCATCGCCTTGGCATACAGCTCCATGGTTGGTGCTTCAAAGGGCGCATAGTCTTCGCCCTTGGCGCTCATCACACGAATCACTGCAGACTGGATAGGCGTGAGGCTGTGGATGACTTTCTTGAGGTTGGCATTGAGCTCCTCTGCCTGAGCGCGTACCAGCTCTGCAAAGCGCTCCGGGACGTTTTCCGGGGCCAGCATCAGATCGAAGCGAATTTCATCGGCAGCGGCGCCGAGCAATTCCGGGCGATAGCCACTTTCCTGAAACAGCACAAAAACATTGGCGGGATCGAGTGGCTGGGGCAGATCCACATGAGTGCAAAACCACTCAACGAAGTCCCTATCCAGTGTCGGGAACGGCACCATCGCGGCGCCAAAGAACGCCTGGTCCTTGCTATTGCGCAACATGGCCAGCTTGTCACGGTTCGACCCGGTGCAAACCACCCGCAGGCCATGGTGTTTCGAGCTGTTGAGCTCATCCCTGGCGGCTTTGAGCGCAAAAAGGGCAGCTACGCCTTCGTCGGTGGTGATCGCGTGCTGGGCCTCATCGATCATCAGCACAATCATCTGCCTGGATTCATCCGAGAGCGCGGTGAGTGCCGTGGTCAGGTCAATGTCTTTGCCCATGCCTATCTTGTCCAGGCTGAAACTCAATCCGCCCACGGTGACTTTATCCATGCCGCTGGCCTTCGCCAGGCGGGTGACGTAGCCCTGGTTACGGCCAATGGTTTCACGTACGGCATCGACGATGACGACCCCAGGGTCCTTGGTCAGGTCTTTCCACAGGTCGGCGTACAGCACGATGGCGCCGGCTGCCTCAAGCGCGGGACGCAGGTCTTCTCGCGCGAAGGTCGACTTGCCCGTACGCCTGGGGGCCGCAAGAAATACCCCTGAGCTTGCCGCACTGCCAACAGCAACCTGCATGATCAATTTGGCAAGTCGCTGCGCCAGGGCCGGGCGGTGGTAGAGGATTTCAGTAGACATCACCAACCTCTCAATGTTGCTCTATAGGGAATTATAGAGCGATTATAGAGCAATTATAGAAAGGCGTGCGCAGGCCTGTTTATCGCTATTTATAGAGAACTATAGAGTGATTATAGATAGGTGACGCAGGGCCTGAACTGGCATTTTGTGGTGTTGATTTCATGCTGGTCTTGTTCACCGTCGGGGTTTCAGATCGGGTTTTCCAGGCACTGCAGGAAGACCCGGTGTTCGAGACCGAAGAGCTGGAAGCCAACAGCGACAGAAGGGTACGTCTGGCACGCAGTCGGGCAGAGGATTTTTGATTGTCCGAGTGGTGCAAGACTGCTGGCCTGACGACCGGGCTACTTGCTCGCCGGCCGATACTGCAACGCCTCGGCCAGATGGCCGCGTTCAATCGCGTCTTTGTGCTCCAGGTCGGCCAGGGTGCGCGCCACCTTCAACAGACGGTGCGCCGCACGCAGCGACAAGGTCAGGCGTTCGCAGGCTGTTTCAAGCCATTTTTCATCGGCTGTGGATAACGTGCAGTGGCTGCGCAGGCCGGGCAGGTCGAGAAAGGCGTTGGCGCAGCCCTGACGCTGCAACTGGCGGTCCCGCGCTGCGGCCACCTTGGCCGCGGCGCTGGCGGTGGTTTCGCCGCTTGCCGGCAAGGCGGTGAGGCTGGTGGCTTCGCGGGCCACGGTCAGGTGCAGGTCGATACGGTCCAGCAACGGGCCAGACAGCTTGTTGCGATAACGCTGGATCTGATCGGTGGAGCAGCGGCAGCGGCCACTGGGCTCGCCAAGGTATCCACAGGGGCAGGGGTTCATTGCCGCCACCAGTTGAAAACGCGCCGGGAAGCGCACCCGGTCGCGGGCGCGGGACACCACGATATGGCCTGACTCCAGCGGCTCGCGCAGTACCTCCAGCACCCGGCGGTCGAACTCCGGCAGCTCGTCAAGAAACAAGATTCCGTGGTGTGCCAAGGTTATCTCGCCAGGTTGTGGGCGGCTGCCTGTAATATCTAGTAGAAAATGCTAAAAACCCAGTTCAATACATTGGAATTTGAAAAAATGACAGATTCCTTCAGTGCGCCAGTCCGAAAAATCAGCGGTACGTCTCGGGGCGTCACCGGGACTGTCCCCAAAATGGGGCAGTATGAGTCGACCTTGGAAAGGGACATGATGGAGCTCATCCGGTTTGATCGCCGGGTGAAACAGTTCAGTCCGCAGCCGTTGACCATCCGCTATCTCGATGAAGAGGGGAACGCTCGCTCGTACACGCCTGATGGGTTGATCCAGTTCAAGCATGTCGTGCCGCATGACCCCTCAATCCTCTATGAGGTCAAGTTCAGAGAGGACTTCCGTGCTGCCTGGCGCACCTATTTGCCCAAGTTCCGGGCAGCGAAGGCGTATTGCAAGGAGCGGGGCTGGGTATTCCGGGTTTACACCGAGGTTGAGATCCGGACGGTCTATCTCGCGAATGTGAAGTTCTTATGGCCGTACATTGCCAGGAAGATTGATCCTGCCATGCGCGACCACATCCTCAATGTGCTTTGGGACTTGGGGGAGGCTGACCCCGACTTCCTTCTGCATGCGTTGTCTTCAGCCCCCCGAGGACGGGCGCTTCTGATTCCAGCTCTTTGGCACATGCTCGCCACTGGCGACATCGGCTGCGACCTTGATCTGAAGCTGACCATGACCTCGCGAATCTGGCCTATGAAAGAGGCTCAATCATGACAACGATCCGCATTGGCAGTTTGGCCTACTGGCAAAACCAAGCCTGCATTGTTTTGGAGTTGAAAGGGCTGCTGGAAGCCGTGATCCGAGTTACAGAGGATCATTCCACGCACATTGTTCGCGCTACAGAATTACGATCTACTCCAGGGCGCGACTCTACGCTCAGCGCGAAACACATTTTTGCTGAAGACCGTGATTGGACAGCAGCTGTTGAACGCCACAAGCTGATCCAGCCTCTGCTGGCCAATGGTCGCAATAATCTGGAGGACGTACAGGCCGCTGCCGCCTCGTCAGGAAGAAGCGTATCGACGATCTACAGATGGATTAAGCGGTTTGAGGAAACAGGGCTGGTTTCTTCATTGCTACGTTCGGCCAGGAATGACAAGGGTCAGTTCCGTCTGGATCAGGAACTGGAGGAAGTCATTGAAAAATGGATCCAGAAATCCTACTTGGTTCTTGAGCGGCCCACGGTCAAGAAGCTGCACCAGGACATCAAAACCGAGTGCGAAGAGCTCGGACTACAACCGCCGCACGTCAATACGATTCACCAGCGTGTCAGGGATATTGATGAACGGGAGCGGCACAAAAAACGGTTGGGACCTCGGTCTGCGAAGGACAAGTACCGGCCTTTGAGAGGGGCGTTTCCCGCGACCGATGTTCCGAACTCAGTGGTACAAATCGACCACACACCGGTAGACGTGATCATCGTCGATGAAGCTGATCGCCTTCCTATTGGGCGTCCGAACCTCACCATGAGTATCGACGTGCATACCAGGATGATTGGCGGGTTCTTCTTCTCCTTGGACCCGGTCGGCGCAAACTCGGCAGCGCTCTGCATCGCTCACGCAGTCATGCAGAAAAGCTACTGGTTGGCGGCCCGAGACATCCCGGCGGAGTGGCCCATTTACGGTTTGATGCAGAAAATTCACGTCGACAATGCGAAAGAGTTCAAAGGCCATGCGTTGACCCGTGGATGCAACGAGTACGGGATCATTCTTGAGCACAGGCCGAGAAAGCAGCCGAACTACGGCCCTCACATTGAACGTGCATTTCGGACGTTCATGGCCAAGGGGCACGAACTGCCTGGCACCACCTTTTCCAACACGCTCGACAAGCTTGATTACGACTCTGAAGGCAGAGCGTGTATGACGCTGAAGGAGCTGGAGTTGTGGTTTACGATTTTCGTTGTCTACGTCTACCACAACGAAGCACATGCCGGACTGAATGGCGTATCGCCAATCAACTATTACAGCCAGTGCGTACACGGCACCAACGACAGGCCGGGTGTGGGCTTGCCAGAGCCGATAGAAAATGAGGAGAAATTCAGGCTGGATTTCACGCCTTACTTTCAACGAACCGTCCAGCGGCACGGCGCGAAAATTGATGGCATTCACTATTACGCGCCGATTCTGCGTACCCGGATCGCGGAAGATGGTGACGACGGGAAGGGACGCAAATTCATTTTTGTACAGGACCCTCGTGATATCAGTGTCGTTTACTTTCTTGATCCTGATGAACAGATTTACCACCCGGTCCCTTACTTCAACTCCAGTCACCCAGCGATAAGCGTCTGGGAACTGCGAGAAGTGACACGGCGCATCCGTGAAACGCCAGGTGCCAGGGTTGATGAGGCTGCAATCTTCGAGGGTGTGCGTCGCATGCGTGCCGTCGAGAGTGATGCCATTGAGAAAACCCGATTGGCGCGTAATGCTCGGGCTTCTGAGAAGCGTAAACGGCGTATGGCAGAACGGCGCCATGGCTGGAAAGGCGTTCACACCACACCTGAACCATCAGTGGCGGTGGATTCGGCAACTGAGGCCCCGGATGTTGTCGAGCCTTATGATGAAATCGAAGTAGGTTAATGCCATGAGTAACTTCGAACACCTGGTGGAGCCGCTCGCCGAGAAATGCCGGCACCTGAGTGACGAAGAGCGAATACTTCAGCTCACATCACCTCGATGGCTGGGATACCCTCGTGCGAAGGAGATCGATACCACGCTTGAGTGGTTGTTCACTCATCCGAGGGTCACACGAATGCCAAACGTGCTGCTCATCGGACGGACGAATAACGGCAAAACAGGGCTGGTCAATCGCTTCGCAGCTCGGCATCTCCCCTCTGACAATCCAGGGGGGGAGAGCATCATTGCGCCGGTGCTAATGATCCAGACACCACCGAAACCTACCGAGGCGGGTTTCTATACAGAGATTCTCCACCCGCTGCTCAAGCGCCTTCCTAACGGAACTGTTGCAGACAAGCGAGCCCGTGTCGTCGAGATACTCAGGCAGGTACAGCTCAAGGTTCTTATCATCGATGAGATGCACAACATGCTCGCTGCTACAGCCCCTGCACAGCGCGAGTTCTTGAACGTCATCAAATATCTTTCCAACGAGCTTCAGATATCCATGGTCGGCGTTGGTGATGAAACGTTGATCAGTGCGGTCGGCATTGATCCCCAGATTCAGAATCGCTTCACGCCCGAAATTCTCCCCAAATGGAGAGTCGGGCCTGAACTCAACCGACTGCTCGCATCGTTTGAAAAGGTGCTTCCGTTGCGAAAGGCCTCTGGCTTGGTCGAACCAGTCCTAGCCATGAAGCTAGCAGCTTTGTGTGAGGGAACCATTGGCGAGCTGTCGCTGCTTTTGAACAAGGCAAGTGCATACGCAATCAGCCGTGGCCAAGAGCAAATCACGGTCGATGTGTTGAACAAATGTGGGTATGTGTCGCCGTCTCAACGAAAGCTGATCAACGTGGAGATCTAGATGCTTCCAATCCATCCGCAGCCAAAGGAGGGCGAGATACTTTCGTCCTGGTTGGTGCGGCTGGCCTTCTCAAACGGCTTTCCCTTACACACGTTCTTTAACCGCCTGCTCGGCTACAAGCGGCCTCTGTGGACACAGGACATTGATCGACATCCATCTGATCAATTGCTTCAATTGATCAGGCATCGAACGCAGCAACCGTTCTCCACGCTGCGTCGCATGACATTACGTCAGTACGAAGGCACCTTTTTTTCGGAACTGCCTCTGCACGGTGACGTGAGCTGGTTGCTGGCCTTAGGGGTTTACCATCGCAATCGCAAGCGTCCGGGAATGCAGTACTGTCCCATCTGCATGCAAACCGACCCATCTCCCTACTACCGCCTGTTGTGGCGCCTTGCTTCAACCGTCATCTGCCCTATCCACTCCTGCATCATGGAAGATGTCTGTCCTCAATGTCAGTCCCCGGTGATGTTCCATAGGCATGGGATTGGTAGGCATAAGAATCCATATGCTGAAGATCTGCGGCATTGTCACCAGTGCTTCTACGATCTGGGTGCGACAACGCCCAGGTTCTCCGAGTGGCCGGACCATCACTCGGTGGATTTTCTAATCGCATTGATCAGTCATCCAGAGCTTTTTCCCTGGAGGTATCTACGAATAGGAGGTCCATGCAGCATCCCGTTCTTTACCGGGCTCAGAGCAATATTGAGACTGCTCAATTGCAGGTATGGGCCTCGGTTCGAAACCATTTTTTGCGGTGAGCTCGGCACTCCGGCGTTGCCGGCATGCAAGCAGGATTTCGAATACTTGCGCACCGAACGCAGGCTCATCCTGCTGCTACGCGCATGTTGGCTACTCCAAGAGTGGCCAGACCGATTTATCGACAGCTGTCATGCTGCACACTTGTCACGCAGCAGAATTACCGAATATCCCGATCTGCTTCCTTTTTGGCTTGAGGAGGCGGTCTCTCGGCTTGATCAACGTGTCTATTCGCCTACTCAACAGGAAGTGCTTGAGGCAGCAGCTTATCTTGCCAGTCGTGGCGAGCAGGTGAGCTGGAAAACCTTGAGTGAGGTGCTAGGTGTACAGCGAGATTGGGCAGAGAGGCTAATGAAAGTGGTTAATTCCCGCTGGTAAGGCATTGCGAATGCCGTCTGTGTATTGACCCATGAGTTCAGTCTAGTAGTGCGCACTTACGACACTGCTATGGGTAGAGCCGGTCCCTTTATCTATGCGGGACGTCAGCGGTCTCATTACTTGCCAGCCGGCCCGGCTGGCAAGGCTGGAATAGATCCAACTTGTCGCGATAGACCGAGGTTTGTACATCCATCAGGCCAAGGACGGAATGGAAAAGATTGTCGTGAGATAACGCCACATCGGTACGCTTCGCCATACAAGATTGGGAAATGCCCCGTTTTTCTGCCAACTCTTGAGACAACCACAGCACCATCGGCACCTGTGTTTGCTCCACTGGCGCCATAGCATAAGGTAAGCCGTGTAGGTATACGCCCTTTTCGCCCAGTGATTCGCCGTGGTCGGAAACGTAAAGCATTGCGGTATCGAATCTACTGACGTTGCTCTTGAGCATATCGATCACCAAGCCCAGCACATGGTCGGTGTATAGCAAGGTGTTGTCGTAGGCGTTGCGGATTGCCTCGTCCTCGCACTGGTCAAGTTGGTTGTCACGGCACACCGGGGTGAAGCGTTCAAAAGCGGCGGGGTAGCGCTTGTAGTAGGAAGGGCCATGGCTACCTTTCATGTGCAGCACTACCACGGTGTTGCCTGCGCTCTGGTCGAAGTAGCTTTGCAGGCCGGAAAGCAGCACTTCGTCGAAGCACTCACCCGTGCTACACAGCGCCACGAGATTGGCGTGAGACACGTCCTGGCTAGGCACTCGGTCACAGGCACCCTTGCAACCGGAGTTGTTGTCGCGCCACAGCACGTCGACACCGGCCCGTTGCAGCACATCGAGCAGGCCTTCACGGTGGTCGCCGTACTGGTCCTTCCAGTCTTCGCGGCCCAGATCCTGAAACATGCAGGGTACTGACACTGCCGTAGAGGTGCCACAGGAACTGACATCGCGAAAGCTCAGTACCTTGCGGCGTGCAAGTTCGGGGTTGGTCTCCCGTTCGTAGCCGTTGAGTGAAAAGTTCATCGCCCTGGCTGTCTCGCCAACAACCAGCACCAGCAGCTTGCGACGTCCATCGGCGTTCGTGTCGGCTCGCTGGTGCGCATCAAGGCCAACCTGGGTGAAAGTCTTGGGCTTGGCCAGACTGCCTTTGGCATAGCTGTGCACAGCGCCAAGCACATTTGACGGCACAAGGATCAGGCGCACTTCGCGGTTATTGCGCAGCAGCGAAGCGTAGGACTGGTACTGGGTCGCCAGGATGACCCCTACCATCACCAGCACCGCCGTCAGGCTGCCTATGCGCCACAAGGCCTGCCGCTGCCAGCGTGGGCGATGCAACGGCAGGCGGTAAAGCACCGCGATGGGCAGCGCTGCCGTTGCCAGCAGCCAGACCAGCATGCCAGTACTGAGCAGGTCACGGGCCTCGGCGACGTCGGTTTGCAACATATTTGTCATCATCGACGCGTCGATGACAATGCCATAACGGGATATGAAGTAGCTGGCGGCCGAGGCTATCAACACCAGTAGTGCCAGTACCGGCCGCAGCAAGCGGCCCCAGCAAAGCACCCAGAGGATAACGAAGTGCCAGGCCAGCACGAACAGCGGCAGGCTGATCAGGAACAATGGGTTGCCGTTGTTGAAACCATCGATGGCCCTCCACACCTTCGACCAGAATGCCGCGTTGACCCCCACGGTCATCCACAACGCCACCAGCAGAATGATCCCAAGTGGGTTGATGCCTTTCCTTTCCCCGCTCACTGCGGGGGAAGTTACCACTTCCTTGTTCATTGACCTACCGCTCCAAAATCAGGTTGGCAAACACGTTCTAGTTATGGGGTGGAAACTGTGATGACCTATATGTGCCTGGCATTTGTTGAGCAACACCGCTCCCCAGTAGCACTCCCGTCAACGAAACGGAGCCTCGGTTGCCGAGATGCGTGCGGTTCAGCTGATGGTGGCGGATGTAACCTACCAACCAGAGGAACACCCAAGTCACTGGCGATGCCATGAACAACATGAGAGGCAGCAATCGATAGATGAACATAGAATTAGGCATGGCCTAGACCCTGCGCACAGTTACGCGTGGCCATCCTTTCAATGTGTCCAAGATGAAAAAATGTCAGGAAATCATGCTGCGGAAATTGAGGGGTAGCCGAAAGCGGCCCGGCAGCATTTGATGCGCAGGGGCATGGAGCAGTCATGAGCAGACGTTCCTTGTCCGGGTCGTGATAGGTACTCGTGACTCTAGCAGCCCTGCTCCAGACCGCCAGCGCGTGGGCGCATATTCATAGCGGCCAGCGCAGGCGTACCGAGCAACCACTGCGGCTGGCTGCATTAGTGAATCCGACCTCGACCTGCCCGCATGAGCGCTGCACCAGGGTCTGTACGATGGACAGCCCCAGTCCCGAACCCGGCACCTGGTGGCCCTGTCCGCGATAGAACGGGTCGAATACCCGCGCCCATTCCTCGGGCGCTATGCCGGGGCCGTCGTCGCTGACCACCACCTCCACCGCTTGGTGGGTGCTCAGAATGCGCACATCCACCTGTCCGCCTGGCAGGGCATGGTTGATGGCATTTTCGACCAGATTCTTGATCACCACGCGCAACTCGACGTCACGTATCGGCAGGCTGGCGTCCTCGCCTTCGACGCCAATGTCGAGTTGTTTGCGCGTCGCCAACGGCATCAAGTCTTCCAGCACCCGACGGCAAGCTGAATACACCGACACATTGCCCGGCAAGGGCTCGGTCAGTTGCGCAGCGGCCAGCGCCAACATCTGCTCGACCAGTTTGCGGCTTCGCCCGATTCCACTACGCAACAGCTGCACCTGCGCCTGAGTGGCTGCGGGCAGCGGCTCGGCCTCCAGGGCTTCGGCCTGAAGCGACAAGGCCGTCAACGGCGTGCGCAGTTCATGGGCGGCATCGGCAACGAAGCGCTTCTGCCCCTCCAAGGTACGCGACACACGCCCGAGCAGGCGGTTAATAGCTTGCACAAAGGGGCGAATCTCGCTGGCAAGGGTCTGGTCATCAATAGGGCGCAAGTCTTGGTCTCCACGGTTGTCGAGCGAGGCGGCCAAGGTGGCCACCGGCTTGAACAGCTTGCGGATCAGGTCGGCGACCACTACCAATAGGATGGGAAAAAGGATGGCAAACGGCAGCAATGCACGCCAAGCGCTGTTGCGCGCATCACGGTTGCGGCTGTCGATTTCCTGAGCCACCACAAAACGCGCACCGGTAGCGTCCTTGCCTACCCAGACTCGAAAGGGTTCATGGCCCACATCCACGGTCGACAGACCATCGGCCACAGAGTCGGAAATGGGCAATGGCAGTTGGCTGTCGTCGTTATGTACGGCGTTGGCACCATCGGCCAGGAACTGGATAACGATGCGGGTTTCCTCATCGTCGTCCGGGGTGGCAGGCATTGCGGCGGAATAGTGGAACGTAAGGCCTTGGCGGGTATGCAGCGCGGCGACCTGGCGCAGGCTGTTGTCCTGGAACTCCAGGGCTTCGTCATAGGCCGAGACGTAGCTGAAAATGCCTGTCAGCGTCGCCACTAGCAGGATCGCCACAGCAAGCGCCACCGACAGGCGCAGTTGCAGCGAATGCCTCAGTTGTCCTTTGAGACCATCCATCCCAACCCCCTGACATTGCGAATGACATCCTTGCCCAGCTTGCGTCGCAGCCCATGGATGAGAAATTCCACGGCGTTGCTTTCGACTTCGTTGCCCCAGCCGTACAGCCGGTCTTCCAGCTCGCTGCGCGAAAGAATCGCCCCCGGCCTGACCAGCAGAGCCTGTAACAAGGCGAATTCGCGGGCGGACAACTGCACGGCCTCCTGCCCCTCAATGCGCGCGCACTTTAGGGCAGGGTCGAGGCTGACCTTGCCGTAGCCAAGCTCCGGCGCCGCCCGGCCGCCTTTTCGACGCATCACGGCGCGCATTCGGGCCAGTAGCTCGGCCATCTCGAAGGGTTTTTGCAGAAAATCGTCGGCGCCGCCGTCCAGCCCGCGAAGGCGGTCCTCCAGCCCCGGGCGCGCAGTGATGATCAGCAGCGGTACTGGGTTGTCGGCGGCCCGCAGGCGTTCGAGCAGTTGAAGGCCGTCTTGGCCGGGCAGGCCGAGGTCGAGCAGGACTTGGTCATAGACCTGGGTGCGCAACGCCGCTTCGGCGGTCAGGCCATCATCGACCCAGTCGACGGCGTAGCCCGCGACCTTCAGGGCCGCCTGCATGGCGTGGGCAATCATGCCGTCGTCTTCGACCAAAAGTATGCGCATGCGGCCTCCAAGGCACAAACCAGTCGAGCAACGATAGCGTCCCAAGGTCAGCCTTGTCTCGGGCCTTGCAAGCTGTCGAAGGCTTTGAGCAGGTCATCCATCGCGGCTTTACAGTCCGCTTGCTGCGGCTGGCTGGCGCGCAAGGCGTCGAGGGCACGGTCGATGGCCTTGTCCAGCACGTGCCAGTCGCCGGCAGCACGCGGCTTGATGCCGGCCTCGGCATTGTCCCAGGTCTTCTCCAGATCCTTGATGCGTGCCTTGGCGCCGGGCAGGTCTTGGGCCTGAACCTTGCTGGTAACATCTTCAGCAATGCTGCGGAAAACGCTCAGATCACCCAATTTGCTGGGCGCGTGGACCCCGGCAGTGCTGGGCGCCGGAGCGTCGGCCTTGGAGCAGCCTTCGGTGGAGCCCAATACGACGGCCAGGCAAGCGATGGACAGGGTGGCGAGTAGTTTATGACGTATAACCATGGGTATGTACCTTGTGATCAAGAAGCAGGTTCAGGAAGAGACGCGTTTGGCTTGGACGGCGCCGAACTGAGCAACGCCGACCAGCATGCAGATGACGCAGAGGAAAATCGCGCTGGTCCAGCTGGCGCCCATGCCGAGGCCGCCGTAATCGCTGGACTGGGTCAGCAGATCGCCCAGCGAGGCGCCGAGAGGTCGCGTGAGGATGTAAGCGACCCAGAACACCAGCACGGTATTGACGCCGTAGCGCCAGGCCACCAAGCAAGCGGCGATCAATCCACTGAATATCAAGGTGCCCAAGCCGAAACCAAGGCCCAGCGCTTCGGTCGCCAGGTCACCTGCCGCAGTGCCCAAGGCGAAGGTGCACAGCACCGTGGTCCAGTAGAACAGTTCGCGCCGGGCGGTCACGATCCGGCGTATCGAAAGGTTGCGCTCCAGCGCATACCAGACGGCGAAGTTGGCGACCAGCAACAGGGAGAAGACGGCTGTGCTGGTATAGAGGCTGACGTTCAGCTCATCGGTGAGGATGTCGGTGATCTGCGTGCCGAGGATGCTCACCAGAATCACGCACAGCCAGTAGATCCAGGGTTCGCACTTGTGCTTGCGCATCTGCAAGGTCAGTGCTGCGGTCAGCAGCAGGGCCATCACCACGCTTGTGATACCCAGCCCCCAGCCGATGTCGACGGCGAGAAAGTCGGCGAAGGTCTCTCCCACTGTGGTGGACATCACCTTGATGATCCAGAAGGACAGCGTCACTTCCGGGACTTTATTGAGCCAGCCAGTGCTTTGCTTTTGCATCGGCGGTGCCTCCTCTGTTCCTGTCATGGATTCAAGGAGGGACACTACAGCGCGAAACTTAGCTGAGCCTGAGCGGGCTCGAACACAGCATCAACATCGCTGTGGCAATTTTTGCACTACAACGCAAATTGCTGAAACAGCTCTTGAGTGGTCTGCGACAGTTTTAAGCTTGTACCAAACAAGGTTGCACGTTGACCCGAAGCTATCTCTGGAATGGTAGCAATGGTATCAGCGTCGACACAGCAAGATATTTGATTGGATCCTGATACGTTTTTTTCATAATCACCACACAAATATTCAACATGATCGTTGTGATCATTGTCCATGTTAGGGCTCATTGCCTTCAGCCTGCACCATCCACTAATAAGTAAGAGCCATGAAATGAATAAGCTACCTCAAATCACGCTCGCATTCTGGATTATGAAGATTTGCGCCACTACGCTTGGTGAAACAGCGGGTGATTTGTTATCAATGACCCTGGATGTTGGTTATGCTTTAAGCTCACTGATACTCATAAGCTTGTTCGTGGTAACTTTGTTTACACAGCTTGCCAGCAGGCGACATCACCCGGCACTTTATTGGACCGTCATTTTATCTACCAGTACTGCTGGTACCACAATGTCCGACTTCATGGATCGTACGCTAGGCCTTGGGTACGCGACGGGTTCGGCTATTTTGATCGCGGTGTTGTTGGCAATTTTCTCAGTCTGGTACTGGAGCGAGAAATCATTATCGGTTGATCGTATTGCCTCATTGAAAGCAGAGTGTTTTTACTGGTTTGCAATTCTGTTTTCCAACACGCTCGGCACGGCCTTGGGCGATTTCCTCGCTGATGATTCAGGGCTAGGCTTCATGGGCGGTGCAGTGCTCGTGGGCAGCGCTATCGCCATCGTGGCAGTCCTGCACTACAGAACGCGAATATCCTCTGTCGCTTTATTCTGGATCGCTTTTGTACTCACTCGCCCCTTTGGTGCGACGCTGGGAGATGTGCTGACCAAGCCATACTCAAAAGGTGGTCTAGACTTCGGCACTGTTGGTTCTTCAGCGGTACTGCTGGGTATCCTCCTCGCTATGGTTGTCGCTGCGACGGTTTATAACCAGAGAAAATCACTTGCTTATAATCAGATAACAGACCGTTGAAGACGTGATGATATCGCACGGTCTAGGGGGAGGAGCCAGATCCCCCCGCTTATGCGACGCCCGTACAACTCAATGTAATCAGGGGCTGACTCATTCTACCGGGTGTTTAGATACGCTCGAAAACTTGTAGAACAGATTCGGCTCGCTGACCACGTACAGGTTGCCATCTCGGTCCATGGTCAGTCCTTCCGGCTGTGGAGCGCTGTCTTTCAGGCCAGAAAACCCCGCTGCTAACGATTTAACGCTGACAAACCTTCCGTTACCGTCCAGCTCCGTGATTGAGCGAGATTGATCGCTGAGTAGCAGCAGGTGTCCGGTAAGCGGATCGTAGTAACCGTCCGAAAGATCACGTGAAGCAACACTCTCAGTCACCCACTCCAGTCGGTCGATGACTTTTATCTGCAATCGACCCTGATCAATTGACCGCAAGACGCCAGATACTTCGAATAGCTGGCGCGGATCACGCTCCTTGATCGCAAACAGACGGTCGTTATCAGGGTCATAGGTCACGCCTTCAAAGCCCTTGTTATGACTACTGGGATTGATCACTAACGCGATGTACTGAGCCTCCTCGACCTGAATGGGGCGAGCTTGCGCAGGCAACGTGATGATGTCGAGCTGCTGGAGCTGTTCGTCGCAAAGCGCCACACGGCCATTACCCAGGTAAGCCAACCCTTCGGTGTCATCAAAACCGATCAGTGGATAGCGCTCCAGAATATCTCCGTTCATATCTAACGCCAGCAGCTGCATAGGCCCCTTATTGGTCACGGCTAGCAGGCGATGGTGATCGTAGTCGTAAGCTATCCCGGAGATATTGGACACATCCGGGCCGATTGGCTTGGCGTCGACAACGACATGAAAGTCCGGCAACCAGATGTTTTTCCCAGGTGCCTCGTTGCCTTTGAGCCAGATGCGTCCGTACTGATAGATCTGCTGATGAAGCTGAAAGTGCGTCGACACAGCGGATGCCATCATCAATACGCCCATAGCACTTATGACGAACAGAATCTGCGCGAATGATACTCGTCGCCGATGGAGGCCCGACCAAACCAGCCGCGTTGTTTTCATCTTCTCCAGAAGCATGGCTTCAGGCACTCCCTGCTTGGTTTCCGACTGGGCTGTGTGTCATTGAACATTTTGTTTCCAGGCGAAACGATAAACTTCCAGAGGGTGTTCAGACCGGCATAAGCCGTTGTCAGCTTGGGCATCGACCACGAACCAGTCCGCTCTGGACGTCTGCCCCAAGGCATGGGCTTTTTCAGGCAGGAAACAGTTTGCCAACAGTCCGTCAGGAACCAGCGCAAAGGTGCCAGGGTGCTCTCGTAGCCAGCTGGCAGCCTGCTCGACCGCCAATTCGCGGGCGAAGCCAAAGTGCACAATGGGTTGACGGGCATAGAGCCAGTGGCCCTCACGCCAATTGACCAATACCAGATCGGCTCCTTGGGTGACTTTAGCGGCCTGTTGCATCAGGTCTTTGTGGGGGTTATCACCTTCAATGACAGGCTCGATGAAACCTCTTGCAAACCACAGACCCAGCCATACAACAACCACTATCGGTAAGAATCGCGCAGCCCGCGCGCGCTTTTGAAACCAGCGTCGCACAAGCCATGGCACCAGTGGGGCAGCCACCAGAACCAGGCCAGGCAGGGCCGGGAAGATATAGAGCTTACGCTTGCCACTGGAAAGGCTGAAAAACAGCAGGACCAGCAAGACCCAGCCGAGCAGTACCAGTACTCGACCGTCCTGCTTGCTCAATTGCCTTCGCCAGGCCGGGATCAGCCAAGGCAGTGCGAATACCAGCGGAAGCCAGTACTGAGGGATGACGTTGACAAAGAAATACCAGATAGGCTCACGGTGGTGCCAGGCGTTGGCGTAGCGATTGGCCGTCTGGTGCAGAAGTATTTCGTGAATATAAGCAAAGCCTTCCGGCCCACCGTCACGCACGACCGAAATCACCATCGGCACCAGCCAGGTACAGCACGCAAGTAATACGACCAGTAGACCAAGTGTCCAGCGTGCGGCCTGACCAGGCATTTTCACCACACCGTGCCAGCCTTTACGAACGGCGTAGGCATAGGGGATCAGCATTAATGCCGGTACAAAACCCACGCCTTTGCTGATGATCCCAAGGCCCATCGCTGCGCAACTGAAATAGAACCAGCCCCAGGCTGGTCCAAGCAACAGATGGCGAGTCAGTCCGTAGAAGCCCAGCGCGATCCATAAGCAAAGGAAACTGTCGATCTGACCGGTCCGCAGGATGCTGTAGGTTTGATAGGTGGCCAGGAACAGCAAGGTGGCGTATCGACCGATACGTCGGTTCCAGAGACGACTCCCCAGGTCGTAGAGAACTGCGGTGGTTACGCCTGCCGAGAACAGGGCTGGCAGGTAGAGCGCTGTGTTCGGGCTACCGGTCAGCCAGATAAAGAATGCGACTGCCCACATGAACAATGGCGGTTTATCGGCATAGATCTCGGCTGCCCTGTGAGGGACAAACCAAGACCCGTTCTGTAGCATTTCCAGAGCAACGCCCAGAAAGCGTTCTTCGTCCACATTCTGCGGTTGGCGTAAGCCTAGACCGGCTCCGACCAGCAAGACTGCCAGTGCGACCAGCAACCATCCTTCGAGGCGAGGCGAAAAGGGAGTTCGCAACGTCATTACTCCTTAGGTGTCTTGGCCTGCTGGCTGATCAACTGAAGGTTGCGCATGTACACAACCAGACCAAAGGCTTGACCTGCTATGAACACCGGGTCCTCTCGGTAAATGGCATAGACCAACAAGATTGAGCTGCCAAGCATGCTCAGGTACCAGAAACCCACCGGAATGACGCTGCGCTTCTTGAATTCGCTGTACAGCCATTGCAGGACGAAACGGCCGGTAAAGACGGCCTGCCCGACAAAGCCGAGGATCAGCCACAGGGTTTCGTTATCTGGTTTCATGGATGCTGCTCCTGTGCCGAAACATTCAGGCGGGTTCGGCGGATCAGCCACCAGACACCGAGCAGATCAAGAACACCGACCAGCGCACGGTCCAGATTACCGTACTTGGAGACACCCGCCTGACGGTAACGGTGATTGACGGGGTGGACGACCATCCGGCCGTTGTGTCGTTGAATCAGTGCAGGGATGAAGCGGTGCATATGGTCGAAGTAAGGCAGGCGCAAAAAAGCGGCTCGTTCGATCAGCTTTAAGCCGCAGCCGGTGTCCGGTGTGGCGTCTTTGAGCAGCCGGCTGCGCAGGCCGTTCGCGAATCGCGAGGCCCAACGTTTGCTGGCCGTGTCACGACGATTCACCCGATGTCCCGCTACTAGATGGATAGAATCCGAGCGCCCTTGATGAGCACGCACCAGTGACAGCATCCCCGGAATGTCGGCAGGATCGTTTTGGCCGTCACCGTCCAGCGTTGCCAGCCAGTTACCCTCAGCCGCCAAAGCTGCGTGATAAATCGATGTGCTCTGACCGAGAGACTGCTCATGACGCAGGATGCGCAACTCATTGAGGCCGCTTTCCTTGAGAGCCTTCAGCACTTGCAAGGTGTTATCGGTGCTGCCGTCGTCAACAACCAGGATCTCGTAGTGCTCTCCAACAAGCGCTGCACTGACTTCTTTTAGAAGAGTGGGGAGGTTCTCAGCCTCGTTCTTGGCCGGAATCACAACGGAAAGAAAAATGGGCGTGGTCATGGATGTCCTTGTTAAAGAGAAGGCAGACGGAGCCCGGATTGATAATGGTCCCGATACCAGGCAACGAATGCGCTGACGCCGGTGTCGACGGATACCTGCGGCTGAAAATCGATCCATTGGTTCAACGCAGTAACGTCAGCCCAGGTTTGCAGCACATCCCCGGCTTGCAGCGGGAGATAGCGACGCTTGGCGCATATGCCCAGCGCTTTCTCCAGGCAATCGACAAACTCCAGCAGTTTGACGGGCTGACCGCGACCGATATTGAAGAGTTGGTGGGGCGGTTCGCCCCCCAGTGATTCAGGCGGGCGCAAACGCAGACGTAAAATGCTTTCTACAATGTCGTCGATGTAAGTGAAGTCTCGCGCCATTTCGCCGTGGTTGTAGATATCCACAGGCTCTTCGCAAAGCATGGCCTGGGTAAACTTGAACAGCGCCATGTCTGGCCGCCCCCAAGGCCCGTAAACCGTGAAAAAACGCAGGCCGGTAGCTCGCAATCCGTACAAGTGCGAGTAGCTGTAAGCGGTTAGTTCATTCGCTCGTTTTGTAGCGGCATACAAAGAGAGCGGCCTGTCAGCGGCATCTTCTATCCGGAACGGCATCTGCGTACTGGCCCCGTAGACCGAACTGCTGGATGCGTAAATCAGGTGTGCTGGGCGGTGATGACGGCAGGCCTCAAGCACATTGGTAAAACCGACCAGATTGGATTGGACATAGGCATTGGGTTGCTCCAGGGAATAGCGCACACCGGCCTGGGCCGCGAGGTGAATGACTTGTTCGAAGCCATGTCGCTCGAACAACGCGGACAGCCCCTCTGCGTTGGTAATGTCTAACCTGTTGAAGTTGAAACCAGGCATGCCCTGAAGCAGGGCCAGCCGTGACTGTTTCAGCTCGACGCTGTAGTAATCGTTGAGGTTATCGATGCCGACGACTTCAACCCCGAGTTCACACAGGCGCTTGGCCACGTGAAAACCAATGAATCCGGCTGCGCCGGTCACGAGCACCGTCATGGCTGGATCCTCTGGCCACGCCCAATACCGTAGTACTCAAACCCCGCTTCACGCAATTGCGTAGGATCAAACAGGTTTCGGCCATCGAAAACCACCCGATCACGCAGTGCTTTGCCGAGTTGATCCAGATTCAGAACGCGGTAGTCCTGCCACTCCGTGACCACCACCAACGCATCTGCACCCTCAAGCGCCTGTTCCTTACAGTGAACCAGCTTCATATCATCACGCTCGCCATAATGGTGCTTTATGGCTTGCATCGCCTGCGGGTCATGAGCCTGTACCTGGGCGCCCGCTGCCCATAGTGCTTCAAGCAAGACGTGGCTGGAGGCTTCGCGGATATCGTCGGTTTCGGGTTTAAAAGACAGTCCCCAGACAGCAAAAACCTTACCCGTGAGTGCACCGTGGTAATGAGTAAATACTTTCTCAAACAGGCGGTGCTTTTGACGGCGGTTGACCTGTTCCACGGCCTTGAGCAAGGACGTCTCGACACCATGTTCCTCGGCTGTACCGATCAAAGCCTGGAGATCCTTGGGGAAGCACGAACCGCCAAAACCGCAGCCAGGGTAGATGAAGTCATAGCCAATGCGCGGATCAGACCCTATGCCCAGCCGAACCTGTTCAATATCAGCATCAACCTGCTCAGCCAGATTGGCCATTTCATTGATGAAAGAGATCTTGGTCGCGAGCAAGCAGTTGGCCGCGTACTTGGTCAACTCTGCACTGCGTGCATCCATGACCACAAATTTCTCGCGGTTACGGCTGAACGGTTGATACAGCTCACGCATGAGTTCCAGCGCAGACTGACTGGCACCACCGACGATAATCCGATCCGGACGCAGGCAATCACTGACAGCGGAGCCTTCCTTGAAAAACTCCGGGTTACTGATTACTTCGAAACCATGACCGCGTCGCGGACTGGCAGCGATTTCCGCGAGCAAGCGATCTACAGTCCCGACCGGCGAAGTAGATTTGTTGATAATGATCCGAGCACCGTTGGCGTGCTTTAGCACAGAGTGCAGAACAGCAAACACCTGGCTCAGGTCCGCCTTGCCGTCTGCTTGCGGCGGTGTACCAACAGCAATGAAAACCACCTCGGCAAAGCGGCTGGCTTCAGCGGCATCGGTGGTGAAATGCAGTCGCTGGCAATCCAACCCACTGCGCAAAAGGTCTTCAAGACCAGGCTCAAAGATCGGGCAGATGCTTTTACGTAGCGCTTCGATGCGTATTTCGTCCACATCCACGCAGCAAACGGTATGGCCCACTTTCGCGAGGCAGGCGGCTTGTGTCAGTCCGACATAACCCGTTCCGAACACTGTCACTTTCATGCGCTACTCCCTTTGCACCACGAATCGATGAGCCTAGTTTGTTTTCAGGTGCCCGACGGGGTGCTGGACACATAGCGCAAGAAAAATGTCATGAAATTGTTAAGGAACGATGACTGCGTTTGTCACATAAGGGCGATTAGCAAAGCACCTATTGCCTTGCAGGCGCGTTATCAGTTGCGCCGTTGGCTTCAGAGCCCTCGGGGCGAAATGAGCCGCATCTGAAAACCGTCAGATTTTGGTCTTGTCATTCCGAGATGGTTTGACTACTCCGTACTTGTCCTTGGTCTTTGACGAAGACAGCGACTCAGAGGTTCGGATACCAAGTTCGGGCTTTTGCTGAGGACCGGCGTTCAGTGTGATCAGACTGTCAGCGCGTTGACTAAGTCGAACACATCCGAGCATATCCTCAGATTTTCCTATACTCACGTTGTTGCATCGCAACGCTGTCCGGCCAAGAGAGAGTGTGTAGCCAAACTATCGTTCGACCCGCGCAAGTTTTTAAACAAAACGTTGACGAAATTTTGGCAATCGCAGCTTCAACATCTACGCCAGCAGCCTCCTTCAATCCGCAGTCTTAAAAAACCTGCTCCCTACGGGCAGGAAGAAAATATAGAAAGGATTCGCCAATGTTTAAAATGCGTCATTCCCCTCTGCGCCTGTTAGCGCTGATCAGCGGCATTTGGCTGGTCATTTTCCTGATTACCCGGCTGGCATTGATAATTGGCCATCTCGATGAGCCCGTTGGTGGCTATGCTTCGGTCTTCGCCAAAGGCCTGCTGTACGACCTGAGCTTCCTCACCTATGCCATGCTGCCGTTAGGGATGTACGTCCTGTTGTGCCCCCCCATTTTATGGCGCTCAAAGTGGCACAAGCGCTGTCTGCAAGGACTGGTATTCATCATCTTTTTCGTCATGTTGTTCACGGCTGTGGCGGAGTGGCTATTCTGGGATGAGTTTGGAGTGCGCTTCAACTTCATCGCGGTGGATTACCTTGTGTATTCGGACGAGGTATTGAACAACCTGTTGGAGTCCTACCCCATGGGCACCTTGCTGACAGCACTAGGTGCTTCTGCAATGGCGCTCAGTTGGGCGTTACGCAAAACGCTATGGAAGATTCTCGATGCGCCCTTGCCTGGCTGGCGTACTCGCGTTGTTGCAGTGGCTTCGCTGTGTCTGCTGATGGGGGCAAGCCTGATGCTGGTCGATCAGGACACGCCACGTGGCCGAGGTGGTAACACCTATAACAACGAACTGGCAAGTAACGGGCCTTACCAATTTTTTGCAGCCTTTCGCAACAATGAGCTGGATTACGAGCAGTTTTTCGCGAGCCTGCCGGCTGATCAGGTTGGCCCCCGTATTCGCGACGAGTTACGTGAGCCAAACGTCGTGTTCACCGGCACCGACCCTATGGATATCCGTCGTAAAATCACGCGCCAAGGGCCGGTAAAAAAGCTGAATGTCGTGCTGGTTACGATTGAGAGTTTCAGCGCCAAATACATGGGGAGTAATGGAGATACTCGTAATCTGACGCCCAACCTTGATGAACTGCGTAAACACAGTCTGTACTTCAGTAATTTCTACGCGACTGGCACCCGGACAGATCGGGGCCTGGAAGCCATCACCCTTTCCATACCACCGACCCCCGGCCGTTCGATCGTAAAACGCATCGGCCGCGAAGCCGGGTTTGCGAGCCTTGGACAGCAGCTCTCTGCGGTGGGCTATGACAGCGTGTTTGTCTATGGCGGCCGTGGCTACTTCGACAATATGAATGCGTTTTTTAGTGGAAATGGCTATCGAGTGGTGGACCAGAGCAGCGTTGCCGAATCGGAGATCCATTTCAAAAATGCATGGGGCATGGCTGATGAAGACCTCTACAAGCAAACGCTCAAGCTGGCAGACGCAAACTTCGCAGCAGGCAAGCCCTTTCTTCTTCAGTTGATGACCACGTCAAATCACCGCCCATACACCTATCCTGACAACAGAATCGACATCAAGTCAGGTAAGGGCCGTGACGGAGCCGTGAAGTATACGGACTATGCCATCGGGCAGTTCTTGCAGGCCGCGAGACAGAAACCTTGGTTCGATAACACGATCTTCATCTTCGTCGCGGATCACACCGCCGGCAGTGCGGGTAAAGAAGACCTGCCTGTGGTGAATTATCAGATACCACTTTTCATCTATGCCCCAAAAATCGTGAAGCCCAGAGATGATGGGCAGTTGGCGAGTCAAATTGATTTGGCGCCGACCCTGCTGGGACTGCTCAATATGAGCTACGAATCCACGTTTTTCGGAAGGGATCTGCAACTTGCTCCCACATTGCCACCCCGTGTGGTGCTGGGTAACTACCAGCATTTGGGGCTCTTTGATGGGCAGAACCTCGCTATCCTCAGCCCGCGTAATGGGCTACGACGTCACGACGATGCGTTAGGCGCAAGTATTGAAAAAGCTTCGCAGAGCACAGATCCGCTGGTCGCCCGCACGATTACGTATTACCAGGCAGCAAGCCACGGTTTCAAAAGCCGCCTTCTAATGTGGAGTAATGAGTCTGTAAGTAAGAGGTAGCAATCTGTTGTGGCTGGCGCAGAGTTGACTCAGTGGCTGATGCAACGCTGACCCAAGATCGGTCAGTAAATGCCTTTGCTAGTAATCACAAGCCCAAGGTAGAAGTCTGGATCAGTGAAACTCCGTCAACTAGGTCAATTCTGCGCTGGTCATAACACTGTATGGGCATCCCAAAAATCTAGCGAAAAACGATAGTTTTGGTTAGCTTTCACTGTTCTCTGATGAGTTCGTGACGAATGATTGAGGCTTCAGTGTGTAGAGTAGGCTACAGGCATCCACTCTGTCCCAGTCCGGGACAGAGGATTTATCTGTATGTGCAAAGCTTTAATCTTCGGCTTCAGTGTTTCGTACCATGGATACTGGCGGAATAAAAAAGAGTGAGCGCTGCGCCGCAGGCACGACAATGTCGCTATCCTTGATACTGCTGCCTTTACGTCGTTTGGTGCGATTGTCTTTATCGAAAATCTCTATGTCCTTGCATATGAGTGGCATATGCAGTGCATCCCGGACAATGCTCTCATTTGCCATGGTGGCGTTTGCCATACTGCGCATCATTGCTCCGAATGTCTGATTTTGACCTTCGTAGATCTTCTTCGGGAGCAGCTCCGAGAGCTCCGAAACTATACGCTTGCCTGTGACGTCATTAAAAAAATGCTGCTCGCCAAAGCCGAGGCTATGTTGATCCGTCACCTCAATATCTCGCTTTGTGTCATACCCAACGAATAGGGAGGGCGTCATGAAGTGTGAAAAGTGGTTGCCGTATTTCCAGTGAATTTCCTTCATGACGGCGGTGGCTCGATAGTTCTTGGCCAAATGAATGAACCAGTAAGTCCGTGGATTAGACCCAAATGGCGTGATGAAAAACACGGTCATGAACTCTGCACCGCTCTCCTTCAAGATACCCTTCGCAAGGAAACGTTGAATGAGGTGCTGCCACTCGTAAGGCTTTGTCGCTTTGTAGTATGAGATCATGTCCCACGGTATGTATTTTTCAAGGTTTATATTTTGTAAGGCTTTACGATTTTCATCTCGGTCAGAGATATAATCAATCAAACTGTCTACGTTGAACGTAAGCAAAACCTCTGCATTTTTTACTTCATCAAAAATTAACCTTATACTGGAAAAGGGCACATCCTTGTATGCGTACTGGTCTAGTAAAAACAGTGCCCTTTCAGAAAGTTTACTGTTTTTTATTTGAGTTATTATGTTTGGCAAAGCATTTGTGAAGCGAGACCTAATGAGGGAAATATCTTTTCCAATAAGGTGAGAATAGCCTTTTTGGCTCAAGATAAATTTCAAGTGTTCAATGTTGGCCTTTTTGATGTCGATGAAATAATATTTTGCAAGCACCTCGCGAGGGATTTTTCTTGAGGTGTTTATCTCTGCCACTGTTTGCTGAATGGTATCTAGGGCAATGATCGGCGATCCGTAATGGGTGCCTAATTTATCCTCTTCGGTATAAATCCCACCACCACAAAATCCATCGATAATGTTAATGCCTATTCTAGGGATTCGCTCGTTGCTCATCACCACTGTGATGTAGTTTCGAATGTAATCCTCAATAATCTTGTGCTTGATTTTGCTGTGTGGATCGATTTGTGGATATGTCCCGGTCTCAACATTCCACTTATATTTTTCATCCTTGGCCATCCCAAAAATCCTTAACTCAAGCTAGATTCAGCAACGGTATTTCATCCCAGGTCTGGCCATTTAACAGCCGCCCATTTGCTTTCTTTGAGCGCTTGACACCATCAGCCCCCCAGCCCCCCCATTGTTTGAAGAAGAATGCCGATCCATAGGAGTCGCATTGGCGGTGAATATTATCGACCCATTCTTGCTGCATAGGGCGAGCTTTCGCGCCTGACTCTCCTCCCACGATAACCCAGTGGATGTCTGTGAGGTCGATGTCGCCTAGGTCTTCTAGAAGCGGCTCTGCGGATAGAAACCGGATCGTTGAATTGACCCTGCGCAGGCAATCAATGCGAGGAACGCCATAAAGCTTATCTTCCACGGAAACACCCAGCCATGCGTTAGGTGGTGGCGTACGCTTGCTGAAATATTCTGCAAGTCTCTCCGCTCGCTTGGTCAAGATCTGGAATGTGTGTTGATTAGCTTCTCGAATAACGTCGAAGACCTTGTCGATATAGAGGTCTGGAACTTTTTCGTGGAAAAGGTCAGACATAGAGTTGACGAAATAAATAGTGGGTTTTTTACGCTGGAGAGGCTCGCGTAATTTCTCAGGCCGCAGGCTTAACTTAAAACCGTTTTCGTAGCCTGGAGTTCCCATCGCTTGTAAACGGTGTGCCATATTTTCAGCATAGCAATGTTTACAGCCTGGCGAGACCTTGGTGCACCCAACTATAGGATTCCAAGTCATTTCAGTCCATTCTATACTTGTCTGACTACTCATTGCAGTTTAGCTCCTGTCGTGCACGATAGTTATATCAACTCGGGCGCGACTGTTATGACCTCGATATAAAATCTGTCACTTCTGTTCGTGGCCCTGCTCACTGAGGAGTATAACATAGTCATTATAAATGCCTAGTTTGATATAGGTGTTCTTGTGGTTTGATCACTGTTTGTGGACGGATGGTATGAACCTAGTTTTAATTATTCAGTCGGGCATCCGGTGAGCAAAGAATCCAGCGCTCGCTTTTCCTTGCCCAGTCAGGTTTTACCGGATTTTTCCTGCGTAAGCGGATATCTTTGTCTATGTTTGAAATCATACCTTCACTAGCCAGCTCTTTAAAAGCAAGTTGTAAATCTGTTGGATAAAGCTCAGTCTCCATTAGGAAGTTAGCCCAGCAGTCATTGTCAATCAACAAAGGTGATGTAGTGAGGCGGCTTAAAATGTAGTTTTTTGCCAATAACCGATTGTCTTCAGCATTCACCATTTCCGTCTGGTCCTCCGAGGATGCAAAGAGGTCATCAATCGGTAGTCTTTTCATCTCCTGTTGTCTTAAGCGTATTTCGAACTGGCTTACGCGCTGGATCATATCCATGCGCTCAGCAGCCTCTTTAAAAACAATTATCCCCTTGATATGTCGCGTGAGATAAATTAAGAAATATAAAACTCTATCATGGCCAGGCCGTTGGACCGTAACGTAAGCAGTCCTCCCTTTGAAGAGCGATGCAATGACCTCGCGGTACTGGTCGATAATGAGCTGTTGTCGTTCAAATGCTGTCTCTTTTCCGGAAAAAGTGAGCTGCTTGCCAAGCAACGCCTCGATATTTTCCTGTTGAGCTTTCATCGACATAGCTCTGTTGACGAAGTCATACATGAAATTTATTAGAAATTCTGCGCGATTGAGTTTCAAGAGCGGTGCGAGTACGGGTGCATTGATTACCTTCAGCCAACCCTTTGGATCGATGAAAAAGAACGTAAACCCCGTTGAGGCCCATAGTGCAATTTCACCAATCATGGTGGTGTAATCACCGTGTAAACTTTTCGCTTCGACAATACCATCCGAATTTTCGCTAAGAAAATTCTGAAGCTTTGCGTAAGCAGTATTGTTCTTTTCGATGTAGAGGGCGCGAAACTTTACTTTTGCACCGTGTTGGATTTCAAGCGATTTTGCGCAGTCCTTCATAAGACCCATGGAAATACCGATGGAGGTATCTCGCAGGTCATCGGACTCTTCCGACCATGGACCTGCAAAACAGTCTACATAATTGATCACTTTCTCATTGCGGCCAATTATCATGAAGAGTCTTTGAAGGTAGGTCTTCAGAATGGTGTGTTTAACGTACGCTTGCTCTCTGCCACGGTACTCAATAGGTACTTGAGCCATATCACGTCCTTGTAATTTAGTTTTTTGCAGCCCATCACATGCAATACCGCATGGCCGCCTTTTGTGGTGGCGATACGATATCTCACAGGGCTTGCACTGGCTACCGTGATACGTGAGCCTACTGGGAGAGGGCGGTATGGCTAGGCTTCTTGCCCGCCCGCTCGTTTCAGTGGCACCTAAGTACTCCAGCCGGTGAGTATGGGCAACCGCGCTGGAGCTGCCGAAGTATGGCACTGGTCGTGGGTATTTCTCCGGCCAGCGTTCAGCGGACCTGGGCCGCCAACGACATCATGACACGCAACCGCTGCCAGCGACCTACCTTCGCACAGCCAGAGGCTTACGCGAGTTGACGGTCACCTTGGCGTACTCACCTACGGTTAGAACAACGCGCCTGGATTACGTGGCAACGCAGATCATTTATCGTCTGGTTAAAGGAAAATCTCTGGATGAGGTACAGGCGTTTTTCAATAAGGACCTGCAAGACGAGACCAAAGTCCGCAAAGACGATGCAGAAACGAATCGTGAGATCACTGCTCAGTTGAGAGGCCGAGGTACAGTTCAGTCGTCGAGGTGGACGTTCAAGCAACGCAAGCCAACCGAGAAATGGTTCGTGGTGGTGATTCGGCAGGGCCGCGACTGGAATCATCCGGACGTGCTGGACCAAGAACCCTATGCTTTGGTCGTGACCGTTGCTGATCGTGACAATGAGAAAGCCCAACTCTATGCCAAGTCCAGGCAACCCTCACTTCTCAGATTCAGGCACGAGAACAAGCCAGGCCGCGAGCTTCTTTTTAAGCCTTCCCCCCTAATAGAGCTGCTTGCTGATAAGGCAGGCGCTCTTTCAGACGTTCGATCCTCTGATGAGCATAGGCCGACCGCTCAACCTAAGCGTAATGTAAGCGGCCAAGCCGCTATTGGCGGTACAAAGGCGTGGGCTTGGCGTTGACAGGCATGTGATGGCACTTTGTTTAAAAGATAGCAAAAAACGCTATGTTTACTTATCTTTTGCTACTGCTTTGCCGAGGCGGTCATCGGGCACTGCCTTTGCCCCACAACAAGGGGCCCAAAGCTGTGCGTACCATGGGTCTACTGGATCGTTGGGGGAGCGTAAATCTTCGTTTGATCTGCGGTGCCAATAGCATCCCATCGGTCTGCACGACTCCCAAGCCATCAATCTCCACCACCAGAGGATCTTCATCGGCCAGCAACAGGGTTATGCCCGGACGCTGGTTATAGCCATTGGGCAGAGAGTCTCCTTTCACGATTAGACAGGCTCTGCCGATCCAAACGCGATTGCTGGCCGGCGAGACAGTCACCCTACGACTGTCCCCAAGTCTGAAAACCTGATGGGTTCTGATGGGGAGGTCGACTGCTCATTCCCGTTACAACGGGTGCGTAGATCGCCTGGACAACCTCAGCGTCGGCGGGCTCAGCGACACGTATGGTGATGGTGTTGGACATCCGGCCCTCCGGTATTGATCAGATGGAGCTGAGGTTGGTGCGTTTGGCCAGCGCCTCGACGGCTTCCTTACGCTCGGAATACCGATCTACCAGTTCGGGATGGCCCCTGAGCAGGAGTGTGAAGCGCATCAGCTCTTCCATGACATCGACCACGCGGTCGTAGTAGGCAGAAGGTTTCATCCTGCCTGCATCGTCAAACTCCATGTAGGCCTTTGGGACCGAAGACTGGTTTGGAATCGTGAACATGCGCATCCAGCGGCCAAGCACTCGCAGCTGGTTGACCACGTTGAACGACTGGGAGCCGCCGCAGACCTGCATAACGGCTAGGGTTTTTCCTTGCGAAGGCCGGATAGCGCCCAAGGCCAAGAGAATCCAGTCGATCTGCGCCTTGAACACTGCCGATATTGCACCGTGTCTTTCTGGAGAACACCACACTTGGCCTTCTGACCAGGTCACTAGGTCGCGCAGTTCCTGGACCTTTGGGTGTTCAACCGGGGCGTCGTCTGGCAGGGGCGGGCCTGAAGGGTTGAAGATGCGGGTTTCGGCGCCTAAATGCTCCAGAAGCTTCGCGGCCTCTTCCACCAGCAGACGGCTGAAGGACCGTTCTCGCGTCGATCCGTACAGCAACAGGATGCGTGGTTTATGTGTGCTCGATTCAGACTTGCCAAGGTGGCCATCGAGCAGGGACAGATCCAGGTTGGGCAGTTGATCTGACATGGGGGCTCCGGGTTAAAGATGGCCGATCCGATCCAACTCTTGCTTGAGCTCGTCACGGGTGAGCGTTTCGAATGGAAGACTGAGGAAGGCTTTGCAGCGCGACTCGATGCGAGCCAGGGTGGCCACGAAAGCCGCGTTCACCTGTGCCTCGTCTCCTGCGACGTCAGAAGGGTCTTCAAGCCCCCAGTGGGATTTGAGGGCCGGGCCGAAATAGACCGGGCATGCTTCGCCGGCAGCCTTGTCGCAAACGGTGACAACGATGTCCGGCGGGTTATCCGCAAACGCGTCATTGCCTTTACTGCTTAGACCTTCAATGGAGATGCCGGTTTGTTCCAGGGTGGTGAGGCTGCGGGGCAGTACCTGCCCCTTTGGGAAACTTCCGGCACTGACGGCCTCAAAGCCCTCGGGTGCCAAATGGTTGAACATGGCCTCTGAGAGGATGCTGCGGCAACTGTTGGCCGTGCACATGAATAGAACTCTCATGGATTGCTCCTGCCGCTTGAGTGCGGTCGTCAGAGGCTCAGGCGCAATGCCAGGGCCGAGAGGGTGATCAGCAGAACCGGAAGGGTGAGCAGGATGCCTACCTTGAAGTAGTAGCCCCAGGTGATGCGCATCCCTTTACGTTCGAGAACGTGCAGCCAAAGCAAGGTGGCAAGACTTCCGATTGGCGTGATTTTGGGGCCAAGGTCACAGCCAATGATGTTGGCGTAGATCATGGCTTCGCGGATCAGGCCGTCGGCGGCACTGGCTTGGATCGACAGCGCTCCGATCAACACGCTGGGCATGTTGTTCATCACCGACGACAGCAGGGCCGACAGCAAGCCGGTGCCTATGGCAGCACTCCATAGACCATGGCCGGCCAGATGGTCGAGTGCCTGGGTCAGGTAGTTCGTCAGGCCGGCATTCTTGAGTCCGTAGACCACGAGATACATGCCTAGGGAAAAGATCACCACCTGCCATGGTGCCTCGCTGAGTACCCGCCGAGTTGAGATCCGGTGACCGCGAGCGGCGACTGCGAATAGCGCAGCGGCGCAAAGTGCTGCTACCGCACTGACCGGAATGCCAAGTGGCTCCAGAGCGAACAGGCCGATCAGCAGAGCCAGCAGTGTCCACCACCCGACCACGAACGTGGCTCGATCACGAATAACGGCTTTCGGCTCTTGAAGTGCCTCTATGGCGTAGTGCTTCGGCACGTCCCGGCGAAAGTACAGGAACAGGACCAAGAGGGTTGCGGCAACGCTGGCCAGGCTGACTGGCACCATGACCGAGGCATACTCGGCGAAACCCAATCCGAAGTAATCGGCGGACACGATGTTCACCAGGTTGGAAACCACCAATGGGAGACTTGCGGTGTCTGCGATAAATCCGGCGGCCATCACGAATGCAAGGGTTGCCGCTGGAGAGAAACGTAGCGCGAGCAGCATCGACATCACGATAGGCGTCAATATCAGTGCAGCACCGTCATTGGCGAACAGGGCGGATACCGCAGCCCCCAGCAAGACGTAGAAGCAGAACAGACGATACCCACTACCGTTGGCCCAGCGTGCGACGTGAAGAGCAGCCCATTCAAAGAACCCGGCCTCATCAAGCAGCAGGCTGATGATAATGACCGCAATGAACGTGGCCGTTGCATTCCAAACAATGCTCCAGACCACCGGAATGTCCTGAAGCGTCACAGCGCCGGCGGCCAACGCAAGCACAGCGCCGATAGACGCGCTCCAGCCCACGCCCAGCCCTTTGGGCTGCCAGATGACCAGTACCAGGGTAAAAACAAAAATCGCGGCAGCGAGCAGCATGGAAAGCAGCCCTGAAAGGGTCAGCAGCAGGTAGTGGCGCGGGCAGGCCGACCACTCATGCTTTGAAGGCGGCTACTGTCACCGCTTAACCATTCGGCGTTGGCGGTCCCGGTGATGTTCAGCACCTCGTGAACCCAGGCCGGCAGTGCTGGGTTGAGCCGGTAATACACCCACTGCCCTTGGCGTCGGTCCAGAAGCAACCCGCTACTGCGAAGCTGTGCCAGGTGGCGGCTGATCTTCGGTTGGCTGTCGTCGAGCGCGTGCATCAGCTCGCACACGCACAGCTCGCCGTGTTGAGCGATCAACAGCGTTGCCCGAACACGGGTTTCGTCCGAGAGATTCTTGAACAACTCAGGCGGTGAGAGCATGAGATCAGGCCTATAAATATGGATAACCGAATATACGGATATCCATATGTAAAACGCAAGGTCAAATCCTAAGTTCGGTTCTTGAGCGCTCTTGAAACTAATCAACTGGAGCAGCGGGCCTGGAGGTCTCCGCTGCCTGATCAGGCAGGCGTTAAGCGGGGCAGCAAAGCACGTCAGGGCCTGCTTTTGTCCCGGAGGGATCTGGCGTGGTTACTTCTCCACGGGAGACCTGGTTCCCAGCTTTTGAGAGCTTTCTTGTGCCAGGTGTTGAAGGGGGCTTTGAGCTAAGCTGGGGAGTGTACTGGGCATTAGCACCCAACCACTGGTGCGACAACGCTGAGGGTATCGACATGTCCATGCCAAATGAACGCACCCGAGCAGTCATCCAAACGGGGGAGTTTCTCCTTGAGCTTTCTCGGGACCCATCGCTGCCCGAACGGATACGACGTGACGCAAAATTTCTCCTGCGTCACTATCCTGATCAATTCCAGATGCTGCTGGCTGGACGTATTGAAGAGGATTTAGACCCTTCAAAGTGGCCAATGGGGCCAGTGTTCAGCTCTTCCGTCGAGAGCAGCTATCACTCTCTGAAATCGGACGCAGTACACACCCACAGCCCGAAATAAACGCCTTGGATAGGGTCATAAAAGCCCTGGCACCCGCTCGAAAGGTCGTGCTCTCTTCCAAGGGTATGTGGCGCTCACTTTTCAACGAAATGACCCAGTTCCCTATCCTTGAGAGGCGTCTTGTGCCGAGTGTCGAACGGTGTCCCCCATCCCCAGAGCGTCAACAGCCATTTGCCGAAAAATGACTTGCGGTCGGTGAACCTGTCCACCTCTTTCAATTCGGCGAGATTCCTTACCCCGTCTTCACGTTCAGTTTCCAGTGCGCAGGCGAATTGGTCCCAAGACACCAGCCCTGTTTGGTAGCGTTCAGGGATGCTCAGCGCACCAACAGTCGCGGCTCCAAAAGTGCCACCGAGCACCTCAAGGCCATGCCGGGAGCCTGAACTGTCCGTCAGGTGAAAGCCAAATGCTGTGTAGAATTTGTTGCGTTGCAGTCGGGCCGCATCGGTCTCGGCGTCCCTCCAGGAAAGCGAGCCATTCTCCACGGTGTAATCGGCGATGTTTTGACGTTCAAGCCACTTAATGACGCAGGCCATCAAATGCGGGCCCAGGCGGACATTTTGCGGGTGCATGATCAATTGGCCCGTTGGTCCGAACTTTACGGCTTTCGTTGTGTGACAAACGGTTACGCTAATGCTGTTCCACCACGGGTGAAAGTCAGCATGTAGTGCCTCGTCACTTTTTGTTCGAGCACGGAAGAACTCATATTGGCCAGGGTTGCCAATATCAAGGCTGGATTTAGCATGCTCGGTGATGACGGGGAAAAGCACGCGTCCAGACGGGGTGTGGCGCTCTAAAAGAAAAAGCCTTTCTACCTGGCAAAGGATCTCCAGCTGGTGGGAGATAGATTTCAGACTCACGCTTTGCGTCCTATGCTTGGTTGGTGTCAACTGGGAGTGCTGACTTTAACCATTCCAAAATACTGGTTGTGAGACTGTCGGACCAGCCAAGTCTATTTTTGGGGTGATGAAGCTTGCGTGATACATGGGCGCTACTGAATCTGTCAGCGAGTGCTTGCTGCTTTGACTTTTCCCAGGTGTCATTCTCGAAGTCAGGCCAGCGATTTTTGTAACAGGTTAGTTTGAGTAAGCTGGTAAAGTCGTCAAGTGAGATTTTTTTGAAGTCGCGGCGACGGACGAGCAGCGTGCACTGTCCGGGTTCGTTGTCCTTCAGCTCGACTTCTAATATGTAGAAGTAGCGATTGGCACGAGCAGATTGTACTTCAATACAAGCCAATTGCCGGGTTCTGACGTTTCCTTCCTCGGCAATGATGTGCCAGCGTCTCTTTTTATTTGCGAGCATCGGTAGAGCGGTAATGAAAAGAACAGCGTTTTCTAGCTCATTAGGGTCAATTGGAATTGAACCATTAATAGCGACAGATCGGATTAACCAGTTTTTATCTTTTATGCGCTTTTCGAAGTGATGGAGCATTTCGAAGAAGTCTTTCAGTTGTCGGGCCGGCGGCGGTGGTTCATCTTTGAAATCATCTACGCCAACCATGTGTTGGGAACTGGCCCGATGATCTCCATCGCCGAAGGTGAGTCCGTCGATATCGACCTTTTCTGAAACGTAGCTGGCAGTGTTCGTTGTGTGTTTCCAAGACCTCTGATATTCAATAGAAATTTCAGCGTCTTGCGGGAAAAGTGAACTGACCTGAGAGATTTCCACGCGCTTTAAATCGGCATCCGCTGGGGTGTCGGCAATCTCATCATCCTCGTCATCTGGGTCATGCCCTGGGACGTTGAACCCTACATAGCCTTTCCCGCTCTCATCGGGGCTGCCTCCACCCGCTCTGTCTCCAGCACTCTTCACAACAAGAGACGAGAACCCCAGAGGATACGTGCAGTGATGGATCTGCATTGCGAAGATGGCGGGCTCGTTAGCCAGCAGCATCGGGACACCTGAAACGCTCAGGTTGGTTTGGCCAGCAAAGGGAAAGTTTGCCTCCAGTGCTAAGGCTGCTCTAGCGCCAGTGCGTCTGTTTTCGATGTTGATTAGGGTGATTCTTTTATTTATTTTGAATATTTCATCCGCGAATGATTTGCTTGCCTTGATTCTGCCGAAGAATTTCGCTTCGGATTCTTTGAGCTTTACGCGCTCGACGATTGTCACTGGATCAATTTCAGTATTCACTGAAAGATCTACAAGTTCGCCGAGATCTCCTCGTAGTACGTTTTTAGCAACACGTCCAGAAACGGCGGAGTAGAATCGGAATAGTTCAGAGTGTGGAATTACCATCCATTTGAACTGAGCGTCACCGGAAACTGGCGCCAGGGTATAATAAGTTGCGAAAAGATAGTGATAGTCTTTTTTAGGGAGGAAGTCGGCTGCGGCGATGCCCTTGGCTGTCCACTTACCATTAATTTGTGTTGCCGTACTAAATGGCAGCTTTTTCGCCTGGGAGGTGTCAACGCTTAGAGACCTGCCTAGCCATTCAGGCTTACTGACGCATGCTCCGTTTTCCCATACAGATCCTGGGGTCAGGTCGTTGATCCAGCGAGGGTTGAGCACGAGGAGCTCCGGAGCCATATCCAGGCGGGCGCTGCCGTCGTTAGGGTCTGTGTAGTCGTCTCTCAACCGGGACAGCACAAAACCAATTTTTAGGCCTTTCTCAGCTGGATGTACTTCAGATATCCCATCTACACGCCAGAAGCCATTGAGTTTTCGTAGAGGAGACGCCCGATTCTGATCCATTTGAATAACGCCAATTCGCATTTATTCAAAGAGTATTTCACGTTAATAATGTAGTCCGCAAATTATGATAGAACTTACACTGCCACCGCCGACCAGTGCCGGCCCGGATGCCGAGTGATGGGGCTGGCGAAACGGCCTGAGCGGCCAGCTGTTCAACGGCACCTGGCTGGCCACCGAATGAATCGCCGCCACCTCCAGCGCTTCGCGCTCATCCAGCGGCGGCAACAGCCCCGGCAAGCGGCTGGCCAGCAAGGTCTTGCCGGTGCCCGGCGGGCCGCTGAACAGCAGGTTATGCCCGCCCGCTGCCGCCACCACCAGCGCCCGTTTGGCCGCCAGTTGGCCCTGCACCTCGCTGAGGTCCGGGTACGGCTGGGCCTGGGGCAACAGGCCATTGGCGCGATAGGGCGTCATCGGTGTCTGGCCATTGAAATGCGCGACCAGCTCGCGCAGGTGATTGACCGCAATCACTGTCAGCCCGGAGGCCAGGCAGGCTTCCTCGGCATTGGCGGCCGGCACGATCAGCGTCCGCTGCGCCTCACGGGCCGCCAGCGCAGCGGGCAGAACGCCCTGCACCGGCCGCACCGCGCCAGACAACGCCAGCTCACCCAGGCACTCGATGTCTTGCAATGCAGTGAGCGGAATCTGGCCGTTGGCGCCCAGCAGGCCCAGCGCAATGGCCAGGTCGAAGCGCCCACCGTCCTTGGGCAGATCGGCCGGGGCGAGGTTGAGGGTGATGCGCCGGTCGGGAAACTTCAGCCCGGAATTGACGATGGCACTGCGCACCCGGTCCTTGCTTTCCTTGACTGCGCCTTCGGGCAGGCCGACCAGGGTCAGGGTCGGCAGGCCGTTGGACAAGTGGGTTTCAACGGTGACGGCAGGTGCTTGTACGCCGACCTGAGCGCGGCTGTGAACGATGGCGAGGGACATCGGATCTTCCTTGATGAAGCGGGAAGGGAGATCGTGGGGGATTTACAAGATCGGCAGGCAAATCAATCGCTACAAAGTGCCTAAAGCCCGAACGAAATGTATCAACGCTGCTTGAGCCCAGCCTAATAAAACGGCCCCCAAACCTGCCGGTAGTGCTCATCCCCCCGCTCAGTCATCCGCGTCAATCGCAACTCCAGCCCCATTGGCTTCAGCACCCGATTGCCGCTCAATTGCCGCCAGCCCTGCTCCCGGTCCCAGACCCGGATCTGCAAGTCTTTGATCCGGCTCAGCACCGCCACCCCGTTGTCTGGCGCCGGCAGCGGGTAGCGGTTGCGCGGTGCGGCGGCGGCGCGGTACAGGGTCTTGCCCTTGAGCCACCAGCGGACCCGTTGCAGGCCGTGTTCCGGGGCGGGTGCGTGGCGGATCACGTCCAGCTCGAAGGTCTGGTCATCGGCGCTGCGTACGCTGATGGCCGCAGGCGCGCCCATGCGCGGTTCGCGGTCTGCGGCCTGGTCGCCCAATTCGGGTTCGCCCAGCGCGCTGCTGGCCTGGGAGGCCAGGTCGCGTTCGAGCTGGTTGAAGGTGCGCAGGAGCTCTTCGGTCTGGGTCATGCTGGCCTGCAGATGGCTGTCGGCGCGGCTGACGCTATCCAGGCCGCGCCAGGCGATCAGGCTGACGATGGCCATCAGCATGATTGCCACCATGACTTCGATCAGGGTAAAGCCGTGCTGGCGCGGGTTCATGATTCGTTGACCACCTGCATCTGCCCGGTCGCGGAGCGCCGGATGCTGACCCGGTGCTGGCCGTCAGACAACTGCACTTGCCAGGGTGTGCTGATCCATTCGCTGCCCAGTACCAGTCTGGGTGTAGGCGTGGTGCGCACTTTGACGGGCGCCGAGTCCCAGCTGCGTGGCCGTAGTTGTGGATCTTCGGCAAAGTGTTCAGTGCCGGTGCCTGCGTCGTTCAGGCGGCTGAAGCCAAAGCCCTGGCCGTCGGCCTGCCAACTGATCGGGCGACCGTCGGCGCGGGCTTCGGCCTGGGCGATCTGCAGCAGTTGCACGAGCCGCTGTGCGTCTTTGCGCAGGCGCTCCTGCGGGGCGGGTTTGATGCTCAGGCTGATCGTGGCGCTGAGAATGCCGACGATCACCAACACGACCATCAACTCAATCATGCTAAAACCCTGTTGCCTGTCTCTGTCCATGAATGCGGCATTCCTGTGTGGATAACTTGACGTCCTTGCTGGTTCGGCCAAGATACAGGCGTCTTGTAGGGTACTTCTAAAAACGTAAGCGAGGCAGCCAGTGCAAGGCGAAAGCAGGCGAAGAAGTGGAGTCTACAGGTTGTAAATGAGCATTCTGAGCCTGGTTTCAACGCAGCAATGGCAACGTAGGTAGTTTTTAGAGGTGCCCTGTAGACTGCCATACCGGACAACAAGGAGGTTTACCCGTGGCATTTGCCTTTCGTTTATCGGCGCCGCAACTGGTCCAGGCCACGGCGCTGCTGGCCGCGCTGGCCGGTGTGCTGGTGTGGTCTTCGGTGTTTCTGACGCCGGCCGAGTCGCATACCCCGGTCATTGACAGCCCCGCGCCGCTGGCGCGCTCCGACAATCCTGCGTTGCAGTGGTTTTCCAACCAGCCGGCGGCAGTGGACATCCGCGTCTCCGGGGTCATGGCCGGCGCGCAGGGCGCGTTCGCAATTCTCGCCATCAATGGCGGCCCGCCGCGCAGTTTCCGGGCGGGTGAAGCACTGACTCAAGGGGTGCGCCTGGCGGCCATCGAAGCGGGGGCGGTGCTCATCGAGCGGGGTGCGGAGCAGACCCGGTTGTATATCACGTCCTTGCCCCAGACGCCTGCGCTGTCGCGTCTGACCCGGCCCTGAGCGGTTCATTGCGGGGTGTCCTGCGGCGGATTGAGCAGGGTTTCGAGCCTGGCCAGCGGTGGTGCCTGGCGCTGGTTATCCAGCACCCGTAACTGGACGTGCAGCAATTGCCCGTCAGGCATGGCGGCAATGCTCTGTTCGCAGCGCAGTTGCAGGCGTCCCTGATCGCAACGCACGCTGCGCACGCCCCGCGCCGGGCGGTTTTCCAGGCGCAATTCGGCGATGCGGCTCTGGGCCGCCAGCAGGGCAATGGCGCGGTCGTGCAGCAGGCTGTTGCTCTGGGTCATCAGGCCGGCGACGCGCACGGCCGCTGACATCGCCACGGCAATGATCGCCAGGGCGACCAGCACCTCGATCAGGGTAAAACCTCGCTCCTTGCGCAACCGCTCCATGGCTGACTCTTGCTCGAAACAGGCGGCGGATCAACAGCATATCGGCCTGGCCTGAGGGGCTGGGTATTGGGCTATTCAACAGTGTTAGTTTTGTTACACTGCGTGGAGGATTGAAACAAGTCAAGGAAGAGTGAAATGGATTTCGCGTGCCTCAAATCCACGCCGTCAGGCCGTGGTCGTCAAGGTGGTTTCACCCTCATCGAGATCATGGTGGTGGTGGTGATTCTGGGCATTCTTGCCGCCGTCGTGGTGCCCAAGGTGCTTGACCGGCCAGACCAGGCCAGAGCCACCGCCGCGAAGCAGGACATTGCCGGCCTGATGCAGGCGCTGAAGCTTTACCGCCTGGATAACGGCAGCTACCCGAGCCAGAACCAGAGCCTCAAGGCGCTGGTCGAGCGCCCCGCCAATGCCAGAAACAATAACTGGCGCGCCTACCTTGAACGTTTGCCCAACGACCCTTGGGGACGTCCTTACTATTACCTCAACCCCGGTGCCAATGGTGAGATCGATGTCTTCTCGCTGGGCGCCGACGGGCAGCCTGACGGCGACGGCGTAAATGCCGATATCGGTTCCTGGCAGCTGTAAGCGCCGCCGTGAGCCCTCATCTGCCCACCCGCCAGCGCGGCGTCGCGATTATCAGCGCCTTGCTGATTGTCACCGTAGTGGCGGTGATTGCCGCCGGCATGCTGGCGCGCCAAGGGGTGTTCACCCGCACCCTTGAGGCCGAGCAGTTCCGGGTGCAGGGCAGCCAGGTGCTGCTGGGCGGTCTGGAGGCGGGCCGCCGCTTGTTGTGGGTTGCCGGCCAGCAAGATTCGGTAACCCGGCCCGATCAACTCTGGAATCAGCCGCTCGGGCAGTACAGCCCCGGCAATGCCGGCCAGGCGCTTGAGGCGCGCCTGCAAGACCAGCAGGGCAAGTTCAACCTGCATAATCTGTTGCTTAACGAACGGCTCGACAGCGGTCAACTGCGCAGCTTCGAGCGGTTGTGCGCAATGATTGATATCGACCCCGGCCTGGCGCGGCGCATCAGTGCCAGGGTCATTGCGTCTTTCCCGCATTATCCTGAGGGCGCTGACAGCCTGGCCACGGGGCGCGATTCGGGCGGTTTTTCCAATCGGCTTGATGCGGCGCGCCGGCCAGTGCCGGCAAGCTTGCCAATACTCAGTCAGTTGAGCGACCTGCGCAGCATTGCGGGTATTGATGAGGCGGTGCTGGAGCGGCTGGGCCGTTACGTCAGCATCATTCCGGGCAATACCTGGGTCAACAGCAACACGGCCAGTGCCGAAGTACTGGCGGCCGTGGTGCCGGGGCTGGCGCTGGACCAGGCCAGGGTGCTGGTGCAGGCGCGTGATCGTGGCCAGTGGTTCATCAACCGTGGTGACTTCGTCAACCGCCTGGGGCTTGCGCAGGTGTCGATCGACAGCCTGAATGTCGGCATCACCAGCGAATGGTTTCTGTATCAGGGCCAGACCCGCCAAGAGCGTCGGCGCAGTTCGCTGGAAGCCTTGCTGTATCGTACGCAGCACGAGATGCCGCGAGTGATCTGGGCGAGGCCTGGGGTATGAGCCGGCTGCGCATTGCCCTGCCGCCGTTGCGTGAGCTGACCCCCGACAGCCCGCTGGAGTTTGCCCGCCTCGACCGTCATGGGCAGCTGCTGGAAGCTGCCCACAGCACAGTCCGGCAGTTGGGCAGCGCCGGGCCGGCCAGCGCCGAGTGTTTTTTGCACCCTTCAGACACCGTGCTCACCCGTTTACCGTTACCGCCGCTCTCGGCCGGCCGGCTCGGCGCTGCCGTGGCGTGCGCCGTCGAGGCGATGGTGCTGGGCAGCCGTCAGGCGCTGCAGGTCGCCCATGGCCGCCGCGGCGATGACGGGCAGGTGCAGGTCGGATGGCTGGCCAAGGCCGACCTGCAGCGTCTGAGCCTGGCATTGACCCAGCACCGTCTGAAGCTGGCCGGTTTGTATCCGGCGCCGTACCGGCTGGCGTTGGCCCCGCAAGGGTCGATCAGCGCCAGCGTCGAAGACGGGCACCTGCTGGTGCGTCATGGCCTGGATCACGCGGCGGTCGAGCCGATGCTTGAAGATCATCTGGAGCCGTTGGCGCTGCGCGGCAGCCTTGTGCACTGGATCGGTGAGCCGGCCCCGCAAGGTGCGCAACCGCACACGGCGCCTGAACAGCGCTGGTCGGGGCCGGTGCCGGGCTGGGGGCTGCAGGGTTCGCCAAGCCGTGCAGGCGCCTCGACACCGGGCTGGGGCAAGGCGTTGGCCTGTAGCGCGCTGGCGATCACGGTATGGTTGCTGGGCCTGAATTTTTACGCCGCGCGTGAAGCGCAGCACGGCCAGCAACTCAAGGCGCAGATGAGTGCGCAAGTCCGCCAGGCCTTCCCGGAACTGCCGGTGATTCTCAACCCGCTACAACAAGCCCGCCAGCAGTTGGCGGCGCGGCAGGGCGGCTCGGGGCACATGCCAGCGCAGAGCTTTGTGCCCATGCTGCAGCAGGCCGGCGCGGCGCTGCCGGCACTGGTCGGCAGCGTCCAGCGGCTGAGCTTCAGCAACGGCCAATTGCAGTTGGAGCTGGCGGCGGACAGTGCGGCACTGGCGCCTGACCAGACCGTGCAGGCAACCCTGGCCCAGGCGGGGCTCAGCGCCGCGCGCACTGACCGGATCTGGACCCTGAATGCGGCGCCAGCCACGGCGGACATTCGTGACCAGCCGCTGGAGGACATCGATGAGTAAGCGGTCGCCGGCCATTATTCGCGCCCACTGGCTGCGCTGGCGTACGCGCGGCCAGGCGGCCTGGCAGGCTCTGTCGCTGCGCGAACAGCGGGTGCTGACGGGTGGGGCGCTGCTGCTGGTCGGGCTGTTGTTGTGGGCACTGTTGATTCAGCCACCGCTCAAGACCATTGCCTACTGGCAAGCGCAAACGCCCAAGCTGCAAGGCCAGGCCCAGGCCTTGGAGAGCTTGCTGCGCGAAGCCGGTGTGCAGGCCGCTGGCGGCGACACCGAGCAAGCGCTCAGGCAGAGCCTGGAGGCTTACGGGCTGGCCGGGCATTACCAGTTGCAGGCCGGGCCCAATGGCGGCTGGCAGTTGACGTTCGATGCGGCCCCGGCCGATGCGCTGATCGATTGGCTGCTGGGGCGGCAACGGCCCGGCGCGCTGCCGGTCGTCGAAGCGCACCTGCAACGGGCCGGCGATAACGCTACCGATGACAGCGCCGGGACCTTGTCTGGCACTGTTCGCATGGATCAGGCGCAGGGCGCTAAGGAAGCTTCATGAAGGGGTCACAATCCAAGGCAGGACGCAGGGTATTGCCGCTGCTGTTGTTGCTGGCATTGAGCGGCTGCGCCAGCAGCCGCGCGCCGCACCAGCCGCCTTTGCTGGTCGACAGCGAGCTGGGCCGGCCGCTGGCCGATACCCCGCGCAGCGGCGATGCGCTGCTTGATCGCCAGCGTGCGCAACAGCAAGCGCGGCCTGCGCCACGGCAACTGCATAACATCAGCGAGCGCGGCCGTACCGCCGCCAGCAGCGGTGGCCGATCAGCGGCCGGTCTGGGGTTGGGCGAGCAGCCGGTGACGCTGAATTTTGTCGAGGCCGATATTCAGGCTGTGGTGCGTGCGCTGTCGCGCGCCACCGGCCAGCAGTTTCTGGTCGACCCGCGGGTCAAGGGCAACCTGACCCTGGTTTCCGAAGGCCAGGTGCCGGCGCGTCAGGCTTACAGCATGCTGCTGGCGGCGCTGCGCATGCAGGGCTTCAGTGTGGTGGATGTCGGCGGGGTCGCGCAGGTGGTGCCGGAAGCCGATGCCAAGCTGCTCGGCGGGCCGATCTACAGTGCCGACAAACCGGCCGGCAACGGCATGATCACCCGCACCTTCCGGCTGCGTTATGAAAACGCGGTGAACCTGATTCCGGTGCTGCGCCCGATCGTGGCCCCCAATAACCCGATCAACGCTTACCCCGGCAACAACACCATCGTCATCACTGACGAGGCCGATAACCTGGCGCGGGTCGCGCAACTGATCGAGCAGATCGACACCCCCAGCGCCATTGACACCGATGTTGTGCAGATCCAGAACGGCATTGCCGTGGACATCGCGCCATTGGTGGCCGAGCTGCTTGATGTACCGGGTGGTGACCCGACCCAGAAGATTTCGGTGATCGGCGATGCGCGCTCCAACACCATCATCCTGCGCGCCGGCAGCCCCGAACGCACGCACCTGGCGCGCAACCTGATCTACAAGCTCGACAATGCGCAAAGTAACCCGAGCAATCTGCATGTGGTTTACCTGCGCAACGCCCAGGCCAGCAAACTGGCGCAAGCGCTGCGCGGTCTGCTGACCGGCGAGAGTGACAGCGGCAATGGTGACCCGGCGCGCTCGATCCTCAGCTCGATGGGCAGCAACTCCGCGCAGAACGGGCAAAGCCAGAGCTCATCCGGCAGCAGCAGTGCAGCGTCAGCCAGTGCGTCGAGCAGCGCCGTGACCAGTGGTTTCGGCCAGTCCAGCGGCGCTGCTTACGGCCAGGGCACCGCGGCGGCAGGCGAGCAGAACGTCGCGTTCAGCGCCGGTGGCGTGACCATCCAGGCCGATACCACCACCAATACCTTGCTGATTTCCGCGCCGGAGCCGCTGTACCGCAACCTGCGCGAGGTCATCGACCTGCTCGACCAGCGCCGTGCACAGGTGGTGATCGAGAGCCTGATCGTCGAGGTGGCCGAGGACGACGCCAACGAATTCGGTGTGCAATGGCTGACCGGCAACCTCAATGGCAATGGGGTGATCGGCGGTGCCAACCTGGGCGGCTCGGGGCTCAACCTCAATGGCCAGAGCAGTGTCGATGTGCTGCCCCAGGGGCTGAACCTGGGCTACGTCAATGGCACCGTGGAGATCCCCGGTATTGGCCGCATCCTCGACCTCAAGGTGCTGGCCCGCGCCTTGAAGAGCAAGGGCGGCTCCAACGTGTTGTCGACGCCTAACCTGCTGACCCTGGATAACGAGGTGGCGAGTATTTTCGTCGGCCAGACCATTCCGTTTGTCAGTGGCAGTTACGTGACCGGTGGCGGAGGCACCAGCAACAACCCGTTCCAGACCGTGACCCGCGAAGAGGTCGGCCTGAAACTCAATGTAAGGCCGCAAATTTCCGAAGGTGGCACAGTCAAGCTCGACATCTATCAGGAGGTCAGCAGCATCGACGAGCGTGCGTCGTCGACTTCCAGTTCCGCAGGCATTGTCACCAACAAGCGTGCCATTGATACCAGCATCCTGCTCGATGACGGGCAGATCATGGTGCTGGGCGGCCTGCTGCAGGATGGCTACAGCCAGAGCAACGAAGCGGTGCCGTGGCTGGGCAGCCTGCCGGGCGTCGGCGCGCTGTTTCGCAATGAGCGGCGCTCGCTCAACAAGACCAACCTGATGGTGTTCCTGCGCCCTTACATCATCCGCGACAGCGCGGCAGGACGCAGCATCACGCTCAATCGTTATGACTTTATCCGCCGTGCCCAGAGCGCGCTGCAACCGGAACGCAACTGGGCAATGCCGGATATGCAGGCGCCGCAGTTACCGCCTGCCGCGTTGGGTGTGCCGGCGCCGCGTGGCAGTGCGCTGCCCGTGCAAGGAACGCCAGCGTTATGAGCGCCTTGCCCTATGCCTGGGCCAAGGCCCAGCGCATTTTGCTCAGCGCAGACCCGGATGGGCCGGTACTGACGGTTTGCCCGTCGACCCCGGGCTGGTCGATCAGCGAGGTGCGGCGCCAGTTCGGCCCGGCGCGCTTGCAGCGGGTACGCGATGACGAGCTTGACGGTTTGCTGGCCAGTGCCTACGCCGATACCGGCAGCGCGGCGGCAGTGGTCGGTGCGGCGGAAAATGAAGTCGATCTTGACCGGCTGATACAGGACATGCCGGAAGTCACCGACCTGCTCGACACTCAGGACGGCGCGCCGGTGATCCGCATGATCAATGCCCTGCTGACCCAGGCGGCGCGTGACCAGGCAAGCGACGTGCACATCGAACCGTTCGAAACCCATTCGGTGGTGCGTTATCGGGTCGATGGCACGCTGCGCGAGGTGGTTTCGCCGCGCAAGGCGCTGCACGGCGCGCTGGTGTCGCGGATCAAGATCATGGCCCAGCTCGACATTGCCGAGAAACGCTTGCCCCAGGACGGCCGTATTGCCTTGCGGGTCGCCGGGCGGCCGATCGACATTCGTGTTTCGACCGTGCCCACCGGCCACGGTGAGCGGGTGGTGATGCGCCTGCTCGACAAACAGGCCGGGCGTCTGCACCTGGAAAGCCTGGGCATGGACCCACAGTTGCTGGCCCGGCTCGATACGCTGATCCGCCAGCCCCACGGCATCGTGCTGGTCACCGGCCCCACCGGCAGCGGCAAGACCACCAGCCTGTACGCCGCGCTGGCTCGGCTTGATGCGACCATCAGTAACATCATCACCGTGGAAGACCCGGTCGAATATGACTTGCCGGGCATCAGCCAGATCCAGGTCAACGCCAAAATCGACATGACCTTTGCCCTGGCGTTACGCGCCATCCTGCGCCAGGACCCGGACATCATCATGATCGGCGAGATTCGCGATCTGGAAACGGCGCAGATCGCGGTCCAGGCCTCACTCACCGGCCACCTGGTGCTGGCCACCCTGCACACCAACGATGCGGTGTCGGCGGTCAACCGTCTGATTGACATGGGCGTCGAGCCTTTTCTGCTCGCCTCATCCATGCTCGGCGTGCTGGCCCAGCGCCTGGTGCGCTGCCTGTGCGTGCATTGCCGGCAACCAGACCCGGCTGCGCCCGGCACCTGGCGGCCGCTTGGCTGCGTTGAATGCAACCACACCGGCTACAGCGGCCGTACCGGGATTCATGAGTTGTTTTGTATCGATGACGATATCCGCAGCCTGATCCATCAGGGCGCGGGTGAACTGGCTCTGCGGGCCGCGGCGCAGCGTAACGGCATGCTCAGCATGCGTGACGATGGCGAACGCTGGATCCGCAACGGTACTACCGCGCCGCAGGAAATCCTGCGCGTGACACGGGACGTGTGATGAATCGCTACCGGTTTGAAGCCGCCGACGCCAATGGCAAGCTTGAGTCCGGTCTGTTGGACGCAGACAGCCAGAGCGCGGCGCTTGGCATTCTGCGCAGCCGCGGCCTGACGGCGTTGTCGGTGCACCAGCAAGACAGCACTGCCAGCAACGGTGGCGCAGGACTGTTCAGCGCGCGGCTGACGGACAACGATCTGGCCTGGGCCACCCGCCAACTGGCGAGCCTGCTCGGTGCCAGCCTGCCGCTGGAAGCCGCCCTGAGCGCCACCGTCGAGCAGGCTGAACGCAAGCACGTCGCCCAGACCCTCAGTGCAGTGCGCACTGATGTGCGTGGCGGTATGCGCCTGGCCGACGCGCTGGCGGCGCGGCCCCAGGATTTTCCGGACATCTACCGAGCGCTGATTGCGGCCGGTGAAGAGTCCGGCGACCTGGCCCAGGTCATGGAGCGACTGGCCGACTACATCGAAGAGCGCAACAACCTGCGCAGCAAGATTCTGACCGCGTTCATCTATCCCGGTGTGGTCGGGCTGCTGTCGGTCGGCATCGTGATCTTTCTGCTCAGCTATGTGGTGCCGCAGGTGGTCAGTGCGTTTTCCCAGGCACGCCAGGACCTGCCGGGGCTGACCGTGGCGATGCTCGAAGCGAGCGATTTCATCCGCGCCTGGGGCTGGCTGTGCGCCACGATGCTGGCCGGTGGCTTCTGGGCCTGGCGGCTGTACCTGCGCCGGCCGGCGGCGCGCCTGAGCTGGCATCGCCGGGTGCTGCGGTTACCGTTGTTTGGCCGCTTCGTACTGGGCCTGAACACCGCGCGTTTCGCCTCGACCCTGGCGATCCTTGGCGGCGCCGGGGTGCCGCTGTTAAGGGCGCTGGAGGCGGCGCGTCAGACCTTGTCCAACGACCGGTTGAGCCTGAGCGTCAGCGAAGCCACTGCCAAAGTGCGTGAAGGCGTCAACCTGGCCACCGCGCTGCGCATGGAGAATGTATTCCCGCCGCTGCTGATTCACCTGATTGCCAGCGGTGAGAAAACCGGCTCGCTGCCGCCCATGCTCGACCGTGCGGCGCAGACCCTGTCGCGGGATATCGAACGCCGGGCAATGGGCATGACCGCGCTGCTGGAGCCGTTGATGATCGTGGTCATGGGCGCGGTGGTGCTGCTGATCGTCATGGCCGTGCTGCTACCGATCATCGAGATCAACCAACTGGTGCAGTGACGCGTCAGGCGCAATAAAAAACCCTCGTTGCCGAGGGTTCTTCATGCGCGGCTCACCGGGCTGGGTCAGAGCTTGCCGGCACCGGCCTTGGCTTTGACGTCGGCGGCCACTTTGTCGGCGTTCAACGGGTTGTAGCTGTAGGGCGGGGTCCAGCCGATGTTCGAACTCCACGAGCAGCTCAGCGTGCTGCCATTGAGGGTCGAACCCTGGTCGCGGTAGACGCTGCCACCGTAGTCGCCGGCGATCTTGCTGCAGCCGCTGATACCGGAGATTTCAAAGGCGTTCTTCTCGGAATAGATCTTCGAGTTCTTGCCAACGCCATGGGCATAGCTGAACGGGTAGACCTTATGGCTGGTGCTGCCCACATGGTAGTTGTTGTACAGATGCACCTGGCCGAACCGCACCCGTGGTGCGCGGGCCGAGATGTTCTCGAACAGGCTGTTATGAATGGTGACCTTGAGTTTGCCGTCATCGGTGGTGCGGCTGTCGCTGGAGCCGATGAGGTTGTTCTTTTCGTGGGACTTGAACGCCGTGTAGGAGATGGTGACGTAGTTGGCGCCATTCTTGACGTCCAGCGCACCGTCGTGATGCTGCTTGGGACGACCATTGGCGGTGCCGTTCTGGTCATCGGTGCGGCGACCATCGGTGAAGGTCACGTGGTCCACCCACACGTTGTTGGCACCTTCGATGGTCAGGCCGTCGTATTCGGAGTTCCAGTTGCCTGCGCTGCCGTCATCGGCATCCCAGACCGGCTCGGGATCCCATGGGTTCTCAATGGTGATGTTGCGGATGATCACGTCGTTTTCTTTGGCGTAGAAGAAGCCTTCGCGGATTTCGGCATTGTTGGTGATGCCGACGATGGTGGTCTTGCCCGGAATGTCCAGGCGGCCGCGTTTTTTCATGTCTGCGGTGGTGGTGTAGGCCTTGCCTTCGCTGATATCAATGATGCCGCTGATCTTGATGATCCGGCCATTGCTGCCAACTGACGCGCTCAGCGCACTTTTTAGCTCGGCGGCGTTCTTGACGGTGTAGATGTTGTTGGCCGCAGCACGCGAGCCGCCTTTGGTGCCGCCGTTCTGGGTGGCCCAGCCGGTGGTGGCGACGTCGGTTGCGATATCGGCCTGGGCAGCCAGGCTGGTGAACAACAGCGAGGCGACAACAGCGCTCGCCAATTTGCTGGCAGTGAAAGTTGCAGGCTTGGTCATAAGTAATCGGATCCTTGATTAACTTGAGTATTTAACGCACCGGGTAACCGGCACGTTGCTCGAGCGGACGTCCTTATCGCCTTCTAGCAGCGAATAACGTCCGCTGCGAGAAGCAGCCTAGCAGTTTATTGGTGTGTTGTCGTATGACTTTTTTGGCAAAAGTGAGCACTCTTTCACGCTATCCCGTTCATGGTTGATAGTGCCTAAGTGCGCGCACAAAAGAGCTTGAAAGAGCGCCAATAGATAGTCAGGTTTTATAATAAATCCAGTTAACTCAGTGGGTTAATGAGTCTGTTGGTTGGCTTTAAAGGTTTTATTGGCGAGGGACTGAATCGTGGCGGGTTAGTGCGTGAGTAGAATGGTAACTTTTCTTTTGTTGTGTGATGAGGTTTTCTTAGTTGGGCTTTGGTCGCTCTAGTTCGAGCGTGTCATCGTGATTGGCGTTGGCTGGACATTGCGCGACTGTTACCGGGTAACGACGGCTGTAACATTTTTCCGTCGCCCGGCCCTGGCAGCGTTTACGGCAAAAAAACAAGCCCCGCCAGGCAAGGCCTGACGGGGCTCGGGATGTAGCAGTCGCAACAATGTGCCGCCTTACAGCGCCATATCGGTCGCTGCGTTGCTCTCACGTGGCTTGGCCGGTGTTGCTGCCGGGGCAACTGCAGTGTTGCCGTTCACTGCCGGCGGGGTCGGCAGTTGCAGCACTTCAGCGGTGTAGGCCCACTCTTTGGCAACTGCTTCAGGGCTGCTGTTGAGCTTGGTGCCATAGCTAGGCACGATCTGGTGCAGCTTTTCCTGCCAGGCCGGGGTGGCGACTTTGTCTTTGAAGACCTTCTCCAGCACGCTCAGCATGATTGGCGCTGCAGTCGAAGCACCTGGCGATGCGCCCAGCAGGCCGGCGATGCTGCCGTCTTTGGATGCAACGATCTCGGTGCCGAGTTTCAGCACGCCGCCTTTTTCTTCATCACGCTTGATGATCTGTACGCGCTGGCCGGCTTGCCACAGACGCCAGTCTTCTTGCTTGGCGTTCGGGAAGTATTCGCGCAGGGCTTCCAGGCGATCTTCGTCAGACAGCATGACCTGGCCGGCGAGGTACTCGATCAGCGGGTACTCTTTGATGCCGACCTTGGTCATTGGCCAGATGTTGTGGGTGTTGGTGCTGGTCAGCAGGTCCAGGTACGAGCCGTTCTTCAGGAACTTGGTCGAGAAGGTCGCGAATGGGCCAAACAGGATGACGCGCTTGCCATCGAGCACGCGGGTGTCCAGGTGCGGAACCGACATCGGTGGTGCACCGACCGAAGCCTTGCCGTAGGCCTTGGCCAGGTGGGCTGCGGCGATTTCGGTATTTTCGGTCACCAGGAACGAGCCACCCACCGGGAAGCCGGCGTATTCCTGGGCTTCAGGAATACCGGATGCCTGCAGCAGGTGCAGGGCACCACCGCCGGCGCCGATGAACAGGAACTTGGCGTCGGTCGAGTTCTCGGTGCCGTCTTTGAGGTTCTTGTAGGTCACGCGCCAGGTGCCGTCGGCATTGCGCTTGATCTCTTCGACTTCGCTGGACAGCTTGAGGTCGAAGTTAGGCTTGGTTTTCAGGTGGCCGACGAACTGGCGAGTGATCTCGCCGAAGTTCATGTCCGTACCGATCGGGCTCCAGGTGGCAGCGATCTTCTGGCTCGGGTCGCGGCCTTCCATCATCAGTGGAACCCACTGTTTGATTTGCGCCGGATCTTCGGAGTATTCCATGCCGCTGAACAGCGGGCTGGCTTTGAGCGCTTCATAGCGCTTTTTCAGGAACGCGATGTTCTCGTCGCCCCACACGAAGCTCATGTGCGGTGTGTAGTTGATGAACGAGCGAGGGTCCTTGAGCACGCCGCTCTTGACCTGCCAGGCCCAGAACTGACGGGAGATCTGGAACGACTCGTTGATCTCGATCGCCTTGGAGATGTCGATCTTGCCGTCTTTGCCTTCTGGCGTGTAGTTCAGCTCGGCCAGGGCGGAGTGGCCGGTACCGGCGTTGTTCCAGCCGTTGGAGCTTTCTTCGGCTACCGCGTCGAGGCGCTCGACCATTTCGATCGACCAGCCTGGCTCCAGCTCGTTAAGCCAGATACCCAGGGTCGAACTCATGATGCCGCCGCCGACCAGCAGTACATCCACTTTTTTGGCTTCGGCAGCATGGGCAGACATGAAACCCGCCGAGAGTGCCAAGCCCAGCAAGGCCGTGTTCACTTTCTTAAACATGTTGTAGTTCCTAGGATTAATGCCGTCCTCCCACCATTCTTGGGCTGAGACTGGCCTGGCCGCAGGCATATCAGATGCCATTGGGGCCGGACCCGTTCTCAACAAGACTGGAAGGGCGACTCACCAGATCGATAACGATCGACCTCATTGTTATGTCCCTCCCGTGCTGACTTCTTATAAGTTGTTGGCTTCAGCGACTTCGATGACACTTGTCTGCTCAGGTCTGGCTGGCGTCGTGGCGCCAGGGCAAGCCTGTTTAACTCACACCCATCAGTGGATCACGAGTCCCTTTCGTCAGGCTGTCGCAGTCTGTGCTGCGCGCTTTAGAGGCGTCAGAAACAAGGCCTGAACGATTCAGCCGGGCATTTTAGACGAAAACGCCCGTAATAAAGACCTCTAATAGATAGGGTCTTGGCAATTAGTGTGTTGATGGCATGTTGATGATGGCGAACATGCCGTTATCCGGCATGCGCCAAAGGGCACCATGACCCCGATCAGTCCGGCGTGGTCGGGCTGATTTTGCTTTCCAGTTGCGCAACTTTGGCTTCCAGTGCTTCAAGGCGCGCACGTGTGCGGGCGAGGACGGCCATCTGGCTGTCGAACTCTTCCCGGCTGACCAGATCGAGTTTGCTGAAAGCACTTTGCAGCACAATCTTGAACTGGCTTTCGAACTCGCTGCGCGGCAGCGGCGTCTCGCCATTGAACAGGCGCGAAGCGTGGTCGCTCAGGGCATCGAGGAGGGCTTTGGGGGCGAGCATGATCAATTCCCGGACTCAAGAGGGCTGGCAGTGTAGCACGAGCTGCTGTGGGGCATTTTCCCTCGGTCAGATGCACGTTTATTGCGCACAAGGGTGTGCACGGATGCACCGTTATTGTGCGGGCGGCGGCCGCCTATGCCAGGTGTTGCAGGCCTGTAAGGCAACAACCACCTGAATCCAGTGACTTTTTCCGACATGGCAAGCTTTCTGCAATAGACCTTCGTGACTCCTGCACTGATGCAGTCGACGTGACAAATGCAGTGCGGCAGGCACAACGGAGAAGTAGATCGTCAGATGCGTTTATCTGGCGTCGGTGTCGACCTGAACAGGCGACCGACACGTTACAAAGCCAGGCACTGAGCTTAGACTTGAGACGGGTTTGTTTTCCTGGGGCAAGTCCACCAATTCGGGAGAGAGTTTCATGAAACTAGTCACTGCAATCATCAAGCCGTTCAAACTCGATGACGTACGCGAATCGTTGTCCGAGATCGGCGTGCAGGGCATCACTGTCACTGAGGTCAAAGGCTTCGGACGTCAGAAAGGTCACACTGAGCTGTATCGCGGTGCTGAATACGTTGTCGACTTCCTTCCCAAGGTGAAGATCGATGTCGCCATTGACGACAAGGATCTGGACCGGGTTATCGAAGCCATTACCAAGGCTGCCAACACCGGCAAGATTGGCGACGGCAAGATTTTCGTCGTGAATCTGGAACAGGCGATCCGCATCCGTACCGGCGAAACCGATACCGACGCGATCTAAGCCGCCAACCCCCCTAAAGCCCCAGGAGAAACACTATGACTCTGCGTCAATTCGCAGGGCTTGGAGCCCTGTTGTCCCTCGCTTTACCTGGTCTGGCCCTGGCGGCTGAGCCTGCTGCAGAACCTGTACTCAATTCCGGTGACACCGCATGGATGCTGACCGCCACCGCGCTGGTCCTGTTCATGACCATTCCGGGCCTGGCACTGTTCTACAGCGGCATGGTTCGCTCGAAAAACGTTCTCTCGGTGATGATGCAGTGTTTTGCCATTACCGGTCTTATCAGCATCCTGTGGGTGGTCTACGGCTATAGCCTGGCGTTCGACACGACCGGCATGGAAGAAGGCGTGGTCAACTTCAGTTCGTTTGTCGGCGGCTTCGAGAAAGCCTTCCTGGCGGGCCTGACCCCTTCGAGCCTGACTGGCGCTGCTGCGCTGTTCCCTGAGGCGGTATTCATTACCTTCCAGATGACCTTCGCGATCATCACGCCGGCGTTGATCGTCGGTGCCTTCGCCGAGCGCATGAAGTTCTCCGCGATGCTGGTGTTCATGGCCATCTGGTTCACCCTGGTCTACGCACCGATCGCTCACATGGTCTGGGGCGGTGTTGGTGGCCTGATGTGGGACTGGGGCGTACTGGACTTTGCCGGTGGCACCGTGGTCCACATCAATGCCGGTATCGCGGGCCTGGTGGCTTGCCTGGTACTGGGCAAACGTAAAGGCTACCCGACCACGCCAATGGCTCCGCACAACCTGGGTTACACCCTGATCGGCGCGGCCATGCTGTGGATCGGCTGGTTCGGCTTCAACGCCGGCTCCGCTGCCGCCGCCAACGGCACCGCTGGCATGGCGATGCTGGTCACCCAGATCGCAACCGCGGCTGCAGCGTTGGGCTGGATGTTCGCCGAGTGGCTGACCCACGGCAAGCCAAGTGCTCTGGGCATCGCCTCGGGTGTGGTGGCAGGCCTGGTGGCAATCACCCCGGCCGCCGGTACCGCAGGCCCGATGGGCGCTCTGGTGATCGGCCTGGTCTCGGGTGTGGTGTGTTTCTTCTGCGCCACCAGCCTCAAGCGCAAACTGGGTTATGACGACTCGCTGGATGCCTTCGGCGTGCACGGTGTCGGCGGTATCGTCGGTGCGATCCTCACTGGCGTGTTTGCAGCCCCTGCTCTGGGCGGCTTCGGCACCGTGACTGACATCGGCACCCAGGTCTGGGTGCAGTTCAAGGGTGTCGCCTTCACCGTGGTGTACACCGCAATCGTGACCTACGTGATCCTCAAGGTGCTGGACGTGGTCATGGGGCTGCGGGTCAACGAAGAAGAAGAAGTCGTTGGTCTGGACCTTGCGCAACACAACGAGCGCGGCTACAACCTGTAAGCCTTCTGCGAAAAATGCCCGGCTAGCCGGGCATTTTTTTTGTCTGAAATTTATGGATCACCCGCGCTGCGATGCTGTCATTGATTGTGCATCACGCAGTGTTATAGATCGTTTGCGCCGGTCTCGACGGCACTTTTGCCAGCAACGGCTATTGCTGACAGTAATGTAGGTTTATGGCGCTTTGCTTTTTTCTCAGGCGAGTTAGAATGCGCGCCGAACGTGTGGAGAACGGTATGTGGCAGCAATCAGTGGTCACCCTGCGAGAGCGGTCGCGCGGGTTTCACCTGGTCACCGATGAGATCGTTGCCGGCGTGTCCGGGCTACGGGAGTGTCGGGTCGGATTGCTGCATCTGTGGTTGCAACATACCTCGGCGTCGTTGACCGTCAACGAAAACGCCGACCCGGCTGTGCGTCGTGACTTCGAGCGATTTTTCAACCGCCTGGTGCCTCAGGGTGTGGCGGGCTTCGAACACAACGATGAAGGTCCTGATGACCTGCCGGCGCACTTCAAGGCCAGTTTGCTAGGCTGCCAGTTGATTTTGCCGGTGACGGCCGGACGTTTGGCGCTGGGTACATGGCAAGGTGTTTATCTCGGTGAGCATCGTGATCGCGGTGGTGCTCGCCGGGTCCTGGCCACCCTTCAGGGTGAGCGGGAATAGCCGCTGGTTTGAGCGGCTGCTGGTTCTCACGGCGGCTCGATTTTCCGGGTTGCTGAGCTATAACTAATCTGCTTTCGCAAGTCATGAGGTAGAACATGAGCGACGACGACAACGATAACGATGATCTGGTAGACGACCTGGAAGGCGAGGACGAAGGCGAGGAGCTCAGCGCAGCGCCTGAAGACGACGCTCCTGATGCTGATGATGGCGGCGAAGTTACGGCCGCGCCTGCCAAAGGCAAGTCCAAGGCTGCAGTATCGGTCGATGAACTGCCCAGCATCGAGGCCAAACAAAAGGATCGCGACGCTCTGGCACGCGCCATGGAAGAGTTTCTCTCTCGTGGCGGCAAAGTGCAGGAAGTCGAGGCCAATGTGGTGGCCGACCCGCCCAAGAAGCCGGACAACAAGTACGGCAGCCGCCCTATCTGAGGCGTCTTGAGCGTAAAGAAAAAGCCCGCTGTCGCTGCGGGCTTTTTCTTGCCTGTGATCCGCGCATGGCCCTCGCAGGAGCAGCTTTAGCTGCGAAGCTTTTCGCCGCTAAAGCGCAGCGTCGCCGGCCCCTCGTGCAATCGCAGTTGTGACGCGGCGGCGCTAATTCGTCAGCCCCAGCGAGCCAGCACCTCGGGCAATTGCGACAGGTTATGGATCTCTGCATCCGGACGATGGGTGGCTTCCCAGACCTTGCCCTGCGGGTTGAACCAGATGGTTTTGAGCCCGGCGCGCTGGGCGCCGCCAATGTCATCGTCCGGGTGGTCACCGATATGCACCGCGTGGTCTGCCTCGCAGTTGGCGCGGCGCAGCGCCTCGCGAAACGGTGCGGGGTCGGGTTTGCCGATGCCCAGGTCCTCGGCGCACAGCACAAACCTGAAGTAGTCGGCCAGGCCCAGGCGCCGCACATCGGCGTTGCCGTTGGTGATCACGCCCAGTGCATAGGTCTTGGCAAGGATTTCCAGGGTCGGCTGGACCTCCGGGAACACCTGCACCTGATGGCGGCCATGGAGAAACGCTTCGAAGCTGCGCTCGGCCAGGTCCAGTGCCTGGTCTTCGTCGTAACCCACGTCGCGCAGGGCATGAAACAGCACTTTGCGGCGCAGGGCGCTGATCCGGTGCTTGAGGCCGGGCTCGGCGTTGATCAGCCGGGTGCGGATTTCCCACAGGTGCTCGACCGGTACTGGCCCAAGGCGCGGTGCGTGTTCAATCAGCCAGTCGCGCAGCAGGGTTTCGGCGCCGGCAATGGCCGGGGCGTTATCCCAGAGCGTGTCGTCCAGGTCGAAGGTGATCAGCTTAATCATGGGCATTGCCTTTGCGTTTGGCCCGTGGATGGGCGCTGTCGTACACGGTGGCCAGGTGCTGGAAGTCCAGATGAGTGTAGATTTGCGTGGTGCTGATGTCGGCATGGCCGAGCAGCTCCTGCACCGCACGCAGGTCCTGGGAGGACTCCAGCACGTGGCTGGCGAAGGAGTGGCGCAGCATGTGCGGGTGCAAATTCTGGCCCAGTTCGCGCTCGCCGGCGGCCTTGAGGCGCACCTGCACCGCGCGCTGGCCCAGGCGTTTGCCCTGTTGGCTGATGAACACCGCGTTGTCGCGCGGGTTGGCCAGGGCGCGCAGCTTGAGCCACTCGTCCAGCGCCTGACGCGCCTTGCTGCCGATTGGCAGAACCCGGGTCTTGCTGCCTTTGCCCAGCACTTGTACCAGGCCATCGGCAAGGTCCAACTGGTCGGTGTCCAGGCCGGTCAACTCCGAGAGGCGTAGGCCTGAGGAGTAGAACAACTCCATGATGGCCTGATCGCGACGGGCCAGAAAATCGTCTTCCACCGCGCCATCGAGCAGTTGCGCTGTACGGTCGGTGTCAAGGGCCTTGGGCAGTCGCCGTTCGCCTTTGGGGGGCGCCAGGCCGCCCGCCGGGTCGTGCTGGCACAGGCCTTCACGGTTCAGATACTGATACAGCCCGCGCACGGCCGACAACAGGCGCGCCAGGCTGCGTGAAGACTGGCCTTGCTGATGCTGGCGGGCGATAAAGCTGCGCAGCAACGCAATGTCCAGAGCGCTCCAGTCGCCGAGCGCCTGTTTCTGGCAGAAGGCCAGGACCTTGTCCAGGTCGCGGCGATAAGCCAGCAGGGTGAGCGGTGACACCTGACGCTCACTGCGCAGATGCTCGCAGTAGGCTTGCAGTTGCTGTTCCAATCTCAGCGCACCGAGCGCAAGGCATGAGTGAAGCGCGGCAACAGACGGCTCAGCACTTCGCCGATATAGCCTAGAAACAGCGTGCCCACGGAACTCTTGTAATGCTGCGGGTCACGGCTGCCGATGGCCAGCACGCCATGCAGGCCCTGATGATTGAGGGTCACCAGCGCGGTAGAGCCGACTTCTTTGGCGGGTTCGGCACCGAACAGAAATGCCAGCTCGTGATCGCGCAGTGCGCCGCACACAGCCTTGTCGCCCATCAGCCCGCCGATGGCCTTCTGCGCTTCGCTGCTGCTGATCCAGCGGCCGACTGGCATGCCGTTGTCGCCAAACAGGATCAGGCTGACAAAGGGCACCTGAAAGTCGTGGCGCAGGCTGTCTTCGACGGCCATGATCAGCTCTTCGAGGCTGCCGGCGTCCATCAGCGTCAGGTTCAGGCGTCGGGTCTTTTCAAATAGCCGGTCGTTGTCGCGGGCGACATCCATCAACTGTGACAGCCGGTGACGCATCTCGATGTTGCGTTCGCGCAGCAGCTTGAGCTGGCGTTCGACCAGCGACACGCTGTCGCCGCGCTGGTGCGGGATGCGCATGCTTACCAGCAGTTCGTCGTGCTCGGAGAAAAACTCCGGGTGCTGAAGCAGGTAGGCGATGACCGCCTCCGCTTCAGGATTGAGCCGCGCATCCGCAGTGGATGGCTGCTCGACTAGGGTTGAAGCTGGAGGCTGATCGGTCATCGCATTTGCTCACTCATAGACGAACCTGACCCTCGTAGACCCGTACCGCCGGCCCGGTCATCAACACCGGTTGGCCCGGCCCGGCCCATTCGATACTCAGGCGGCCACCGGGCAGATCAATCATGACCGGCGAATCCATCCAGCCCTGACTGATGGCTGCGACGGCGGCTGCACAGGCACCGGTACCGCAGGCCTGGGTTTCCCCGGCGCCACGCTCCCAGACGCGCAACTGCGCGCGCTGGCGGTCTACGACATGCAGGAAACCAACATTGACCCTGGCCGGGAAGCGCGGGTGGTGTTCGATCTTCGGTCCCAGCTCATGCACCGGGGCCTTGTTGATGTCTTCAACGCGAAGTACCGCGTGCGGGTTGCCCATTGATATGGCCGCCAGTTGCACGGTCTGGCCGTCGACCTGCAGATCATAACTGCTGGCCTGTTGCGGCGCCTGGAACGGGATCTGCTCGGGAACCAGCCGTGGCGGGCCCATGTCGACGCTGATCTGGCCGTCATTGCGGACGTCCAGCTCGATGACCCCGCTCTTGGTCTCGACGCGGATCCTGCGTTTGGCGGTCAGGCGCTTGTCCAGCACGAAGCGCGCGAAGCAGCGCGCACCGTTGCCGCACTGCTCGACCTCGGAACCATCGGAGTTGAAGATCCGGTAACGAAAGTCCACGTCCGGGTTGCTCGGTGCCTCGACGATCAGCAGTTGATCGAAGCCGATGCCGGTATGCCGGTCACCCCATTGCTTGGCGTGCTTGGGCTGGATGTGCGCGTGCTGACTGACCAGGTCCAGAACCATGAAGTCATTGCCCAGCCCGTGCATTTTGGTAAAACGCAGCAGCATGGGTTACTCCGGCAGCAGGCTTTCGCCGGCGAACAACTCGGTCAGGGTTTCGCGGCGGCGCACTTCATGCGCCTGATTGCCATCGACCAGCACCTCGGCGGCGCGGCCACGGGTGTTGTAGTTCGAACTCATGACAAAACCATAGGCGCCTGCCGAGCGTACGGCCAGCAGGTCGCCTTCAGCCAGGGCCAGCTCGCGGTCTTTGGCGAGGAAATCGCCGGTTTCGCAGATCGGGCCGACGATGTCGTAAGGACGGGTCGCGCTGTCACGCGGCTGCACCGCCGAAACGTCCATCCAGGCCTGATACAGGGCCGGGCGGATCAAGTCGTTCATTGCCGCATCGACAATGGCAAAGTCCTTGTGCTCGGTGTGCTTGAGGTACTCGACACGGGTCAGCAAGGCGCCGGCGTTGGCGACAATGAAACGGCCTGGCTCGAATACCAGGCCCAGGTCACGGCCTTCAAGGCGCTTGCGCACCGCCTGGATATAATCCTGGGCCAGCGGCGGTTCTTCATCGCGATAACGCACGCCCAGGCCACCGCCCAGGTCGATATGGCGCAAGTGGATACCGCAATCACCCAGCCGGTCGACCAGATCCAGCAGGCGGTCCAGTGCGTCGATGAACGGTTCCAGGGTGGTCAGCTGCGAGCCGATATGGCAGTCGACGCCGACCACTTCCAGGTTCGGCAACTGCGAGGCGCGGACGTAGACGTCTTCGGCCTGAACAATATCAATGCCGAACTTGTTCTCTTTCAGGCCCGTGGAAATGTAAGGGTGGGTGCCCGCGTCGACGTCCGGGTTGACCCGCAGCGATACCGGCGCGCGTACGCCCAGCTCGGCGGCCACCAGTTGGAGGCGCTCCAGCTCTTCAGTGGACTCGACGTTGAAGCAGTGCACGCCGACTTCCAGCGCCCGGCGCATGTCGTCGCGGCTCTTGCCCACGCCGGAGAAGACGATCTTGTCAGCCCGCCCGCCAGCCGCCAGAACGCGTTCGAGTTCACCGCGCGAAACGATGTCGAAGCCGGCGCCCAGGCGGGCCAGCACGTTGAGCACGCCCAGGTTGGAGTTGGCTTTGACTGCAAAGCAGACCAGGTGCGGCATGCCGTTCAGGGCGTCGGCATAGGCGTTGTACTGCGCCTCGATGTGCGCGCGCGAATAAACGTAGGTCGGTGTGCCGAAACGTTCGGCGATGGCAGACAGCGCCACGCCTTCCGCGAACAGCTCGCCGTCGCGGTAGTTGAAAGCGTCCATTGAGGTCCCTTAGTTGTGCTTGTGCGAGTGCGACTTGGCTTGTTCGTCGGCAGACTTGGTGTCGTCAGGCAGGTACAGCGGGCCTTTCTGGCCGCAGGCGGTGACAAGACAGGCAACCGCGACGAGCGCAGCAAGCGAAGAGATCAGGCGCTTCATGGCGAAATCCTTTGTATAAGCTTTGATTGGGCCCGAGTATACCGGCCACCTGACGGCTTGCCTATGCAGCGGGCTTTCCGTCTGGCGGGGTTAGCGCGGCAATGACTGGCCGGGCCAGAAAAATGGCGGATTATCGACGCCTGACGAACAAGCAGGCGGCCAGGCTTTGCATTTGCCCGGCTGCGCCCGTATCGTGCGCGGCATGTGATGCCTGACCACTTTTGCGAGGTTCCCCCATGAGTTTGACCGAAGCGCGTTTTCACGATCTGGTCGATGCCACCCAGCAGGCCCTGGAGGACATCTTCGACGAGAGCGATCTGGACCTTGATCTGGAAAATTCGGCCGGCGTGCTGACCGTCAAGTTCGAAAATGGCTCGCAACTCATCTTCAGCCGTCAGGAACCCCTGCGTCAGCTGTGGCTGGCGGCGCGCTCAGGCGGTTATCACTTCGACTACGACCAGGAAGAAAATCGCTGGGTCTGTGATACCAGTGATGAACTGCTGAGCGAAATGCTGCCGCGCATCACTCTTGAGCAGGCGGGCGTCGAACTGGAATTCGACGAGATCTGATGATGACCACCGGCGCCGCTCCACGACCTCCCAAACCGCTGTACAGCAACGTCAGCCCGGCTGTTGCTTCGCCGTGCGTCAGCCTCTGCCGGCTGGATGAAGACAAGGTCTGCCTGGGCTGTTTCCGGCATGTGGAAGACATTCGCGAGTGGCGCTCGGCCGATGACGAGCGGCGCAGGCAGATCCGTCATGCCGCCGAGCAGCGCAGGCTGCAGGCTCAGGCCTGATCCATCGCCTCATTCAGCAGCTTTTCCAGCCGCGCCTTGTGGCGCAGGTAAAGGATGCTCTGGCCGTGGCCGTCATCGAGCAGCCCTGACAAGTCCAGGTCGGTGATGTAGCAGCGGTAGCGCTCCGGTTCCTGACGCTGGGCAAGGATCTGCCGGGCGACCACGGCGTACAGCTGGTCGCCATGCTCCAGTTCGGTGAACTCCCGGTTATTGCAGTACAGCGAGACGTTCATCTGCCCCGGTGAAGCCTCTTCGATAATCGCCTGCACGTCATAGAACGGCTTGTCCGCTGTGGTCGGCGCCTGACGCGGTTCGATGCTGCGGGCATGGCCGCTGCCTGAAGGCAGGATCTGGTAATACAGCACCTCAAGCGACACCGGCTCGTGCGGATTATCCAGGGGCAGCGAGGCGCCGCGCCGGTAAATGAGTGAGTGGAAGAAACGCTGCAAGGGCATTAACAGGCTTTGCTCGTCGTGCCATGGCAGGCGCTGATGCCAGAGTGCGTTGTGCTCGTCGAGCACATAAAGGTCGGCGTAACGGTCGATAACCCGATAGAACACCTGCAGGCATTCTGGCTGACCGTAGGGCATGATCAACGGCAGGTCTTGATCGTCCAGGGCATGCGGGTCCAGATACAGCGGGCTGTAGCAAGGCAGTTCTTCGCCCAGATAGGTGAACAGCCCCGCCACACTGTTGACCACCACCTGGGTTGTCTGGTCGGGCAGCAAGGCCAGAACGTGGTACTGCTGCTGGACCTGGAACAGGTAGCGGTGGTTCAGGCGACGGGCCTGCAACAAGCGGGCGGTATCGATGATTTCCTCGACTCGTTGGGCAATGGCCGGTGCGCGGTTATGGCAGAAGCAGCGCACCTGGATGCGCGGCTGCGTGGCGCCGTCGGGCAGGCTGCCGAGCAATTCGGTCAGGCAGTCGAGCAGCGCGTGCGGCCCCTCATAGCGGCTGACCAGCGTCTCGTTCCAGCTATTGAGGGTCACCTGGTCGAGGGTCAGCACCAGGTTTTCGCGCGTCCCGGCATAGCTCAGCGAGTCGGTACGCTCAGTGGTCATCAGGATGTTCAGGTCGCGGTGATGGCGCAGTGGGTCGACCCCGACATTGACCAGCAAGAGAATTTGCGCAGGCTCGCTGGGTTGCAACAGTTGCTCGTCGCTGACGCTCGGCAACGGTAGCGGGATGCTCTGCTGCAAGGCGCCGATCAGGTTGAAAAGCTCAATCTCGCTCAGATCGCTGCTGCCGGGATGCAGTGCCAGGCGCGTGGTGCTGTCGATGACGCCGTTACGATGACACCAGGTCAGCAGCTCGATCAGCTCGCGGCTGCGTTTGATCGGCGCATGGTTTTCATACTCCTGCACGCCGAGGTTGCCGTTGTACAGGCTCCACTGGTGTTTGCCCGGCTCACGCGGGTTGGGCAGGTGGATCAGGGTCAGGGTGTCCTCGGCCAGATCCGGAGCGATACCGGGGTTGATGAACTCGATCTTGCCCGCTTTACGCTCGAAAGCGGCATACAGGCGACGGCCCAGCACGCTCATGTCCCTGGTATTGATCGAGTTGGCGACCTGCCGGGTGCGGGCAAACTGGGTCAGGAAGCGGTAGCTGTAATTGAGTTCGTTGACCAGCGCGCGACGTTCGTGACTGACTTGCCGGACTTTCCAGTGGTTACGGTTGTCGAGCAGGGTCAGTTGCTGTTCACTCCAACCCCATTGCCGGGTCAGTTGTTCCAGCAACTGGCGTTGCCAGCCGCTGCTGCGCTGCCGGCCGGTCAGCTTTTTGTTGACCTTCAAATACAGGCTATGCCGCACCAGTTCCAGGCGCTCGGGCTCGTTGCGGGCCAGCAGGTGCTCTTCGATGCGTCGGTACGCCACGATGTAGGGGTCGAGTTCGTCCGGGTCGAGGCGGTGGGCGAACACCTCTTGCTTGTAGCGCAGGCTCAGGCACTGAACATGCGGGTACTCGCTGGCATAGACCTCGATCAGCAAGAGCTTGAGCACCGATTTGTAAGGTGACTCGATGCCCTTGTACAACTGCCAGAGCCCGGCACCGACGAACTCACCCGCCGGAATGTGAGCCATGTTGCCCAGGTCGAGCACTTCATCGGCGCGGATGAAGCGCTTGGACAGCAGGGTGTGCGAATACTGCTCGTAACGGGCTTCTTCGTAGGTTGGCACCAGCCACCACAGTGGAATGCGCCCGGCAAGCCAGATGGCGGTGCGGTAGAACTCGTCGAGCAACAGGTAGTGCTGGGTGGTGCCGCAATCGTCTGAACTCAGTTGCGTCTCGCGCTCACCCTCGCGGAAGCGTTGCGGGTCGACCAGAAAGAAATGCGCTTCGGCGCCTTGGGTGGCGGCCCAGGCTTCCAGTGCCTGGCATTTCTTGCGCAGCTCGGCAATGGCTTCGGGTGTCAGTTCGCTGTCGTGGCAGACCCAGACGTCCATATCGCTTTGCTCGGCCTGTGCCAGCGTCCCCAGGCTGCCCATCAGGAACAGGCCGTGGATTGGCTGCACCACATGACCATGGCGTGGCTTGGGCGAGAAAGACCGGGTCAGCCGTTGTGCTTCGGCCAGGACCGGGGCCGCCGGCTCGTAATGCGACACACCGGCAGGCGTATTGCTGGATACATAACCGGGCAACAGCGGGTGATTGACGTGAAACAGCAGCGGCAGCAGGGTCAGGACGCTTTGCTGGCGCGGGGAGAGCCCTTCCATGGCGCGTGCCAGACGGCGCTCGTTGAGGCTCAGAAAGCGGTCTTTGAGTTGGCTGAGGACTTTGCGGTCAATGCCCTGATCAAGGTCGGGGCGAATTTCAAATGGGTGCGTCATCGCCACTCAAACCCGGTTCAGGTTTTGTTATAAGTATTGATGCCGTTACCCCGAACGGACTGATGCGCTGGGCTTGAACGGCGTAATTGAAAAATGACGCCAATTTTATAGCGCTTCGGGTGGTTCAGGTGAAGAGCCCGGCAAGCTTTTTTATCGCCAGGCTCTGATGGCTGCCGCGAATCAGGCTGCCTTGCGGGAAACGTTGAGAATGGTCAGCAGGGCCTGGGCGTGGCGTGCAGCTTCCAGTCCCAGGCTGGTCAGATAGCCACCGTCGACCTGGGTGGTCAGGCCTTTTTCATTGAGTCGCTGTGCAGCGGCAATAGCGCTGGGGGCTGCAACGTGATGGATCTTGAGGCCTTCAAGGGTGTTGTCCAGGTTGAACAGGGCAAGGATTTCCAGTTCAGCAACCAGCTCAGGGGTATAAGACATAGGCGCTCCAGACTTTTTATAGTGGGTATCTTCAAGCGTAGCCCCTCGAACAGACCGTGGCAGGGGGCCTTGGCAGTGTAGTCCCGGTTCTGGAGCTTTGCCTATCAGTCTTGTGGAGGAAGCTCCGGCAAGGCGCGCAAGGCGGTCTCGTACCACTGGCTGTCGAAGGGTCGGTCGGCTTCAAGCATGGCGTCGATCTCGACGGCCAGTACATGGGCCATCATTTCGAGAATGTCGTCACGTTCATAACCCACCAGGGTCAGCTTGTTGTACACCGCCTTGGCGGCCGGCGGATTGTCGGACTCAAGCTGGTTTTCGATGGCCTGGATCAGGGTCGAAGCGGCGAACTGCTCTTCGTCATCGGCATCGATGTCGTGTTCGGGGATGTTGCTCATGGAGGTTCTCCTGTGAAGCATCGCGGCTGAAGGCGCTCGTGGGAGCAAGCTCGCTCCCACGGCGACCGGGTGGCGATAGCTCAGCGTGCAGCCAGCAGCGCCTGGCCGCGGGCTACGGCGGCGCGAACCTGGGCCGGTGCGGTGCCGCCGATATGGTTACGGGCGTTGACCGAACCTTCCAGGGTCAGTACCGCGAACACGTCCTGCTCGATCTGGTCGCTGAACTGGCGCAGTTCGTCCAGGCTCATTTCAGCCAGATCCTTGCCGGTTTCGACGCCGTACTTCACGGCATGCCCGACGATTTCGTGGCAGTCGCGAAACGGCAGGCCGCGGCGCACCAGATAGTCGGCAAGGTCGGTGGCGGTAGAGAACCCGCGCAGCGCGGCTTCGCGCATGATGGCGTGACGCGGCTTGATCGCCGGGATCATGTCGGCAAACGCCCGCAGCGAGTCGCGCAGGGTGTCGGCGGCGTCGAACAGCGGTTCCTTGTCTTCCTGGTTGTCCTTGTTGTAGGCCAGTGGCTGGCCTTTCATCAACGTCAGCAGCCCGGTCAGGGCGCCGAACACGCGGCCGCTCTTGCCGCGCACCAGCTCAGGTACGTCAGGGTTTTTCTTCTGCGGCATGATCGAGCTGCCGGTGCAGAAACGATCCGGCAGGTCAATGAACTGGAACTGGGCGCTGGTCCACAGCACCAACTCTTCCGAGAAGCGCGACAGGTGCATCATCGCCAGCGATGCGGCGGCGCAGAATTCGATAGCGAAATCGCGGTCCGACACGCCGTCCAGCGAGTTGCCGCTGACCGCTTCGAAACCCAGCAACTGGCAGGTCAGCTCACGGTCGATCGGGTAGGTGGTGCCCGCCAGCGCAGCGCTGCCCAGCGGCATGCGATTGGTGCGCTTGCGGCAGTCGACCAGGCGCTCATGGTCGCGGCTGAGCATCTCGAACCAGGCCAGCAGATGGTGGCCAAAGGTCACTGGCTGAGCGGTCTGCAGGTGCGTGAAGCCGGGCATGATGGTGTCGGCTTCGCGCTCGGCCTGCTCCAGCAAGCCTTGTTGCAGGCGGGTGATTTCGCCGAGGATCAGGTCGATTTCATCGCGCAGCCACAGGCGGATGTCAGTGGCCACCTGGTCGTTACGGCTACGCCCGGTGTGCAGCTTTTTGCCGGTGATGCCGATGCGGTCGGTCAGGCGGGCTTCGATGTTCATGTGCACGTCTTCCAGGTCGACGCGCCATTCGAACTGGCCAGCCTCGATTTCACCCTGGATGGTCGTCAGGCCGTCGATGATGGTGTCGCGTTCGGCATCGCTCAACACGCCGACCTTGGCCAGCATGGTGGCATGGGCGACAGAACCCATGATGTCATGACGATACAGGCGCTGGTCAAAGTTGACGGAGGCGGTGAATCGCGCGACGAACGCGTCGACGGGCTCACTGAAACGGCCGCCCCAGGACTGGTTGGTCTTGTCGGTGCTCATGATTTCGCTCGTTGCTCTGCTTTTGGTTACGAAGTGCGTCGATCATAGCAGGATGGTGTGTTTTTATCCTTGCAGCGCTTGCTGCCGTCATGTGCCGGGCAGAGACTGGACGCCATGCGTGAGGGCCCTATGAAAACCGAAAACGATCAATCCGCTGCGCAACAGGACTTCTTTTTACCCGAACTGTGCCTGCCCCAGACGCTGCTGGTACTGATACTGCTGGCCGAGCTGCTGGTGCTGGCACTGATACTGGTCGAGCCGATCCCTGACGGCTTTCCATGGGTGCGGCTGGCCCTGATGTCGTTGTTCGTGCAGTGGATCGTGCTGCTCTCGGCGGCGCTGCTGTGCGGCCTGCGTCCCTGGCTGGCACGCTTGCCAAGCGGTCTGGCCGGGCTGTCGGGGTGCCTGATGGTGGTGGGGTTGACGCTGCTGTGTACCGTGATCACCGATGTCTGTCAGTTGTCGGGGCGGATCAGCCTGGAGGGCATGGTCGAGCGCTATATTCGTTATTCGGTGATTGCCTTGATCATGTCGGCGCTGATGTTGCGCTATTTTTATCTACAGAGTCAGTGGCGCAAGCAGCAACAGGCCGAGTCTCTGGCCAGGATCGAGGCGCTCCAGGCGCGTATCCGGCCGCACTTTCTGTTCAATACGCTCAACAGTATCGCCAGCCTGGTGGTGAGCAACCCGGTCAAGGCTGAGCAGGCGGTGCTGGATCTGTCTGACCTGTTTCGTGCCAGCCTGGCCCGGCCGGGCACGCTGGTGACCTGGGGTGAGGAACTGGAACTGGCGAGAAGATATTTGTCGATCGAACAATATCGTCTTGGCGAGCGTCTACAGTTGGATTGGGCGGTAAGTGCAATCGCGGATGACTTGCCGATTCCCCAGCTAACCTTGCAACCGTTGCTGGAAAACGCTTTGACCTATGGCATTGCTCCTCGTGTTGATGGAGGGGTGGTCAGGGTCGAGGCAGATTACGAAGGGGGAGAGTTCATATTGTGTGTCAGCAATCCTTATGACGAAGTTGCCCCGCGGCAGACGTCCAACGGCACCCAGCAGGCTTTGTTGAACATAGGTGCGCGAATTACGGCACTTTTTGGTCCTCATGCCAGTCTGAGCGTGGAGCGCCGTGACGGTCGTCACTACACCTGTCTACGCTATCCTTGTGCGAGACTCACGCAGGAAGCCAAAGCAATATGAATGTCCTGATCGTTGATGACGAACCCCTGGCCCGCGAACGATTGAGCCGCCTGGTCGGTGAAATCGAAGGCTACCGGGTTCTTGAACCCAGCGCTGCCAATGGCGAAGAAGCCCTGGCGCTGATTGAAAGCCACAAGCCCGATATCGTGCTGCTCGACATCCTTATGCCAGGCCTAGATGGCCTGCAGGTCGCTGCCAGACTGTGCGAGCGGGAAACCCCGCCCGCCGTTGTATTCTGCACCGCACACGGTGAATTTGCCCTGGATGCGTTTCAGGTCAGCGCGGTCGGCTACCTGGTCAAGCCGGTGCGCCCCGAGCACCTGGCCGAAGCGCTGAAAAAAGCCGAACGACCCAATCGCGTGCAACTGGCCGCGATGACCCGCCCTGCCGCCGAGAGTGGCAACGGTCCGCGCACGCATATCAGTGCCCGGACCCGCAAGGGAATCGAGCTGATTCCCCTGGAGCAGGTGATCTATTTCATCGCCGACCACAAGTACGTCACCCTGCGCCATGAGGGGGGAGAGGTCTTGCTCGATGAGCCGCTCAAGGCGCTTGAGGACGAGTTCGGCGACCGATTCGTGCGCATCCACCGCAATGCTCTGGTGGCCCGTGAGCGAATCGAGCGCCTGCAGCGAACGCCCCTTGGGCATTTTCAGTTGTACCTCAAGGGTCTCAACGGCGATGCCCTGGTGGTCAGTCGTCGGCATGTGGCCGGCGTGCGCAAGATGATGCAGCAGCTTTGACGTTCTTCAGGACGGACGATTCGCGGCTCGTCCGTACCTGTCTGGCGTAAATGGACATTTCGACGCTGTTTTCGACAAAGCAGACTGTGCGCAGGACGACTATCGTCACTGGCCTCGCCAAAACGCGGCCCCGGACGGGTATGGGCGGTGTTTTCGTTGATTCGTGTCAGTGACCTGCCGGGAGTTCACCGGCAGCACTCCAAGCGCACGCGGCCGAACTGTTATCATCGGCGGTCTTTACCCTGTACGGATTGATCCATGTCCATTCGCGAGATCCGCATCGCTACCCGCAAAAGCGCACTGGCCCTGTGGCAGGCCGAGTATGTCAAAGCCCGCCTGGAACAGGCCCATCCGGGGCTGATCGTGACCTTGGTGCCGATGGTCAGCCGTGGCGACAAACTGCTCGACTCACCGCTGTCGAAAATCGGTGGCAAAGGCCTGTTCGTCAAAGAGCTGGAAACGGCGCTGCTGGAAAATCAGGCCGATATCGCTGTGCACTCAATGAAAGACGTGCCCATGGACTTCCCCGAGGGGTTGGGCCTGTTTTGCATCTGTGAGCGTGAAGACCCGCGTGATGCGTTCGTTTCCAACCATTTTGTCAGTCTTGATGCGCTGCCGCCGGGCAGTGTGGTGGGCACTTCAAGCCTGCGCCGTCAGGCCCAGTTGCTGGCCTTGCGTCCTGACCTGAAAATTCAGTTCTTGCGCGGCAACGTCAATACGCGCCTGGCCAAGCTTGATGCGGGTGAGTACGACGCGATTATCCTCGCCGCTGCCGGTTTGATACGGCTGGGCTTCGAGGCGCGTATCACCGCCAACCTGAGTATCGAAAACAGCCTGCCTGCCGGCGGCCAGGGCGCGGTGGGCATTGAATGCCGCAGCGCCGATGCGCAAATCCATGCGTTGCTGGCGCCGCTGCACCACGCCGACACGGCGGCGCGGGTGAGTGCTGAGCGTGCGCTCAATCGTCACCTCAACGGCGGCTGCCAGGTGCCGATCGCCTGTTATGCGGTGCTTGAAGGCGAACAGTTGTGGTTGCGCGGCCTGGTCGGCGAGCCGGCTGGCGGTGTGCTGCTGCGCGCTGAGGCACGTGCCTCCCGGGACGCGGCCCAGGCGTTGGGTGTGCAGGTGGCCGAGGATCTGCTGGCGCAGGGCGCAGAGCGCATTCTGCACGCCATTTATGGTCAGGCCGCAGAGTGATGAGCGCCTGGCGCCTGTTGCTGACCCGGCCTGCCGAAGAATCGGCGCAGGTGGCGCATGAGCTGGCCGCAGCAGGGATCTTTTCCAGCAGCCTGCCGCTGCTGGAGACCGAGCCGCTTGTGCTCGATGACGCGCAGCGCGCAAAGATCTTCGAATTGATGCACTACCAGGCGGTGATCGTGGTCAGCAAGCCGGCAGCGCGTCTGGTCGTCGAACTGCTGGATGAAATCTGGCCGCAGCCGCCCATCCAGCCGTGGTTTTGCGTAGGCCGCGGCACCGGGCAGATCTTGCTTGATTACGGTCTGCTGGATGTGACCTGGCCAGTGCAGGGTGACGACAGCGAAGCCTTGCTCGATTTGCCGCAATTGCATCAGGCCATCGCCATACCGGGAAGTCGTGTGTTAATCATGCGCGGTGAAGACGGACGCGAGTGGATGGCCGAGCGGTTGCGCGAGTCGGGTGTGCGGGTCGACTACCTGCCGTTGTACCGCCGCTTCAGGCCCGATTACCCCGTCGCTGCGTTGCCACAGCGCGTGGCGGGGGAACGCTTGAACGGGCTGGTGGTCAGCAGTGGGCAGGGTCTTGAGCATTTGCTGCAGATGGCGGGAGACTGCTGGCCTGAATTGGCGGGTCTGCCGTTATTCGTACCGAGCCCCCGGGTCGCGGAGCTGGCACGTGATGCCGGTGCCCGTATTGTCGTCGATTGCCGTGGTGCCAGTACTGCGGCCTTGTTACAAGCCGTACAGGCAACCCCTGAACCCGCGGTGGCGGCGCCCTGATCGATCAAGCGTTGTGGAAAACGACGCCTAACTGCAAAGGATGGACACGTGAGCGAAACAGCCTTGCCCAAAGACGAAGAAGCGTTGTCGAAGACTTCGCCAGCAACTCCCGCCCCCAAGCGCAGCGGTAACCGAGGCAGTGGTCTGGCGGTTCTGGCCCTGTTGCTGGGGATTGCCGGTGTCGGTGTAGCCGGTTGGGGAGTATGGCAATTACGCATGCTCCAGGCGGGCCATCTGCAGCAGCGCAGTCAGGTGCAGGATATCGCCGAGCAGACCCTGGCTCTGGCGCGTACTGACCAGCAACTGAACGCGCGTCTGGCGCAGTTTCCGCCGGCCGCCCAGCTTGAAGACAACCGCCGCTTGGTGGCGCAGTTGCAGGGTGACCAGCAACGCCTGAGCCAGCGCCTGGAAACCGTACTCGGTGCCAGCCGCAAAGACTGGCGTCTGGCTGAGGCCGAGCATCTGCTGCGTCTGGCCAGCCTGCGTCTGTCGGCGTTGCAGGACATCTACAGTGCCCGCGCGCTGGTCCAGGGTGCCGACGAAATCCTGCGTGAGCAGGATGATCCGGGGGCTTTCGCTGCCCGCGAGCAGCTGGCGCGGAGCATGACGGCGCTGCGCAGTGTCGAGCAACCTGACCGTACCGGCCTGTTCCTGCAACTGTCGGCGCTGCGTGAGCAGGCCTTGCAGCTCAACGCGCTGGCGCCGGAGTACCAGGACAAGGGCGAGTCGCTGTTCGGCCTGACCTCCAGCCAGAGCGAAGACAGCTACTGGAGCCGCTGGTGGAAGCAGATTTCCCACTACATCCGCATCGACTTCAATGCCGACAAGGACATTCGCCCGCTGCTCGCCGGGCAGAGCCTGGCGCAGGTGCGTCTGGCCCTGACCCTGGCGTTGGAGCAGGCGCAGTGGGCTGCGCTCAATGGCGAGCCGCAGGTCTACGCCAAGTCGATTGGCGAGGCGCGCAGCGTGCTGGATACCAACTTCAACAAAGACAACCCGCAGAGCAAGGTCATCGCCGAGCGTCTGGCGGCCCTGGCCGGCCAGCAGGTGTCGGTGCTGACCCCGGACCTGGCGCAAAGCCTCAGCGCGGTACAGGCTTACCTGGAGCGTCGCCAGATGTCGCCACAGCCGGCTGAAACGCAGCGGGGGACCAGCCCATGAAGCGCTTTTACATCCTGCTGTTTATTGCCATTGCGGTCGCGGCCCTGATCGGCGTCGCCATGGCCGAGCACGCTGGCTATGTACTGATTTCCTATCAGAACTTCCGTTACGAATCGAGCCTCTGGGCGGCCTTGGGTCTGTTGCTGGCGCTCTGGCTGGTGCTGCTGGTTGCGCGTCTGCTGATCGGGTTGGTCAGCGCCTCCAGCGGGCTGGTCAATCCCTGGTCGCGACACAACCGCAGCCGCCGGGTGCAGATCGCGGTCGAACAAGGCCAGATGGACCTGGCTGAAGGTCGCTGGGCCAGCGCCCAGCGTCATCTGCATCGCGCTGCAGAGGCTGACCCGCAGCCGCTGCTCTATTACCTCGGGGCTGCCCGCGCCGCCAATGAGCAAGGCCGTTACGAGGAATGCGACAGCCTGCTCGAGCGTGCCCTGCAGCGTCAGCCGCAAGCCGAACTGGCAGTGGCCCTGAGTCATGCCCAGTTGCAGCAGGACCGTGGCGATACCGATGGTGCGCTGGTGACCCTGCAGGCGATGCAGGAGCGTCACCGGCATAACCCGCAGGTGCTGCGTCAGTTGCAACGTCTGTACCTGCTGCGCGGCGACTGGTCCGAACTGGTGCGTCTGATGCCTGAGCTGCGCAAAGACAAAGTGCTGCCGGCGGCCGAGCTGGCCGAGCTGGAGCGCCGTGCATGGGGCGAAAACCTCAGCCTGGCAGCCTGGCGTGAAACCGACAACGCCAGCGCCAGTGGCCTGGCGTCGCTGGAACAGGCCTGGAAGGCGCTCAGTTCTGCGCAGCGTCAGGAGCCGGCCCTGGTGCTGGCCTACGCCGAGCAGTTGCGACGTCTGAATGCCGAGGCTCAGGCCGAAGATGTATTGCGCACCGCGCTCAAGCGCGACTACAACAGCCATCTGGCCCGTCTGTATGGCCTGGTGCGCGGCGTTGACAATGGCAAGCAGTTGCAGGCAGCCGAAGGCTGGCTGAAACAGCATCCCGAAGATCCCAGCCTGCTGCTGACCCTGGGGCGCATTTGCCTGCAAGGGCGCCTATGGGGCAAGGCGCGGGATTATCTGGAAAGCAGCCTGCGCTTTGAGCCCAATCCGGAGACCTGCGCTGAACTGGCGCGGCTGTTGGCTCAGTTGGGTGAAACCGAGCGTAGCAACCAGTTGTTCCAGCAAGGTCTGGGCATGCTCGATGAGCGCCTGCTGGCCCGGCCGCTGCCCGCGTTGAGTCGCGCCTGAAAATACGTCATGCAGGGGCCGATGGCGGGCTCCTGCGGCGAGTGACCGCATTTTTCAGCGGAGTTGCGTGGTTGACAGAAATGCGCCTGGGAATATTCCTACGCTGTAAGGTAAGAATCCTGCATTTGTGTGTGTATTTTTCCTTTTGTTTTCAGCGAAACATCGGAAGGTCTGCGCCTTGAAAGCTTGAGGCGCTTTCCTCTACCGTAGCTGCCTTCGTTTTCTGTTACGGATTTGCCATGCATCTGGCCCGCACGCGCGTTCTCTTTCTCATGGCGTTCATTGCATGCGCATTGTCCCTGGGGGCGGCGCTCTGGCTGCAGCATGGTTTTAACCTCGAGCCATGCCTGCTCTGCCGCTGGCAACGGGTCTTGCTGGCGCTTGCCGGTCTGATCTGCCTGACAGCCGCTTTACACGGCCCTTCGGTGCGCGGCTGGCGCCGTTATGCGGGGTGCCTTCTGCTTGCGGCTGTTGCGGGGGCTGGTGTGGCCGGGGCTCAGGTCTGGTTGCAGACCTCATCGCCCGAACAATTTCTGGCGGTCACCAATGCGCTGGAGCGTAGCCTCGATAATCTGGCGCTGGATGCCTGGGGTGACCTGCTGCAAGGCGAGTCACGCTTGTGCGCCGAGATCAACTGGTCGCTGTTCGGCATCAGCCTGCCGGAGTGGAGTCTTTTGGGTTTTGCAGGACTGATGCTATTGGCACTGTATCCCTTGTCAGGCCAGATAGGCCGCAGGATCCGGGGCATTGGTCAGGATCAGGATCAAACACTTGTATGAACTTTCTCGTTTTCTTGACTTGATGGGCTTATCCTGCGGGCATAATCTGGCTCGCAAGCGTCGAGAAACTCGGCTCTCATGACGCCGTCAGGCGCGGTTCACCTGGCCTGTTTCGTGCCTTGAGGCCGCTACAGGACCGCATGCCCTTAAGGGAAGAGAGAACATCATGCTGGAAAGCTGCGAGAGTGCTCAGGAGCGTTGGGGTGGGGTCAACCTGCTGATTGATCGTTGGCTCCTCGAACGTCATGAACTGATCCGGGCCTATGATGCCCTTGGCGGTTCTCCGCAATCGCTCGGCGAGCGCAAGGCAAAGCAACGCTTCTGCCAGTTGCTGGTCGACTATGTCTCTGCCGGTCACTTCGAAGTCTATGAACAGCTCAGCGATGAAGCCCGGGCATTTAACGACGAGCGGGGTCTTGAGCTGGCCGACACACTGTTCCCGCGTCTGGAGGTCATCACCCAGTTTGCTCTGGCGTTCAATGATCGTTGCGACAAGAATGAATCTTCAGATTGTGCCACTGAGTTCAAGAAACTTGGCGGGCTGCTGCACGAGCGCTTCGAACTCGAAGACTGCCTGATCGAGGTGCTGCACAACTCGCACAAGGAAGAGGCCAGCGCTGAAGCCTGAGCGTTTAAAAGAGTTTTCAGAGCGTTTTGACATCCTCCCCGCCCTAAAGAGCGGGGATTCCTACAGCTAGACGGCGATGCCCCGCCGCGAGAATGTTCCGGGCCGCGTTTACATCACGGTCGTGGGCTGTACCGCAGCACACGCAAGTCCATTCTCTTATTCGCAAACCGGCTCTACCTTTCGGACTGCTGGTGGAAATGCTTCCACAGCACGAGCACGTCTGGGTGGTATAACGCTCGGCTACAACCTCAAAAACAACGCCTGCCCGTTGGCACTTCTGCTCCAGCATTGTCTTGAGTTGGCCCCATCCTGCATCAAGCGTGGATTTGGCCATTTGAGTCTTTACGAGTTTTGCGCTGGCTACATCGCCAACGAAAATGGCGGCGCAGCGCTCAACCAGGACGGTTGAGAACTTGTGTTGCGCATCCTTGCGCCGGTTCCTGATCCTGGCATGGAGGGCGCGAACACGTGCCCTCTTGCCAGCACGCTGAGCGATGCCCAGCTTCTGCTCCAGGGTGCGATATTGGCGCCCTATCAGCACCTGGCCCTCAGACGTTGTCGCCGCCGCTTTAAGGCCCAGGTCGATGCCAACTGCGGCAGTGCCGCTGCACGGCTTGCTCTCAATCTGCACGCAGATATTGAGATACCAGCGCCCCCTGGAATCTTCACTGAAGCTTCCGGCCCGCAGGGCGTACTGGCTTAAACCGTAGCTGTCCCACAGGCCAAACCTGAACCCGGCGAACTGAATCTGGCCGTCCCTGTATTGCAAGGCTCGCGCCTTGAAGGGAATCCAGCCCAGGCTGTATTTGGGGCTGCTCCTGCTGGACACCCGCCAATTGAGCCTGGAACGCTTGAACTGCTTACGGGCCTTGGCGTAGTCCTCGCAAACCTGCTGCACGGTGGGCGAGCCGATCTGCACGCCGTCGCATTTGCTTAATCCATTGGTCAGCTTTTGCAGGTCAAAACCGGAGAGCCACTGGTGGCGTTCCCGGATGGCGCGATGACTCGTTTCATTGCAGTAGTTCCACACCAGATTGACCTCGCGCGCCATCGCCAGCAGCGTTTTCGCGTGCTTGTCTTTGATTCGGAGCTTGAGGGTCCTGGTGTGGTTCATGGCATGAATTATGGTTTGGTCTTTCAAGCTATGGGTGGCGTTGTCGAATCGGGTGGCTTCACTCAGAGGGTATCATCCAGACTGCTGCGTAAGCAGTTCGGGGATTTCCACCCCTGACTCAAGCGAAGGGGTGTCCTCTGGTCGCCATCCTGCTTCGCCTCTAGCTGCGGCGGTGCGCCGATTGAAATCCTGCGCCAATACATCGAAAAACAGCAGACTCCCAACCAGGACGCCTGCGGCGTCCGCGCTCTCGACCTCGGGCTAAACCCCGAGGCTTCTCGCGCATATGGTGAAAAAGGGTGCTTCGGCACCCTTTTTCGTTCAGTGCGAAACAGCCAGTAACTCGATTTCGAACACCAGCGGCGTGAACGGGTCAATCAGGTCACCTGCGCCTTCGGCGCCATAGGCCTGTGCCGATGGAATCACCAGACGCCATTTGGCTCCGACCGGCATGCCTTGCAGGGCGGTTGTCCAGCCGCTGATCACGCTGTCGAGGCGGAACCACTGGGGCTGGTTGCTTTGATCGAACACCGTGCCGTCTGGCAGGCGCCCGGTGTAACGCACCTCGACCCGGCCATTGGGGTCAGGTCGAGGGCCGCTGCCGGCCACCAGTTCGCTCATGAGGATACCGTCAGCCAGAACCTTGACGCCCGGCTTGGCTTTTTCCGCGTCCATGAAACGCCGTTCCGCAGCCAGTGCGGCTTCGGTCTGCGAGTCGGTGCCGGCGGCTTCGGCCTGGGTCATGGCCGCATCGTGGTCAGCAAGGATCTTGTCGATGCGCGCTTGCTTGAGTGCCAGCGGCTTGCCCTGATAGGACTGCTTCAAACCCTCGACCAACGCATCCAGATCAAGGTCCGGGACCTCCTGGCGCATCCGTTCACCCAGGCTGGCGCCCAGGCTGTAGGCCAGATCACGGGTATCGCTGGACGCCGGGGGCTCACTGGCCTGGGCCAGCGGCACAACCAGAACCAACGACATTAACAGGTAGCGCGACATGGCTGCTCTCCGGCCAGTAATGAAAAAGCCTGAAGATTATGCCAGTGCCGGGAGGCTCGATGGGCAGCTTGCGCAGGTGAAATTTTTCAGACAGGCCATGAACTTGCACAATCTTGCGGGTGATGATGCAACAGCGGGCTTGCAATGCTGTCAAGATGCGCTAGCGGCGCTTCGGGCAGAGGGCTAGTATGGGCCGCAATTTCGTCAGCCAGGAGGTAAATCATGTCGGCCAAAAAGAAGCCAGTAAATACCCCATTGCATTTGCTCCAACAACTGTCGAGCAGCTTGCTCGAGCATCTGGAAGACGCCTGCACTCAAGCTCAGGCCGATGCCGAGAAACTGCTCGCCAAGCTGGAAAAACAACGGGTCAAGGCCCAGGAAAAACTGCACAAGTCGCGCACCCGCATTCAGGACGCTGCTGCCTCCGGAAAAACCAAGGCTCAGGCCAAGGCCAAGACCGCTGTCGAAGAACTTGAAGCGCTGCTCGACACCCTCAAAGATCGTCAGACCGAGACGCGCAACTACATTCAGCAACTCAAGCGTGATGTGCAGGAAAGCCTCAAGCTGGCCCAAGGCGTGGGCCGCGTAGGCGAAGCTGTCAGTAAAGTGTTGAGCTCGCGCGAAGCCAAGCCGGCTGCCAAATCTGCCGCTGCCAAGGCGCCAGCGAAAACCGCCGCTGCCAAACCCGCTGCTGCCAAGGCGCCAGCCGCAGCCAAGCCCGCTGCCAGCAAGGCACCAGCCGCCAAACCTGCTGCTGCCAAAGCACCAGCCAAGGCCGCCGCCGCTAAACCAGCCGCCGCCAAGCCTGCTGCCGCCAAGGCCCCGGCCAAACCAGCCGCCGCCAAACCTGTTGCCGCCAAGGCCCCGGCCAAACCAGCCGCTGCCAAGCCCGCTGCCGCCAAGGCCCCGGCCAAACCAGCCGCCGCCAAGCCTGCTGCTGCCAAGGCCCCGGCCAAACCAGCCGCTGCCAAGCCCGCTGCCGCCAAGGCCCCAGCCAAACCAGCCGCCGCCAAGCCTGCTGCTGCCAAGGCCCCGGCCAAACCAGCCGCTGCCAAGCCTGCTGCTGCCAAGGCCCCAGCCAAACCAGCCGCCGCCAAACCTGAAGCCGCCCCGGCTGCAACTGCAAGCACGTCGGCACCTGCTGCGCCAGCCGCCCCGGCTACAGCGCCAGCAGTTGCCAACAGCGTCAACCCGAGCAGCGCTTCCTAAGCTGCTTGCCGGCGTCACTGGCCGCGTCGCACAGCACTTGCAGTGCGTCGCGGTCCAGCCCCGCCACTTCTGGGGCCAGCGTCTTGAGCCATAGTCCGGTCTCGTTTGCCTGCTCTTCAGGCCATTGCAGAACCAGGGCCTGCAAGCGTTGCAACAGAGCCTGTTCGGCATCCAGCTCCAGTTTCTTGAGCTGATTGCGCAGCGTCGCCAACCCCGCATCTGCTTTTGCGTTGCTACGCCATTGAATGCGTAGCGCACGCAGTGGAGTGACCACGTCTGCCTGCCAAGGCCGGGCCAGCGCGCTGATGGCTTCGACCCGCGCCGGATGGCAAGCCACCCCGCGCGCGCCCAGCCAGACTCCGCATAGCAGCATGCACACATCCGCGCCCTGGTCCTGCAGGCGCAGGCAGGCCTGCTCGATACCGGGTCGGGCATAGAAATCGAGGGTGAAACTCCATAGATCCGCAGGCATAGTGGTCCACCTGTCCGGGACGAAGCTGGTAGACTCCGCCGCCATCATGATTCGAATTGAAAACCTCACCTTACAGCGTGGTCCGCAGCGTCTGCTAGAAGATGCTGAATTGACCTTGCACGCCGGCCAGAAAGCCGGCCTCATCGGTGCCAACGGCGCCGGCAAATCCAGCCTGTTCGCGTTGCTGCGCGGCGAGCTGCATCCGGACTCCGGTGACTGCCGCCTGCCCGCCGACTGGCGGATTGCGCACATGCGCCAGGAAGTCGATACCCTCGAACGTCTGGCTGTGGACTATGTGCTCGATGGCGACGTGCATTTGCGCGATGTCCAGCGTCAGTTGGCTGAAGCTGAAACGGCCCACGATGGCACCGCTCTGGCGCGCCTGCACGCCGAACTCGACAGCGCCGATGGCTACACCGCCGATGCCCGGGCGCGCAAGCTGCTGGCCGGCCTTGGCTTCAGCAATGAGCAAATGGCGCGTCAGGTCGGCAGTTTCTCCGGTGGCTGGCGGATGCGCCTGAACCTGGCCCAGGCGCTGATGTGCCCTTCCGACCTGCTGTTGCTCGACGAGCCGACCAACCACCTGGACCTCGACGCGATCCTGTGGCTCGAAGACTGGCTCAAGGGTTATCCGGGCACCCTGTTGCTGATTTCCCACGACCGCGACTTTCTCGATGCCGTGGTCGATCATGTGGCGCATGTCGAGCAGCGCAAGATCATTCTCTACCGCGGTGGCTACAGTGCCTTCGAGCGCGCCCGTGCCGAGCGTCTGGCCCAGCAGCAACAGGCCTACGAAAAGCAGCAGGCGCAGCGCGCGCACATGGAAAAGTACATCGCCCGCTTCAAGGCCCAGGCCACCAAGGCTCGCCAGGCGCAGAGCCGGATCAAGGCCCTGGAGCGCATGGAGGAGCTGTCGGCGGCCCACGTCGACTCACCGTTCAACTTCACTTTCCGCGAGTCGGAGAAGATCTCCAGCCCGTTGCTGGACCTGTCTGATGCCCGTCTGGGTTATGGCGACAAGACCATCCTGGAAAAGGTCAAGCTGCAACTGACCCCAGGCGCGCGCATCGGCCTGCTCGGCCCCAACGGGGCGGGCAAGTCGACCCTGATCAAGAACCTGTCCGGTGAGCTGCAACCGTTGGCCGGGCGCTTGCAACGCGGTGAAAACCTCTCGGTAGGCTACTTTGCCCAGCATCAGCTCGATTCGCTGGACGCCAAGGCCAACCCCTTGCTGCATCTGCAGCGCCTGGCGCCCACTGAACGCGAGCAGACCCTGCGCGACTTCCTCGGCGGTTTCGACTTCCGTGGCGCGCGCCTCGATGAACCGGTGGTGAATTTCTCTGGTGGCGAAAAGGCCCGCCTGGCCCTGGCCCTGATTGCCTGGGAAAAGCCCAACCTGCTGCTGCTCGACGAACCGACCAACCACCTGGACCTGGAAATGCGCCTGGCGCTGACCATGGCCTTGCAGGAGTTCAGCGGTGCGGTGCTGGTGGTGTCTCACGACCGGCATTTGCTCAAGAGCACCACCGACAACTTCATGCTGGTGGCCGACGGCCGGGTCGAGGAGTTTGATGGCGACCTGGACGACTACACCCGCTGGCTGGCCGACTATCGTCAGCGCAACGCGCCGGTCAGCAACACCCCGGTCAATGCCGACAAGACCGACAAGAAGGCCCAGCGCCAGCAGGCCGCAGCCTTGCGTCAGCAACTGGCGCCGCACAAGAAACAGGCTGAAAAGCTTGAGCGTGAACTGGGTGAGGTGCAGGAAAAACTCGCCAGAATCGAGCACGGTCTGGCTGACAGCGCCATCTACGAAGCCGCCAGCAAGGACAAACTGCGTGAGCTGTTGTCTGAACAGGCCAGGCTGAAAACCCGTGAGGGTGAGCTCGAAGAGGGCTGGATGGAGGCACTGGAGGTGCTGGAAACCATGCAGGCCGAGCTCGAAGCGTTGTCGTAAAGGTGCAAAGGTTGATGGACGTATTAGGCGTGACACTGGCGGCCCACTGGATCGAACCGATCTGGCTGGGCGTGCAAGTGCTGTTGATCCTGCTGGCGGGTTACCTGATCCAGCGTGTGGTAGGACGTTTTCTGACCCGCCTGGGCGAGCGTTACCCGTTGCCACCAGAGCTGTTGATGCCGGTGCGTGGCGGTTTGCGCTGGTTCATCATGGGCAGCGCCTTCGTCATCGTGCTGGGCCGCCTGGGCGTCTCGGCCACGGTGTTGTGGACGGCCCTGTCAGGCTTCGTGGCGGTGGCCGCGGTGGCGTTCTTTGCCATGTGGAGTGTGCTGTCGAACCTCTTGTGCGCGGTGATGATCTTCACCATCGGGCCGTTTCGCATCGGTGATGTGGTGGAACTGGTCGATACACTCGACAAACCCGGGGTCAAAGGCCGGGTCACGGCCATCAACCTGATGTTCACCACCTTGATCGAGTTGCCCGAGCAGGGCGGTGCGCTGGTGCAGGTGCCCAACAGCCAGTTCTTCCAGAAGGCCGTGCGGCGCTGGCGCGGCACTGATGTGCTTCCCCAGATCATTGCCGACAAGCCGGCCAGCGAAGGCAAGTAACAGCCTGGTAAACGTCAGTCGGCCGCTGCATGGCGGCCAGACCTGCAAAGCATTGGTCGCTCAAGCCTGTGCCTGCCTAGAGTCGTAGCCCTCTGTTTCTGCTTCGAGAGGGCTACCCATGCAGTCTGCGCTGACTCAGCGTTATCTTTTTCCCGAGACCGTGCGCCTCGGCCCGTTGCTGGGCGGGCGAATCGACGGCATTCAGTTGCATGACCTGGATGACGCGCAACTGGCGCAGCTTGAGGCCGAGCTGGTCCGGCACAAGGTGCTGTTCTTCCCCGAGCAGCAATGGACTGCCCTGCAGCAACGTGATTTCGCTGCGCGGCTGGGCGAGTTGCATGTACATCCCACCTTTCAGGCGCACGCCGATACCCAGGAACTGGTGGTCTTCAACTACGACGAAACCCGCAAGGGCGCCAACGACACCTGGCATGCTGACGTAACCTTCGCCGAGCGGCCGCTCAAGTACGGTGTGCTGCATGCCGAAACGATTCCCGAGGTCGGTGGCGATACCCTGTGGGTCGACGCGGAGGCGGCCTATCAGGCGCTGTCCGCGCCGCTGCGGGCGCTGCTCGACGGTCTGGAGGCGGTGCACAGCGTGTTCCCGGCGCTGGACTACGTCAATCGGCTCGAACAGCCCGGTCTGCTCGACAACCTGCTTAAACTGCCGGACCCCACCCGTCACCCGGTGGTGCGTCGGCATCCGGTGTCGGGACGGCCGTCGCTGTTCGTCAACCGGGCCTTTACCGCACACATCGTCGGCCTGACACCTGCCGAGTCCAAAGCGTTGCTGGAGTTGTTGTTCCTGCATCTGGAAAACCCGGCATTCCAGTTGCGCTGGCGCTGGCAGGCCGGTTATGTGGCGATCTGGGATAATCGCAGCACCCAGCACCTGGCAGTATCCGATTACTTTCCGGCGATTCGCCGGGTACGCCGCGCTGCAGTGCTGGAAGAACAACGCCCGACACCCGCTCACCCTGACAAGGAAGCCGCCCAATGACTGTATTCTCGCGAGCCTTGAGTGCCACACTGCTGGCGCTGACAGTCTGGCTTGGGATCGGCAGCGCCCAGGCTGAAACCGCCCCGCAGGTCATCCGCATCGGGGTGCCTGACCTCAGTACCCGCAACAAGCCTTATGCGCCCGGTGCGCTGGGCGTGGCTCAGCGTCAGCAGCAACTGGAAAAGGCTTTTGCCGAGAGCGGTACACGGGTCGAGTGGCATTTCTTCCGGGGCGCGGGCCCGGCGATCAACGAAGCCTTGGCCAACGGTCAACTGGACGTGGTCGGCCTGGGTGACCTGGCGGCAATCATCGGCCGCTCGAGCGGCTTGCAGACCCGGGTGCTGATGGGCTCGCGGGGCACCAACATGTTCCTTGCCAGCCGTCCTGAGGCGGCTATTCACAAAGTCGAAGACCTCAAGGGCAAGCGTGTGGCGGTGTACCGTGGGACCGCCGACCAGCTGTCGTTCGGCCGGCTGTTGGCGGGTGCCGGATTGCGTGAGCAGGATGTGAAGGTCATCAGCCTGGACTGGACCGCCGCAGCCTCGGCGCTGCTGGCCGGGCAGATTGATGCCACCTGGTCGAACTACAACGTGCTGACCCTGCGTGACAAGGGCATGAGCATCGCCCTGAGTACCCAGACCCTGTCATTGCAGGCCACCACCCAAGGCACCTTGCTGGCGACCCAGGCGTTCATTGATCAGTACCCGCAGGCCGTGCAGAAGCTGGTCGACACATTGGTGGACAACTCCGCCAGCCTGATCGACCCGGCCAGCTACGAGCAGTACCTGGTGGCGCAGGAGCAGGCCAGCGGCATCCCGGTTGCCCTGGCCAGGGAAGAGAGCAAGGGCATGGACCTGCGTTTTCGTTTCTCGCCGCGCCTGGACCCGTTCCTGAGTTCAAGCCTGCAGGAGAGCCAGCGCCAGGCCAGCGAGCTGCGCCTGATTCGCAAGCCGTTCGATGTCGAACAATGGCTGGAACCGCGTTTCGTCGAGCAGGCGGTCAGCCGCCATGGGGCATCAGCCTGGCCGCTTTACGATGCACAGGGCAAAGCGTTGCCGTGAGGCTGCGCGCGGGCCGGCTCGTCGATCTGCTCCAGGGTCTCGATCATGCTGCGTGCTTGCGGGCTCAGTAACTGGTCGGCGCGTTGCACAATCACAAAGCAGGCGCCGCCATCACGCAGCAGGGCGGGCTCGTCGCAGCAGCGCAGGCGCTGGAATTCACCGCTGCGGGTCAGGCTGTCAATGACTTCGAGCTGCAATACGCCGATGCTGTCCGAACCGGCCATCAGGGTCGGTAGCAGGTCATTATGCTGGGTCTCCAGATTCAGTGCCGGCCCGCGCTCGCTCCAGTGTTCCTGCAGCAGTCCGCGCAGTTCCAGCGGCAGCATGGCGCTGACTCGCGGGTAATCCATCAATTGCCGGAAATGGGGCTTTGTCTGTTGTAGCAACGGGTGGCCGCTGCGACAGACCAGACCAAAGCGGCGAAAGCGCAGCGGTTTGACCAGATAGCGGGTGCCAATGTCCATGTGCCGCAGATCGGCGACCAGAAAGCTGATCTCGCCTTCATCGAGCAGCTCCAGCAGTTCCGAAGGCTTGCCGACCCGCACGTCCAGCGCGGTATGCGCAAAATCCCCGACGAAGACGGCCAGCGCCTCAGGCACCAAGCGCGCCGCGACCAGCGGCCCGACGCCAAAGCTGAGGCGGCTGCTGGTGGCGCTCGGTTGCTCGGCGGCCATCTCGTCGCGCAGGTTACTGGCTTCATCGAGCAAGCGGCTGGCGCGCACCCGCAGCGCTTCGCCCTTGGCGGTCAGCAGCACGCCACGGCTGCCGCGCTCGACCAATGGCCCGCCGAGTTCGCTTTCCAGGCCCTGAATGCTGCGGCTGAACGCCGATTGAGTGATGCAGGCGGCTTCGGCGGCACGGGTGAAGTTCAAGTGCCTGGCCAAGGCCAGGAAATGCCGGAGTTGGCGTAAATCCATGGGTCAGACCTTTGAGTCATGCCTGTGATGCGATTAATGAATTTCCCGCTGCCGATGCCGATTGCTACAAAGGCTCTGCATTATCCGGTTCTAACCGTCAGTGCCAAAAGACCAAAAACGAATAACCTTAGCCGCGTCCGGGCCACACGCTCCGCCACCACCACCACTGGAGGTTTCGCCGACGCACTGCACGAGCCTTCGCTATGAAACCGCCCTTTTCGTTACTCCCCCTTGCTGCTCTGAGTTTGTTACCGCTGGTTTGCCAGGCCGACGCTGACGTCTCCAGCCCGCCGCGTGAGGCCCAGGCCGACACTGCGCTCAAGACCGTGACCGTTACGGCCACCCGCCGTGAAGCGAGCCTGCAGAAAGTACCGGTTGCCGTGTCGGTGATCGACGGCGAGCAACTGGAGCGGGAGAACCGCAACGGTGTCGCCAGCATCGCCCAGCGGGTGCCGACCCTGAATTTTCGGACCGCAGCATCGAGCAAGGACACCTCATTGTTCGTGCGCGGGGTCGGTACGATCTCGACCTCGCCGGGCGTCGAGCCGAGTGTTTCGACGGTGATCGACGGTGTGGTCTATGGGCGTCCAGGCCAGGCCACCCTGGATTTGATGGAAGTCGAGCGGGTCGAGGTGCTGCGCGGGCCGCAGGGCACGCTGTTCGGCCGTAATGCTTCGGCTGGCGTGCTCAACGTGGTCAGTCGTGATATCCCGGAGCAGGCTCGTGGTTACGCGGATTACTCATTCTTCGGCAAGGGCAACGAGCAGCGCCTGCGGTTCGGCATCGGCGGCGCGCTGACTGACAACCTCAAAGGCTCGCTCAGCACCCTGTGGGGCGACTACGACGGCAATGTGCGCAACACCTTCAACGGCAACAAGGTCAACGGTTACGACACCAAGGGCCTGCGCGGCAAGCTGCAGTTCGACCCCAACGAAGACCTGCGCATTACCCTGATCGGTGATTACAGCGAATCAGGCAACACCAGCCCCAATGGTGTGCCGTATAAAACCAACGCTGCGTTTTCCAGCGCCTTTGCGCCGAACCGGGCCGGCACCAGCAACCGTGATGTGGAAAACGACTACCGCACCTATGCCGAAGATACCCACAAAGGACTGTCGGCCCAGGCCGACTGGCGCCTGGGCGGGCATACCCTGACCTCGATCACCGCCTGGCGCGGCTGGGATAACCAGCAGTATCAGGATCAGGACCGGCTGGCCGGTCTGCCGGTGGATGCCTTGCACGATGCCGGCCAGGTCGATTACGACCAGTTCAGCCAGGAAGTACGGCTGGCGTCCCCTACCGGGCAGTTTTTTGAGTATGTGGTGGGCGCTTACCTGTATCACGGCGAATCGAAAGAAGCTTATCAGCGCCAACTGGTAACGCTCGGCGATGCCCAGTCGGCGCGTGGCAAATTCAGCGCCACCAACGACAGCTATGCGCTGTTCGGTGAAAGCACGCTGAACTTCACCGATGACTGGCGCGGTATCGTCGGCCTGCGCTTTACCCGCGATGAACTGGAATACGATCACCAGCGGGTTTCGAGCTCGCCGCTGACCCTGCGCTCGATGCGCCCGTCCTTTGCCTCCAGCGGCTCGCACAGCGATACCGGGGTGTCGGGCCGGCTGGGCCTGCAACACGACTTCAATGACCACCTGACCGGCTACGTGACCTATTCGCGGGGCTACAAAGGCCCGGCGTACAACGTGTATTTCCAGATGTATGAGCTGGACACTCAGGCACTGGACCCGGAAACCTCCAACAGTTGGGAAGTCGGTCTCAAAAGCACGGCGCTGGACCAGCGACTGACCGCCAACCTGGCGCTGTTCCGTAGCGATTACGACAACTATCAGGCCAACTTCTTCGATCAGGTCGGCGGCTCGCCGGTGACCCGCCTGATCAACGCAGGTTCCGTGCGCAGCGAAGGTGCCGAGCTGGACCTGAGCCTGCAGGCCACCCGGCAACTCATACTCAGTGCCGCGCTGGCCTACACCCGCGCACGGGTCGAGGATTTTCAATGCCCACCGGGCGCGGCCGCCAGTTGCAACATCAATGGCAAGCCGCTGCCGTTTTCCCCGGACTGGAAAAGCTACGTGCGCGCCGACTACAGCATCCCGTTGGAAAACGGCCTGGATATCGAGCTGAGCACCGATTACAGCTGGCAGAGCGAAGTGCAGTACAGCCTCGACCAGAACGTCGACACCAAACAGGGCGCCTACGGTATCTGGAATGCCAGTGTGGCCCTGGCCGATTACAGCGAAGGCTGGCGGGTCGCGTTACTGGCGCGCAACCTCACCGACCGCTCCTATGCACCGCTGCTGATGTCCAGCACCAACGGCATCAATCGCATGGTGCCGCGTGATGACCAGCGCTATTTCGGCGTGCAATTGCGCAAGGACTTCTGATGAGCCGGCCCAATTTCGTGGTGATCGTTGCCGACCAGTTGCGGGTCGATTGCCTGCCCGGCTTCAACCCGGCCAGCCCGGTGCGCACGCCGCATCTGGAGCGTCTGGCGGCGGGCGGGGTGCGCTTTGGCGAGGCGTTTACCCAGCACAGTGTGTGCTCGCCGTCGCGGGTGTCATTTCTGTCCGGGCGTTACCCGCACGTAAATGGCCATCGCTTTTTGCAATACCTGCTCGACCCGCAGCAGCCCAACTTTCTGCGCTGCTTCAAAGACAACGGTTATCACGTGGTCCATGCCGGTGCCCGAGGCGATACCTTCGCCGCCGGTGCCGCCGAGCTGGCGCTGGATGAGCACGGGTTTGCCGACCCGGCGCTCACGACCCTCGCGGACTTCATCGGCCGTAATCATGGTCAGGCCGACGACCTGATGGCGCGTGCGCACTATCGCGGCGAGCGCGCCGAGGGCGTGGTCGACTTTGACGAGGCGACCATCAGCACCGCTGAACAATGGCTCAGGCAGCCGCCGGACAAACCCTGGGTGCTTTACATCCCGCTGGTGTTCCCGCATCCGCCGTTTGCCGTCGAGCAACCCTGGTTCTCGATGTACCCGCGTGCGGATGTGCAGGCACCGCGTGAATTCACGGGACCACGCGCCGGTTACTACCGCGAACTGGCTCGCCGGCATGGCTGGGACCGGTTGAGCGATGAGCAGTGGCGCGAGATCCGCGCGGTGTATTACGGCATGATCTCGCGGCTGGACAGCCAGGTCGGGCGCTTGCTCGACGGCCTGCAAGCCAATGGCAGTGCAGGCAACACCTACGTCACCTTCTTTGCCGACCATGGCGAATACCTGGGCGACTTCGGCCTGCTGGAAAAATGGCCGGCCGGCGTCGATGAGTGTCTGGTGCGTACCCCGTTGATTGTCTCCGGGCCGGGGCTGGCCGGTGGCGGGCACAGTGATGCGCTGGTAGAGCTGATCGACGTATTCCCGACCTTGCTGGAGCTGGCCGACGCGCCTGTGGAGCATGCGCATTTCGGCCGCAGCTTCACCGCCTGCCTGTATGACCCGACGGCGCAGCATCGCGACGAAGCGTTCAGCGAGGGCGGCTTTCGCCTCGAAGAAGCCGACCTGCTGGAGCGCGGGCCGTTTCCTTACGACATCAAGAGCCAGTTGCAACACGAACGCACTGACCTGGTGGGCAAGGTCGTCGCCCTGCGCAACCGTGAATGGACCTACATCTGGCGCCTGTACGAACCCGCCGAGCTGTATCACCGTTCCAGCGACCCTCATGAGCAGCACAACCTGGCCGGGCGCACCGAGCATGCTGCGGTCGAGCAGCACCTGACCCAGCGGGTGCTGCGCTGGTTGCTGGACAGCGCCGATGTGATTGATCGCCGCAGTTGGGAGCGTTTTCCGGCGGTGGATTTGCCCCGACCGGCCATGCCTCGATAAACATCTGGGTATCTCAAAAAACGTAGGCGAGGCAGCCAGCGCAAGGCGAAAACCGGCGAAAAAGCGCAATTTACAAGTTGTAAATGAGCATTTTGAGCCGGTTTTCAACGCAGCGATGGCAGCGTAGGTAATTTTTAGACGTGCCCATCTGGTCACATTTGGAGATAACGCATACCGTAACGCATAGCTGAATCAATTCGAGGTGTGCGATGGCGTTTGAAACATGGCTGGCATTTTTTGCCGCGTGCTGGGTAATCAGTCTGTCACCGGGTGCCGGGGCGATCGCCTCGATGTCCTGCGGCCTGCAATACGGCTTCTGGCGTGGCTACTGGAACGCTCTGGGCCTGCAACTGGCACTGGTGGCGCAGATCGGCATCGTTGCGGCGGGGCTCGGTGCGGTACTGGCGACCTCGGACCTGGCGTTCTCGGTGATCAAATGGTTCGGTGTGTTGTACCTGATCTACCTGGGCGTCAAGCAATGGCGTGCGCAGCCTACTGAGCTGAGCGAAGACCCGGCCATGCGCCCGATCGGCAAGCCGCTGAGCCTGGTGCTGCGTGGCTTTCTGGTGAACATGAGCAACCCCAAGTCGCTGGTGTTCATGCTGGCGATCCTGCCGCAGTTCATCGACCCGAGCGCGCCGTTACTGGCGCAATACGTGATTATCACCCTGACCATGGTGGCGGTGGACCTGACCGTGATGGCCGGCTACACCGGGCTGGCCTCTCGCGTCTTGCGCGCGCTCAAGACCCCACGTCAGCAAAAGCGCCTGAACCGCACCTTTGCCAGCCTGTTCGTCGGTGCTGCGGGCTTTCTTGCGACCCTGCATCGCGGCACCGCCTGACTCCCGCTGGCTTGCCCGCCGTAGGAGCGGCTTCAGCCGCGAACGGGATTCGCTGCTGAAGCAGCTCCTACGGGGTAATGCCGATCAGTTAAGCGATTTCGGATCTTATTCGGTCTCGGTGGGAGTCTGGCTTGCCGGAGTGCCGGACCACAGCGAAAGGGCCAGTAAAGCCGGCACATTCTGCTGCGGATGTACCGCAGTATTCGTCGGCAAGCCAACTCCCACCGAATCCCGTTTGTCCTTCTGATCGCCATTAGTCCTACGAGGTCCATGTTTGCTGCGCGACAGCGCGGCGCCGAGGCGGCGGGCGATCTCCTACGGCGCATGGCAGGCAAGACCAACAAAAAAGGCCGGACCGAGCGTTAAAATTCAACGTCCGGCCCGGCCCTTTCATGTGCAAACCAAGACTCAACGCAGGATGCGCGGGGCCTCGTCGCGGGGCAGGTTGTTGTGCTGCACGGGTTGTTCAACCCATTCCACCTCGCCACGCAGTTGCTCGCGCAACTGGCGGCTGACATCCACGCCGATCGACTTGGACACTTCACGCACCACCCGGCCGCGGTTGAGCGAGACCTTGATGTCACGGCTGTTGACCAGCTTGGTGTCCTGGCCTTCGCCCATCGCCGTGAACGCCGAGGTGATCTCGAAGGTACGGGTGTTGATCAGGCTGAAGTCGGCTACCAGGGTGATGCCCATGACCGCCGAATAGCTATCGGTATGGGCCAGCTCGTTGATGTCTTCGCGGAAGTCGATATCCGACACCGTACCGAACAACACGTAGTCAGCACCCTTGAAGCTGCCATTCTTGATCCGGCGGATCACGTCGTAGACATCCTCCTTGGAGCTGGAGGTGTAGGGCGTGCCCTGAACCAGCTGGAACATGCCGGACTTGAGAATCTCGCCCTTGATGTCGCCGCTGAACTTGCGCAGCTCGCCCTGCTCGATGTAGCTGTTGCGCGACTCATAGGAGTCGTAGCTGGCCGAGCCCTGATAGCCTGCGCTGTAGGCATTGGCATGGGCGCTTTCGCTGGCGCGGGCCGAGACAATACGGATGTACTGCTCGACGCGCTGCTGGAACGCCATGTCTGCTACGGCCACCTTGGGGGCGGCCTGCACGCCGAAGGCGCACAGCAGGCCGATGATGCCGATCCATGCACGCATTGCTTAGCGCTCCGTGGTCTTGCGGATTTCTTTCTCGTCCATCCACTCGGCCAGACCGCTTTCAACGTCGATCAGTTGCAGGCTGAATTTGTAGTAGACGTCCTTGTAGTCGCTGCTGCGCTTGACGATCGAGCTGATCGCGCCTTCCAGGCGGTATTTGGCAGCGATCATGTTGCCGGTCTTGGCGACGGTGGAGTTCTTGTACAGACCGCTCTGGTTTTGCAGCTTGAGCTGGTCGACCTGGCTTTGCATCTGGGTATTGTCGCTGGCGAAACGGGCGGTGCCGCTCTTCATCAGCTGGGTCTTGATCGAGGTGGTGATTTCGCGGGTATCGATGTACTCGCTGGTCTTGTTCTTCACGTCGTAGACCTGAACCACCGGGCGGCCTTGCAGGATGCCGGACTGGGCCAGCGAGCGGGTCATGCTCTCGGCGATCATCTGCAGGTCGGTGGAGCCGAACTCGTTGGTCACGGTTTCCACGGCCTTGGTGTCGCCGTAGCTGATGTTCTTGCTGCCCAGGGTCGGCGAGTTGTTGGCGCAACCGGTGGCCAGTACAGCGACGGCAGCGATGGAGCAAAGACGGATAAAGGACATACAGGGGTTCTCTTTAACTTGGCAAAAAGGAAAACGGCTCAACGCTGCACTCAGGGCGTATTGACTTCAATCCGGAAGTCGGTGGCCTTGGGGACCGGCGCGATACCTGACAGCACGGTGCTCTGCGAGCCATACAGGGGCAGGGTTTTCCAGGTTTCTTCATCGGCCACCGGGAAACCGTCGTTGCCCAGCCAGGCGAAGCGGTAGTACAGGGTCTTGTTACGGCTGCTGGTGTTGCTCAGCTGGGCCTTGACGGTCAGGAAACCGTTCTCGCGGGCGACCCGAATGGCGCCGACCTCGATGTTCTTGAAATCGCCCATCTGCACGATCTTGCTGGCTGCGCTGCCGGGAGCCGGTGGCGGCGGGGTGGCACAGCCGGCGAGCAGGGCCAGGGCCAGGGCGCCGAGAATCTTGATACGCATTACAGAATCTCCGTCAAAGGGTCATTTGGCAGTTGCAGAAGTGGCAATCGCTTGGGGCACACCGGTCGGAATGACCTGGGCCATCTGGCCGTCGGCGAACACCTGGTTGCCCAGCGCGCGTACGGACACGACCTGGTAGGGCTTATCAACCTTGAATTGCACCTGCGAGCTACCCAGGGTGTTGGGCAGGCTTACCAAGTGCTGACCCTGTGGCAGGCGAATGCGGGCAACCAGGGTGCGGTCAGGCAAGGTGCGCCAGGTGCGGGTGTCAGCACCTTCGGTGACCGCCGAAGCGATCCCGACGGCCAGGCCGGCCAGCGGGTTGACGTCGTTGAGCTGCTTCTGCGCCACGCCTCGGGTAATGGCGCGCACGGTGGTGCGCAGGATGATGCCGGGCATGTCATCGCGCAGTGCACGACGCGACATGTCAGTGGTGCTGTTGAGCAGGGTCAGGTTGACGGCTTTACCGTCCAGGGTCACCTGATTGAACGAGGCGGTGCTGGTGTCGGCGCGGATCACCGGGAACGACAGCGGGGTGATGACCAGGTTACCGCTGATTGGCAGTGGCAATGGAATGCGCACCGAGTCACGGGCCGGCGCAAAGCCGCTCTGGATCACCAGCAGCACTTCGCTTTCGCCGCTTTTGCTGGCGTCGCCATCGAGTTTTTTCAGTGCGTCTTCAAGCAGCGGCGTATTCGGACGCAGCTCTACCGCCTTGCGATAACCCGGCGCGGCCAGACCCTTCTCGCCCAGCGCTTCATACACGAAGCCAGACAGATAGTGACTGAAAGCACTCTGATAGCTGTTTTTCAGGCCGACCACTTCGGGCGCATCCAGCGAGGCCACCGGGTAGCCTTGCAGGTCTTTGAACTGGGTCTTGACGCCTTTCTCCTGAGCTTCCTGCTCGCTCTTGAGGTATTCCTTGTCACGCAGATCGGCAATGACCGCTTCGCGTTCATGGGTCTTTTTGATTTCGGTCCGGGCGCCGTCGAAGTCGTTGCGCGCCAGCAGGTTCAAGGCCATCTGGGTGGTCAGCATGACTTTTTCGTAGTCGTAGCCTTCGTAGCGACGCACCTTGTCGTTGACCAGGAAGCTGCCGAACTGGGCCAGGTACTTGTCGGTATCGAGCTTGACCGACTCTTCCCAGGTGTAAATGACTTTATCGGCCGAGCGCCAGGCGGTCTGGCTGCCGTCCAGGTCACCGCTGGCACGCAGCAGTTCGCCCTTCTCGAAGTAGTAGAGGAGGTCCTTGTCGGCACTGGTATTGTTTTTTTCCAGCGTGGCCAACGCCCCGACAATGTTGCCGGAGGTCATGTGCTGGTTGGTTTCCTTGAGCTCGTTGTCGTAGCTGCGAAAGGCGGAGCAGCCGGCCAGTTGTACGGCAGCGACCAGCGTGAGCGCGGTCAAGGCACGAGAAGACATGTGCGTTCCATTCCCTGAAGTCTGTTCGGGTCTCAGGGATAACCCGCTATGCCAGTCCAATGGCCAGGCGCTGCGGGCTGCCTGAATGAGTCCATCCGGTGGGAAAAGTATGTCCCGGTATGTGCGGAGGGCGCGAAATTATAAGGCCGAAGGCGGCGATGACAACGGATATTTGCCGTTGTTCCAGCACACATGCGCAATGGGTCACGCAAATTGCCAACTTGCGCACCTCTTTGTCGCGCCAATCGGCTGTGGAAGGGTGATGCTGCAGCGATAGGTCAGGCAGGTGTTACTTCCTAAAATAAAATGTAATTTTTTGTCACAAATTTCCGCTTTGAGTATTGAGCCTGTGATGGTGTGAGGGAACAATGCACGGCTTTGTGGTCTGTTGAGAATCGTTTCATGCCTTCCCTTGCCCGTGTTTTGAGCTGGCTGCTCATGCCTGTACTGCTGCTGTGCAGCTCTGTGCTGTTGGCCGAGCCTGTCGAAGGTGCCGTCCAGGCGCTGCACTTGCTCGACTACATTGCTGTCGACTACCCGGCGACGGTGGCCGACGGCAAGGTCATTGATGATGGCGAGTACCGCGAGCAGGTCGAATTCCTCGGTGCGTTACAGGGCCTGGTGGTCGGTTTGCCACAGCGGGCCGGGCGCGACAGCCTGGAGCACGGTGTTGAGCAATTGTTGAGCGCGGTGCAGCGCCGCGATGAGGGCAGCGCCGTGGCCCGTCAGGCCCGCCAGTTGGGCGCCAGCCTGGCCGCCGCGTACGAGGTCAGCCAGGCGCCGTTGATTACCCCGGACCCGGCCCGTGGCGCACCGCTGTATGCGCAGGTCTGCTCGGTGTGCCATGGCGCCAGCGGCGCCGGCGACGGGCCGGCAGGTATCGGCCTGGAGCCGCCACCGGCCAATCTGCGCGATGCCGCGCGCCTCGATCGGTTAAGCCTGTACGGCATCTACAACACCCTCGGGCTTGGCGTGGCGGGCACCGACATGCCAGCCTTCGGTGAACTGCTTGATGAGCGTCAGCGTTGGGACCTGGCGGTTTATATCGCAGGCTTTACCGCCCAGCCTGGGGCCAGCTCGGACAAGACCTGGCAGCTGGCCGATCTGGCGCGCCTGACTCCGGCAGAAGTCGAGGCTGCTGAGGGGCCGCAAGCGGCCGCCGCCTTCCGGGCCCAGCGCGCCAAGCCGCCACAGGCCCAGCGGGGGCCCGCGCAGTTGCTCGACTACACCCGCAGCACCCTGGACAAGAGCCTGGCCGCCTATGCGGCAGGTGACCGCGACCAGGCCTATGACCTGTCGGTTGCCGCCTATCTGGAAGGTTTCGAACTGGTCGAAAGCTCGTTGGACAACGTCGACACCGCGCTGCGCAAGGACACCGAAAAGTCGTTGATGGCGTATCGCCAAGCGGTGCAGGACAACCTGCCCCAGGAACAGGTGGCTCAGCGTCTGGACCTGGCCAAGGTCAAGCTCAAGGCGTCTGCCGAGGCGTTGGGCGGTGATGGCCTGAGCGTGTCCCTGAGCTACATTTCCGGCCTGCTGATTCTGTTGCGTGAAGGGCTGGAAGCGATTCTGGTGCTGGCGGCGATCCTGGCGTTCTTGCGCAACACGGGTCAGGAATCGGCGGTGCGCAGCGTCAATGTTGGTTGGGGCCTGGCATTGCTGGCGGGGCTGGCGACCTGGGCGCTGGCGGCTTATGTGATTGATGTCAGCGGTGCCCAGCGTGAACTGCTCGAAGGCGCCACGGCATTGTTTGCCAGTGTCATGGTGCTGTGGCTCGGGGTCTGGATGCATGATCGTCGCCACGCCGCTGCCTGGCAGGATTATGTGAAGAGCAGCCTGGTCAGTGGTGGCGGCCGTTTCGGCTTTGCTGTGCTGGCATTCTTCTCGGTGTATCGCGAGTTGTTCGAGGTCATCCTGTTCTACGAGACCCTGTGGCTGCAGGCCGGTCCCGCCGGGCATAACGCCGTCCTGGCGGGGGCGGGAACCGCGCTGGTGCTGTTGCTGGGGCTGGCCTGGATCATCCTGCGCGGCTCGGCGAAACTGCCGCTGGCGCTGTTCTTCTCAATCAATGCTGCATTGCTGTGCGCACTGTCGGTGGTGTTCGCCGGACATGGTGTCAAAGCGCTGCAGGAAGCCGGCATCTTCGGCACCCATCCGGTGAGCTTCTTCGAGTTCGACTGGCTGGGTGTGCATGCCGATGCCTGGTCGCTGAGCGCTCAGGCAGTGGCGTTGCTGGCGATTGCCTTGCTGTACGGGCGTAGCCGTTTGCAGGAGCGCCGCGCCGCAGGCTGATCGCGGCTATCGGGCCGCATCGTCCTCATGGGTCAGCTCAATGACCCGGTCAACCAGCTTGTTGATCCCCGCAGCGGCCTCGCTGATGCTGCGGGCGAGCATGTAGGCCGGGGTGCTGACCAGTTTGCGCTCGGCGTCTTCGACGATGTCCTCGACATGGCTGTCCTGGTGCACGCCGCCCATCTGGATGATCGCTGCGGCGGTGTCCGGGTCGTTGCCGATGGTACTGATGACGCCCGGGCCGTAGATTTTCGCGGCCAGTGCGGGGGTGATGCAGATCAGCCCGACCGGCTTGCCTGCCTCGACAAAGGCCTTGAGCAGTGCCAGCACGTCTTCCTGCACTTGGCAGGCGGCCCCTTCGCTGGCCAGGTTCGAGAGGTTCTTGGCCGAGCCGAAGCCGCCAGGCACGATGATCGCGTCAAAGTCTTCGGCACGGGCTTCGCGGACGTCCTGGACGGCGCCGCGGGCGATGCGTGCCGACTCCACCAGTACGTTGCGCGACTCTGCGCTGACTTCACCGGTGAGGTGGTTGATGACATGCAGTTGCGCGATATCCGGTGCGAAGCATTGTACCTGCACGCCGCGTTGATCCAGGCGCAGCAGGGTCAGGACGCTTTCATGGATCTCAGCGCCATCGTAGACGCCGCAGCCAGACAGGATAACGGCTACTTTTTTGTGCATGTCGAACACTCTCCATCATGAACCCGGTCGGGCGCCGGGTATGCCTGTGCCTGCCGCGCTGAAAATCAGCGGGCATGCAAAAGATCGGATCGTAGCAGGAGCGGGATGTTCAATGCAGTCCGGGCACTGGGTGCCCGGACCGGGTGCGGGGTCAGTCGGCTTTCTTGTCGGCCGGATCCAGAGGCGCTTCGCTGGCGGAGACGGCAGCGAGTTTCTCTTCCCGGGCCAGGCGGGCGCTCTTGAAGCGGCGGCGCGCCCAGAGTGCCAGACCGATCACCAGCAGACCGCCGAGGACCCACAGCTCGTACTTCTTGATATTGCCCAGCAGGCCTTCCATGACCGAGCCGAAGTGGTAGGACGCCGAGGCCAGGGCCACGGCCCAGACTGCTGCCCCGATGCCGTTGAGGATCAGGTAGCGCGCCGGCGGATAGCCGGACAGGCCGATAGCCACCGGCATCACGGTGCGCAGGCCGTAGACGAAGCGGAAGCTCAGCACCCAGAGGTCGGGGTGCTTGCGCACCAGGCGCAACGCCCGGTCGCCCATCGCCTGCCAGCGCGGTTTGCGGGCCAGCAGCTTGCGGCCGTGCCGGCGCCCCATGAAGTACCAGAGCTGGTCGCCTGCATAGCTGCCGCAAAACGCGACCAGCATGACCATGTTAAGGTCCATGTATCCACGGAACGCCAGGAATCCGGCAAGCACCAGAATGGTCTCGCCTTCAAAGAAGGTGCCGATGAACAGGGCCAGATAGCCGAAGTCGTTTAGAAAATTCTGGAGCATTGTCTGGATGCTGGCGAAATGAGGACCGCAGCCTAACTCGCGCAGGAGAAACTGGAAAGCACCCATGTGCGTCGCAGCGTTAAAGAATGTTACAACCACAGCGCTGAAAATCGCGCCAGAGGCTCTGCTGCGGCCTCGGGTCGCAGACTGCACTTAAATTGTCACACTTTGGTCATAATGGCGGCTTATAACTGTCGCGCTTGCCCGCGTATGCGGGCTCAGGAGTATTGCCGTGAGTTTTACCCCCGCAAACCGCCTGTTCCCCCTCACTCGCCTGCGTCGTAACCGGCGCGACGATTTTTCCCGACGGCTGGTACGTGAAAACGTCCTGACCGTCGACGACCTGATTCTTCCGGTGTTTGTCCTCGACGGTGAAAACCGTCGTGAGTCAGTGGCTTCGATGCCGGGTGTCGAGCGGTTGTCGATTGACCTGCTGCTCAAGCAAGCCGAACACTGGGTGGAGCTGGGTATTCCTGCGCTGGCTCTGTTTCCGGTTACCCCGGCCGAGAAAAAGTCCCTCGACGCTGCCGAGGCGTGGAACCCCGACGGTATCGCCCAGCGCGCCACCCGCGCCCTGCGTGACCGGTTTCCGGAGTTGGGCGTCATCACCGATGTGGCACTGGATCCTTTCACCACCCATGGTCAGGACGGCATCCTCGATGACGAGGGCTATGTGCAGAACGACATTACCGTTGATGCACTGGTGAAACAGGCGCTGTCGCATGCCGCTGCCGGCGCTCAGGTGGTTGCCCCGTCCGACATGATGGATGGCCGGATCCAGGCAATCCGTGAAGCGCTGGAGCTGGCCGGGCATGTCAATGTGCGGATCATGGCTTACTCGGCCAAGTACGCCAGTGCCTATTATGGTCCGTTCCGCGATGCGGTCGGTTCGGCATCCAATCTGGGCAAGGCCAATAAGGCCTCTTACCAGATGGACCCGGCCAACAGCCATGAGGCGCTGCATGAAGTGGCTGCCGATCTGGCGGAAGGTGCCGACATGGTGATGGTCAAACCGGGCATGCCGTATCTGGACATCCTTTACCGGGTCAAGGACGAGTTCAAGGTTCCGACTTTTGTTTATCAGGTCAGCGGCGAATACGCGATGCACATGGCTGCGATCCAGAATGGCTGGCTGAGCGAGGGCGTGATTCTCGAATCGCTCACCGCGTTTAAACGTGCCGGTGCCGACGGTATCCTGACTTACTTTGCCGTGCGTGCCGCTCAACTTTTAAAAGGGCAATAGCCTCCCTCACAGGAACGTTCATGAATACCGAAGGACTCACCCAAGCCACCGTAGAAGTCAGTGTTCAGGAGGCTACACCTGTGGTTGAGCCTGCCATTGAGCTTGAGCAGGTCGTCGAGACCCCTGTTACCGCGGCCCCTGCAGTTGTCGTTACCAACCTGGACGACAGCAGCCTGTACATCCACCGTGAACTGGCCCAATTGCAGTTCAACATCCGGGTGCTGGAGCAGGCGCTGGATGAGTCCTATCCGCTGCTGGAGCGGCTGAAGTTCCTGCTGATTTTTTCCAGCAACCTGGATGAGTTCTTCGAGATTCGCGTGGCGGGCCTCAAGAAACAGATCAATTTTGCCCGTGAGCTGGCCGGCGCCGATGGTTTGCAGCCGCACCAGGCGCTGGCGCGTATCAGTGAGCAGGTCCACGAGCAGGTGGATCGCCAGTACGCGATCCTCAACGACATCCTGTTGCCGGAGCTTGAAAAACATCAGGTGCGCTTCATTCGTCGCCGTTACTGGACGGTCAAGCTCAAGACCTGGGTGCGCCGCTATTTCCGTGATGAAATCGCACCGATCATCACCCCGATCGGCCTGGACCCGACCCACCCGTTCCCGCTGCTGGTCAACAAGAGCCTGAACTTCATCGTTGAGCTTGAAGGCGTCGACGCCTTCGGTCGCGATTCGGGTCTGGCGATCATCCCGGCACCGCGCTTGTTGCCACGGGTCATCAAGGTTCCGGAAGAGGTCGGTGGGCCTGGCGACAACTTCGTGTTCCTGTCGTCGATGATCCATGCGCACGCCGATGACCTGTTCCAGGGCATGAAGGTCAAGGGCTGCTATCAGTTCCGGTTGACCCGTAACGCCGACCTGGCGCTCGATTCCGAGGACGTCGAAGACCTGGCCCGTGCCCTGCGCGGCGAGCTGTTCTCGCGTCGTTACGGTGACGCGGTACGCCTGGAGGTGGCCGATACCTGCCCGAAACACCTGTCAGACTACCTGCTCAAGCAGTTCAGCCTGAACGAGTCGGAGCTGTATCAGGTCAACGGCCCGGTCAACCTGACGCGCCTGTTCAGCATTACCGGTCTGGACAGTCATCCAGAGCTGCAATACCCGCCGTTCACCCCGGCGATTCCCAAATTGCTGCAGAACAGCGAAAACCTGTTCAGCGTGATCCGCAAGCAGGACATTCTGCTGTTGCACCCGTTCGAGTCCTTCACGCCGGTTGTCGACCTGCTGCGCCAGGCCGCCAAAGACCCGCATGTGCTGGCTGTGCGCCAGACCCTGTACCGCAGTGGTGCCAACTCCGAGATCGTCGATGCGCTGGTGGATGCGGCGCGCAACGGCAAGGAAGTCACGGCGGTCATTGAGCTGCGGGCGCGTTTTGACGAAGAGTCGAACCTGCAACTGGCCAGCCGCCTGCAAGCGGCAGGTGCGGTAGTGATCTATGGTGTGGTCGGCTTCAAGACCCACTCCAAGATGATGCTGATCCTGCGCCGCGAGAACGGCGACATCGTGCGTTACGCGCACATGGGCACCGGTAACTACCATGCCGGCAACGCGCGGCTGTACACCGACTACAGCATGCTGACGTCCGATGATGCGCTGTGCGAAGACGTGTCCAAGCTATTCAGCCAGTTGATCGGCATGGGCAAGATCCTGCGCATGAAGAAGCTGCTGCATGCGCCGTTCACCCTCAAGAAGGGCATCCTGGACATGATTGCCCGGGAAACCCAGTTTGCCGCGGAAGGCAAGCCGGCGCATATCATTGCCAAGTTCAACTCGCTGACCGACCCGAAAGTCATCCGCGCGTTGTACAAGGCCAGCCAGGCCGGGGTGAAGATCGATCTGGTGGTGCGCGGCATGTGCTGCCTGCGACCGGGCATTGCGGGGGTGTCGCACAATATTCAGGTACGCTCGATCATCGGTCGCTTCCTGGAGCACACCCGGGTCTATTACTTCCTCAATGGCGGTGATGAGCAGATGTTCCTGTCCAGTGCCGACTGGATGGAGCGTAACCTCGACAAGCGCGTCGAGACCTGCTTCCCGGTGGACAGCAAGAAGTTGATCCTGCGGGTCAAGAAAGAGCTGGAGCTGTATCTGACCGATAACACCCATAGCTGGATTCTGCAGTCCGACGGCCGTTACATCCGTACCAGCCCGACCGGCAACCAGAATGCCCGCAGTGCCCAGGCGACCCTGCTGGAGCGCCTGAGCAAGCCGATCATCAGCGTGAGCTGAAGACGATCCCGACCCGGGTCAGCCACTCCGCTTCCAGCGCGAAGTCGGCCTGGGTCAGCTGGTTGTTTTCCAGCCAGCCATCCGGGAACTGCGCGTCGAGGTTCGGACCGTCGGCGCGCAGCACCACCTGCGGCATTTCCTGAGTGCCACGGATGTGGTGGAACAGGATGGCGAAGCGCAGCAGCACGCACAGGCGAATCAGCTTGATGCCTTCATCACCGAATTCAGCGAACTTGTCCTTGGGGATGTTGCGGCGATGGCCGCGTACCAGCAGGGCCAGCTTCTGTTGGTCTTCATGGGAGAAACCTGCCAGGTCGGAGTGCTCGATCAGGTAGGCGCCATGCTTATGGTAATGATAGTGGGCGATATCCAGCCCCACTTCATGCACCTTGGCGCCCCAGCTCAGCAGCTCGGCGTAGCTTTCGTCTTCCAGGTCCCAGGCTGCGGCGACCTGTTCCAGCGCCATCAGTGCCTTGCGCTCGACCCGTGCAGCCTGCTCCATGTCGACGTGATAGCGCTCCATCAGGGAATTGAGGGTGCGTTCGCGGACGTCTTCGTGATGATGGCGGCCCAGCAGGTCGTAGAGCACGCCTTCACGCAGCGCGCCCTCGCAGTGATCCATGCGCTGCAGTTCCAGGGCATCGAAGATCGCCTCAAGAATGGACAGCCCGGCGGGGAAGATCGCCAGACGATCGGGCTTGATGCCTTCGAAGTCGATTTTTTCGATATCGCCCAGTTTGAACAAGCGGCGCTTGAGCCAGGCCAGACCTTCAGCGTTGACCTCGCCGGAACCATGCCCATTGGCCTTCAGTACCGCGCCGATGGCGCGAATGGTGCCTGAGGAGCCGATGGCCTCGTCCCATTTCAGGCGGTGCAGGCCCTGCTCGATGCTCATCAACTCCAGACGAGCTGCGGTGTAGGCTTGGGCATAGCGCGCCGGGGTGATCTTGCCATCGCGGAAATAACGCTGGGTGAAGCTGACGCAGCCCATCTGCAGGCTCTCGCGCAGCAATGGCTCGAAGCGCTGGCCAATGATGAATTCGGTGCTGCCGCCGCCGATATCGGCCACCAGGCGCTTGCCGGGAGTGTCGGCCAGGGTGTGCGAGACGCCCAGATAAATGAGGCGCGCTTCTTCGCGGCCGGAAATCACTTCTACGGGGTGGCCGAGAATGGCTTCGGCGCGATGAATGAATTCATTGCGGTTGCGGGCTTCACGCAGAGCGTTGGTGCCGACAATCCGGACCGCGCCCAGTGGCAGACCGTTGATCAGTTGCGCAAAGCGCTTGAGGCAGTCCAGGCCGCGCTGCATCGACTCTTCGGTCAGTTGCCGCTCTTCATTAATGCCGGCCGCCAGCTGTACCTTCTCGCCCAGCCGCTCAAGAATACGGATATCGCCCTGATTGGTCTTGGCCACCACCATATGGAAGCTGTTTGAGCCCAGGTCGATGGCAGCGATCAGAGAAAGATTCTTGGCTTTGGTGTGAGGCATGGTCAGGAGATTCCGGTCAATGACCGCAACATCCTGCCACGAACCATGGCGCACGCCAACGCGAAGCTGTACGGTGCGGCGTCATGGCGTGCTGAAAAAGCCGGTCACCGGTCCAATTGTCAGGCCCGCAAAAGCCGCATGAATCGTTGCCCTTACAAGGCTGAGTGGCCGGATATCCGTTCAGTGCGCTTGCGCTCAGGTGCTGAGCTATAACCACAGTGATGCGCCATCATAGACAGAGTCAATGATCGATTACTTCCTGAATGCCAGCAGGCCCGCTATGATGAACGACGTTTTTAGCCTAGCAACCCGGAGAATTCCATGAGCGACCTGATCAAACACGTCACTGACGCCACCTTCGAAGAAGTAGTTCTTCAGGCTCAGGGCCCCGTGCTGGTTGATTACTGGGCAGAATGGTGCGGCCCTTGCAAGATGATCGCTCCGGTTCTGGACGACATCGCTTCGACCTATGAAGGCCGGCTGACCATCGCCAAGCTGAACATCGACGAAAACGCCGATACCCCTGGCAAGCACGGTGTACGTGGTATCCCGACCCTGATGCTGTTCAAGAACGGCAACGTTGAAGCCACTAAAGTTGGCGCCCTGTCGAAGTCGCAACTGGCGGCTTTCCTCGACGCCCACCTGTAAGGCCGGGCTGTTCAAGACCCCGCTAAATGCGGGGTTTTTTTCAGGGCGCGCACTAGACGCCTGAAAATCCAGATGTTACATTCGGCTCCGCAACGGTTTCTCCGTTGCCCCCTGCAAGCCGTCGCCGACGCTCTCCTTTCGATTCAGTACGCGATCCTTTCGCCATCTCTGCGGCGCGGTCTCATTAAGCCAGAGGCTTAATTTCCCCTCATATACGATTACTTCATTCCCATATGAACCTGACTGAACTCAAGCAAAAGCCGATTACCGATCTGCTCGAAATGGCCGAACAGATGGGCATAGAAAATATGGCCCGTTCGCGCAAGCAGGATGTGATTTTCGCCCTGCTCAAGAAGCACGCAAAGAGCGGCGAAGAAATCTCCGGTGATGGTGTGCTGGAGATCCTCCAGGACGGCTTCGGTTTCCTGCGTTCCGCAGATGCTTCCTATCTGGCCGGCCCGGACGATATCTACGTCTCGCCAAGCCAGATTCGCCGCTTCAACCTGCGTACCGGCGACACTATTGTCGGCAAGATCCGCCCTCCAAAGGAAGGCGAGCGTTATTTCGCCCTGCTCAAGGTTGACTCGATCAACTTCGACCGCCCGGAAAACGCCAAGAACAAGATCCTGTTCGAGAACCTGACCCCCCTGTTCCCGAACAAGCGCCTGAAAATGGAAGCCGGTAACGGTTCCACCGAAGACCTGACCGGCCGGGTCATCGACCTGTGCGCACCCATCGGTAAAGGTCAGCGTGGCCTGATCGTCGCTCCGCCAAAAGCGGGCAAGACCATCATGCTGCAGAACATTGCGGCCAATATCACCCGCAACAACCCTGAATGCCACCTGATCGTGTTGTTGATCGACGAGCGTCCGGAAGAAGTGACCGAAATGCAGCGCACCGTGCGCGGCGAAGTCGTCGCTTCGACCTTCGACGAGCCGCCGACCCGTCACGTGCAGGTTGCCGAGATGGTGATCGAGAAGGCCAAGCGGCTGGTCGAGCACAAAAAGGATGTGGTCATCCTGCTCGACTCCATCACCCGTCTGGCGCGCGCCTACAACACCGTGATCCCGAGCTCCGGCAAGGTCCTGACCGGCGGTGTCGATGCTCACGCCCTGGAGAAGCCGAAGCGTTTCTTCGGTGCTGCGCGTAACATCGAAGAAGGCGGTTCGCTGACCATCATCGCGACTGCGTTGATCGAAACCGGTTCGAAGATGGACGAAGTCATCTACGAAGAGTTCAAGGGTACTGGCAACATGGAACTGCCCCTGGACCGTCGGATCGCCGAGAAGCGCGTCTTCCCGGCCATCAATATCAACCGTTCCGGCACCCGCCGTGAAGAGTTGCTGACCGCCGACGACGAACTGCAACGCATGTGGATTCTGCGCAAGCTGCTGCACCCGATGGACGAAATCGCCGCCATCGAGTTCTTGACCGACAAGCTCAAGACGACCAAGACCAACGATGAGTTCTTCCTGTCCATGAAACGCAAGTAACGGACAGTCTCATCGAAAATGGCGCCCTCGCGGCGCCATTTTTTTTGCCTGCACGCTGGCGCGTCTGCACAGAGCAGGTACGATGTGCACCTCTTTGTAAAAGTGGCCGGGTCAATGAAATTCAAGGATCTAAGGGACTTCGTGCAGCAGCTTGAGCAGCGCGGAGAGTTGAAACGCATCCAGATGCCCATTTCCCCCGTACTGGAAATGACCGAGATCTGTGATCGCACCCTGCGAGCCAAGGGCCCGGCCCTGCTCTTCGAAAAGCCCGCCGGGTTCGACATTCCGGTATTGGGCAACCTGTTCGGCACCCCGCAGCGGGTCGCCATGGGCATGGGCGCATCGTCCACTGACGAGCTGCGCGAGATCGGCAAACTGCTGGCCTTCCTTAAAGAGCCCGAGCCGCCCAAGGGTCTCAAGGACGCCTGGTCCAAGCTGCCGATCTTCAAGAAAGTCATCGCCATGGCGCCCAAGGTGGTCAAGGATGCGCCTTGCCAGGAAGTGGTCATTGAAGGTGATGACGTGGATCTTGGCATGCTGCCGGTGCAGACCTGCTGGCCGGGCGATGTCGCGCCGCTGATCACTTGGGGCCTGACCGTCACTCGCGGGCCGAACAAAGAGCGCCAGAACCTGGGCATCTATCGCCAGCAGGTGATCGGCCGCAACAAGGTCATCATGCGCTGGCTCAGCCATCGCGGCGGCGCGCTGGACTTCAAGGAATGGTGCGCGAAGAACCCCGGCAAGCCGTTCCCGGTATCGGTGGCTCTGGGTGCAGACCCGGCCACCATTCTCGGCGCGGTCACGCCAGTACCGGACAGCCTGTCCGAGTACGCGTTCGCCGGTCTGCTGCGCGACAGTCGCACTGAGCTGATCAAGTGCCGGGGCAACGACCTGCAAGTGCCGGCCACTGCCGAAATCGTTCTGGAAGGGGTGATTCATCCCGGCGAGATGGCCGACGAAGGCCCGTATGGCGATCACACCGGTTACTACAACGAAGTCGACAGTTTCCCGGTGTTCACCGTCGAGCGCATTACCCATCGGCAAAAGCCGATCTACCACAGCACCTACACTGGCCGGCCACCGGATGAGCCGGCGATTCTCGGGGTGGCGCTCAATGAAGTATTCGTGCCGATCTTGCAAAAGCAGTTCCCGGAGATCACTGACTTCTATCTACCGCCTGAAGGCTGCTCTTACCGCATGGCGGTGGTGACCATGAAGAAGCAGTACCCCGGCCATGCCAAGCGCGTGATGCTGGGTGTCTGGTCGTTCCTGCGACAGTTCATGTACACCAAGTTCGTTATCGTGACCGACGACGATATCAATGCGCGGGACTGGAACGACGTCATCTGGGCCATCACAACGCGCATGGACCCCAAGCGCGACACGGTGATGATCGACAACACGCCGATCGATTACCTGGACTTCGCCTCGCCGGTGTCGGGCCTGGGCTCGAAGATGGGCCTGGATGCCACGCACAAATGGCCGGGTGAAACCAGTCGCGAGTGGGGCCGGGTTATCGTCAAGGATGAGGCGGTCACACGCCGTGTGGACGAGATCTGGAATCAGCTGGGAATAGATTGATGCGCGTAACCTTGCAGCCTTCGGGCGCCGTTCTCGATACCTTGCCCGGCGAGGCCATTCTGGCGGCGGCCCAGCGGCTGGGCTATGAATGCCCGAACAGTTGCCGCAACGGTAACTGTCATGTCTGCGAAGCCCTGCTGGTCGAAGGCCGGGTCGCGCAGGCGGGCATGGAGCACGACCACGGCGAGATCTACACCTGTGTGGCCGAGCCGCTGGAAGACTGCATCGTGTTGTGGGACGGCGTGCTGGCCTTGGGCGAACTGCCGGTGCGCAAGCTGGCCTGCCAGGTCAGCGAGTGCGTGGCGGTCGGTGGCGATGTCTGGCGTATCGGCCTGCGCACGCCGGCGGGCAAACTGCCGCGCTATCACGCCGGGCAGTACCTGATGCTCGAACGTGACGGCGGCGGCAAGTCGGCGTTCTCGCTGGCCAGTGCACCGCACAGCGGCCGCGACCTGCAATTGCATGTGCTGGTCCGTGAGGCGGGCGCCCGGGCATTGCTTGAGCAATTGCAGCGTGACGGCATCGCCCGTGTCGAGCTGCCATTGGGTGACACCCATCTGGCCGAGCTGCCCGATGGCCCGCTGGTGCTGATCGCCGCCGGTACCGGGATGGCGCAGATGCATAGTCTGATCGAGCATTGTCGGGCTAACGGCTTCAAGCATCCGGTGCATTTGTACTGGGGGGTGCGCCGTCCGGAGGACTTCTACGGTATCGAGCATTGGGAGCAGTGGCAGAGCCTGCCCAACCTGCATCTGCACAAGGTGGTTAGCGACCTGTGTGGCTGGGACGGGCGCTGCGGGCTGCTGCACGAGGCTGTTCGCGAAGACATTGCCGACCTCTCAGGTGTTTATGTGTATGCCAGCGGCTCACCGGCAATGGTTTATGCAACCCTTGATGCGCTGGTTGAAGCGGGCATGGATGCACATCACATGCGCGCCGATGTGTTTGCCTACGCGCCACGCTGACGGCGCCAGGCTGTGGCGTGCGGCATATGACGAGTGCAGGATCTGTTATTCCTAAAAGTTCTTGGTTTGCGGTGTATTTAGACCTGTTTTGCAGCTTCGTGCGGTTGGATTAAAAATTGCTTCGTGCCAGTATGAAGCGGTGGCCAGAATCGTTTCATCGCTGGCCGCCTTATTCGTTTGGTACTCGCTTTTGCACGATCGGCAGGCCTGGAGAAAGCGTTTCATCGCACTGCAAGGCCGGCCATGACTGGCGCTGACCCCGCCAGGGGGATACATGGGCAATCCAATCAACGATCTCGCCGCAGCCGTACACGACGGTCTGGGGCTGACTTACCCTCCTGTTATTGACCTCGGTCCGCAGTTGACCCACGAGCAACTGCTGGCCTCGATGCACGCCACGCTGCAACAGCACCAGGGCGGGCCGGTCTGGCTGTTCGCTTATGGCTCGCTGATCTGGCGTCCGGAATGCTCTACCGTGGAGCGTCAGCGCGCGCGGGTGCACGGTTATCACCGCGGGCTGTACCTGTGGTCCCACGAGCATCGTGGCACGCCGGCAGCTCCCGGGCTGGTATTTGGCCTGGATCGTGGTGGCTCGTGTACTGGCGTTGCCTATCGTTTACCTGAGCACTGCCTGGAAGAGTCGTTGCTGGCGCTGTGGAAGCGCGAGATGCCTTACCCCTCCTATCGTCCGCACTGGCTCAGTTGCCGACTGGAGGATGGTCGCAAGATCAAGGCGTTAGGGTTTGTGCTGGAGCGGCATTTGCCCAGCTACGCAGGCAATCTGCCCGACAGCGTCCTGAGCCAGGTGCTGGCCAGCGCCTGTGGGCGCTCAGGAACGACTCACGATTATGTGCAGCAGACCGTTCAGGCGCTGCGCAGCCACGCCATGCCAGATCTTAATCTGGAGGCGCGGCTCAAGCGCTGTGCTGCACGCGCCTGAATCAGGCTGATTCAGGCCTTGCTTTCGCGTGAGGTGCTGGCGACCTGTTTGTGCTTAAGGGTTGGCGCCAGGAACGCCATGGCCAGGATGCAGGCACCGATCAACAGCACGAAGCCGCCGTCCCAGCCGTAGTGGTCCACGGTGTAACCAATCGCGGCACTGGCTGCGACCGAACCGCCCAGATAGCCGAACAGCCCGGTAAAACCTGCCGCAGTACCGGCAGCTTTCTTTGGCGCCAGTTCAAGGGCTTGCAGACCGATCAGCATGACCGGGCCGTAGATCAGGAAGCCGATCGAGACCAGGGCGATCATGTCTACGGTCGGGTTACCCGGCGGGTTCAGCCAATAGACCAGGGTGGCGACGGTCACCAGCGCCATGAACACCATGCCGGTCAGGCCGCGATTGCCCTTGAAGATCTTGTCTGACATCCAGCCACACAGCAGGGTGCCCGGAATACCTGCCCATTCGTACAGGAAATAGGCCCACGAGGTCTTGTCGACGGTGAAGTGCTTGGCTTCTTTCAGGTAGGTCGGTGCCCAGTCCAGTACGCCATAGCGCAGCAGATAGACGAACACGTTGGCCAAGGCGATGTACCACAGCAGTTTGTTGCGCAGCACATACTTGACGAAGATTTCCTTGGTGCTGAATTCCTGTTCGTGGCTGGCGTCGTAGCCTTGCGGGTAGTCGTTCTTGTATTGCTCGATCGGCGGCAGACCTACCGATTGCGGGGTGTCGCGCATGGTTGCGAACGCGAACACTGCCACCAGCAGAGCCACCGCCGCCGGCACATAGAACGCCGCATGCCAGTCGTTGGTCCAGCCCAGGCCGAGCAGGAACAGCGGACCGATCAGGCCGCCCCCGACGTTGTGCGCCACGTTCCACAACGACACGACGCCGCCGCGTTCTTTCTGCGACCACCAGTGCACCATGGTCCGCCCGCTGGGCGGCCAGCCCATGCCCTGGGCCCAGCCGTTGATGAACAGCAGGATAAACATGATCGTCACGCTGGACGTCGCCCAAGGTGCGAAACCGAACACGAACATGACACCCGCCGAGACCAGCAGGCCGAACGGCAGGAAGTAGCGTGGGTTGGAGCGGTCGGACACCAGCCCCATGAGGAACTTGGAAAGGCCATAGGCAATGGCAATGGCCGACATCGCCACGCCCAGTTGGCCACGGGTGTAGCCTTCCTCGATCAGGTAGGGCATGGCCAGCGAGAAGTTCTTGCGCAGCAGGTAGTAACCGGCATAACCGATGAAAATGCCGGCGAAGACCTGCCAGCGCAGACGCCGATAGGTGCTGTCGATCTGTTCTTCAGGCAGCGGGGCCTTGTGGGGGGCAGGACGGAAAAACGCAAACATTGGGGGATGCTCCGGTTCTTGTTCTTTTGCGAAAATGAATCTTACATTTTCGTTACAGAAAAAAGCAGCATCCTGATACAAAGAAATCGCAAAAAACTAATGTTTTCCGTTCATTTGTGAACATTGCCGGCCAGGCCTGAGCCAAACCCAAGGGTTCACTAGGGTGGGCTATTGCAGAATTGTTCACTGGCATACCAGTTATTTCAGAGCGTTCCTACACAGCCCTCGGAAGCCATGAACTTCTAGCCCCTGCCAGCTGCGCCTAGCATCGCCTGCATTGCGCTCAAGCGCTTGACTGGCGGGCACCCAAATGAAATGGCTGATGATGGTTGTATGTTTATTCGCGTGTACGGCCGAGGGTGCGCCAGGGCTGCTGGTGCCGGTACGGACCCCGGCGCCGGACTTTCCGCAGCCGATGGTCCAGGCGCGGCACGCTGGCAAGGTGCGCGCGCTGATGGTGGTCAACGCCCAGGGTACGGTGGTCGAGGTCCAGGTGATCGAAAGCAGCCACCCGGCGCTGGCGCAGGCTGCACAGCAGGCGTTGAGCCGCTGGCAGTTCAGGCCCTGGCTCGGTACCGTCGGCGCCCCGGCGCGGGTCGCCTTTACCTTGCCGGTGATCTTCGGCTCTCACGGTCTGGCCAGCTTCAATACCGAGATCAACATCGGCCTTGGCAATGTTCGCTGCGCCTACCTCAACTATGAGGTCCAGGCCCAGATACGGCAGTTTCCCAATGCGTCACTGACCCAGATAGACCTGTTCTGGTACACCGGTCAATTCTTGCACAGCAGCTATGCGGCCTCGCAACACAGCGAAGCCGAACGCCACGACATGCTCAAAAAGCTGGAAGCGGCCATTCCCCGGATCATCAGAAGCTGCCGGCGTAATCCTGAGCGTCGTTATGGCGATTACTTGCCCCTACCGATCACAAGGATGCTGGTCACGGCGGCTGAGCCGCAGGAGGGGTTGTAAATGCCCGGCAAGATGATTGTCTGCATTTTTGTGATGGTTGCCGGCCTGTTGGCGAATCAGGTCATGGCCGCCAATTCATGGCCCGTACCGTTGCATATGCCGGATTTCGAGCGTCCCCAATCGCTACGGGACGCGCCCTGGCCAGCGCAGATCTCCGTTCGCATCCTGGTGCGGCGCGATGGCTCGGTGCAGTTTGTCGAAGTGGTCGAAGGCACTGATCCGGAGTTCATCGCGATTGCCCGCAAGGCCGTCGAACAGTGGCGCTTCCAGTCCTGGACCCCGCCTGCCTCATCGCCAGAGGGCGAGGTGATAAGAGTCACTGTGAATTATGGGGAGACGGAAGGTCAGCGGCAGTCGCTTGCTCACAACGTCAAGCTCAAGAAGGTGCTTTGTCATCAGCTCAACGAACAAGTGCGTAAAAGAAACGCCTGGTGGCTGCCTCGCCGTTCGAGTGACCCCAGCGTTTTTGAACAGACTGAGCGCTACCTGTCTCACGATCCGATGATCCGTACTTACCTCTCTGACGCACAGCGTCAGGACTTGGTCGTGGCGTTACTGGAGGCGCGTGCAGATATCATTGCCCGGTGTAAATCCAACCCGGCGAGTCGCTACGTCGACCAGTTACCGGAGAAGGTCCGGGAGGCGATATAAGAGATTCTAGAATAAGGATGTGGGCGGCAGAACCGCCCAACTGCCAAAGCGGGGCGGCTGGTTTACGGTTAGTTTCGTTCAGCACCGCTCAACTCCAGCAAGTTCTGGACGTTCGGGTCTTGCAAATGGGCGGCATGAGGACGGAGTGTTTCGGAAAAGACAGTGATCGCTTGATCAATACTGCTCTTCAGCGTCGCAATTGCGGTCGTGACATCGGCAGTGGCCTGTGGGCCGAAAGTCAGTTCGATTGATGAGGCCGGGAGGATCGCCACCGTTGTTGCTCGCAGTGCCTCTTGCTCAGCCTTTTGCTGGGCAAGCTTGCGGGCGGCTTCTTCTGCCTGTAAACGGCGTGCAGTTTCCTCAGCGAGCCGCTGAGTATGCAAGCGGGCAGCTTCTTGCGCTTGCTGCTGGGCTCGCAACCGCTCCTGTTCGGCCAAATGAGCTTCAAGCTGGCCCAGCCCGGCGATGAATTCCATCAGGTGCCGATTCGATTCCAGGAAGAAAATTGCATCGATAGCCATCGAGTCAAGATCAGTTGGTCGAATGCCAGGCATGCTGCGTAGACGGTTGCTCAACTCCAGATCTTCTTTTGTGTATCGAACCGTACTTAAAAAATGTACCGACTGAGCATGATTCACATGTTCCTGCTGTAAACCTGCTCTTTTGTTTGCAATAAGCTGCTCAGCACTTGCGCGGTATCGGGCTACCCTCTGAAGCGGTGTAAGGCTTGCGATGTTCCCCACGTGCCCTGAAAGCTCTGCCCTGAGAAAATCGGGGAGGGCGTGGAGGTTGGCTTGTTCGTCCATGATGCATCCTTGTTTACATTGTTATGGGTAAAGGCGGCGGAAGAATTACATTCAGTCGCCTAGGTTTCTTTAAAAGTTAATTGTTATCAGCTGACTTGAAGCCCGGCTTTCCGTTCTTCTCACGCCATTCCTTGACGGTTTTGAGCATGCCCTCTGGGCTGTCTTCCTGATCCGCTTCTGGATAGAAAATTACGTCGGATCTGGCAGGGTGCTCGGTTACTTCCTCAAAATGCTTGAGCATTTTTGCTCTGCGGCGCTCGAACTCTTCATTCGTAATGTTTTCTGGAATGGAGCAAAAGTCTTTAAGAAAATCAAGAAATTCGTTTTCTGTATAGTCTTCAAATTTAGTTTTCATTTGCTTTCCTTTGATGGTGCTCTATGTGTCGTCTTGGCGTCATGATAAGCATGTTGTCTATGTCATATACCGCGCCGCCATGAGCAATTTCATGCGGGTGATGTACTTCAAATTTTTTATTGTCTCCTGCTTGGTCTTCCGCTCTGGCGTAAGGGGCGCGTCCCTGGCTCATTTCCAGCTTGTTTTGTCCTGTGAATTGTTTTTGTAGATCGGGATCGTTGGCTATTGCCGCCCATAACGCCTCTCTGAATTTGCGGAAGCTTGAAAAATTTCTTCCTCTCAGTTGGTCAGCGATATGCTCCGGAATGGGTACTCCGCGTCCGCGTGTAGTTTCGCCCAACCAGACTCCTGTCACAGGCTTGCCATAGCCTGTTGCCGTTCCTGGAATATCTCGTGGATCCTTGAAAAGAATATATGTGTCAGGCAGCCCGGAGCCTGGCGGAAAGACGAGGATGTAGTCATCAGGATCGTTATTGGCGAAGTCTGGCAGGTCTTCGAGCCAGCCTTCCTGTGGCGATACATCAGTGCCCGGGTCGGCTGGCAGTAATGGTTTCTGGCCTGGAAAGCTTGTGGAGCTGTCTGCAGGTTGTTCTATTGGAGTCCACACCAGTGCCGGTGTGGTGTCGCCGTCACGAATGAACTCGTAGGTCTTGTTCTGGGCATTGTAGGTGAAATGTCGTACACGAACTTTAGTGCCGACAGCTACGCCATCGTTGGTTATTTTCAGGTTGTTGAGGTGGTATATGTCTATATTGTTTGTTGTTTTTCTTTTTTGTTTGGCTTAATTGTGTGGGTGGTAAATGATTGTTTTATCTGTGCCTGGGTTATTGATTGCTCTTGCTTAAGTTGCCCTTTTCTGCACTTTAACGACGGTTCTACGACACGTGCCTCGATAATCAAAAGTTGCCCCTTACCTTCCAAAGGACGAATTGACCCTGCCGCCAGGACTCCTATTCAGCCGCTGAACAGGTTCAGGCCGTTGCTATGTTGGCGGCGGGCATGACGCCTTCGCCGACACCACCAGGCTCTGGGGGCTATTCCTTTTCTCTCAGCGGCCGATATGCTCTGCACAAGCGCTGTTCAGGTCACTGGCCTGTCGGTGAGAGGCTGTCAGCCGGAGGCCGTCGCCGCTTTCCTCCACAGGAAAGTTGCCGGACAATCCCGGTGCACACGAATTGAAGGAGTGGATTGTGAAAGCGTGGATCTTGATGTTGCTGGCTCTGTCGCTGCCCGCCTTGGCGCAGGCTGAAGAGAAGAAGGAAGAAGATGCCGCGCCCAAGCCGGCTTATGTGAGCCTGGCGCCGCCCTTTGTGGGCAATTACGCGCTCGATGGCGGTCCGAAGCTGCGCGTTTACAAGGCCGATATTGCCGTGCGGGTTACCGGCGCCGATGCGCAGACTGCGGTCAAGCGCAATGACGCCTTGATCCGCAACCAGCTGGTGGCGCTGTTCTCGCAGCAGACGGTCGAGAGCATGAGTTCGGCCGAGGCCAAGGAGGCGCTGCGCCAGGAAGCCCTCAAGCAGGTCCAGCAGGTGCTGACCACCGAAGAGGGCAAGCCGATCGTGGAAGACCTGCTGTTCAACAACCTGATCGCCCAGTAATCAGCGCAAGGCCAGGATCGCCGCCCACTGCTCGGCGGTCACTGGCATCACCGACAGGCGGCTGCCTTTCTGTACCAGAGGCAGCTGTTCCAGCGCGCTTTGCTGTTTGAGAAAGTCCAGCCCCAACACGTTCGGGAAGATCGCTTCGAAGCTCACTTCGATAGCGCTCCACGGATTCTTGTCCGCATTGGCCTTGGCATCGAAGTAGTGGCTGTCCGGGTCCAGCGCCGTTGGGTCCGGGTAGGCTGTGCGGGTGATGGTGCCGATCCCGGCAATGCCCGGTTGCGGGCAACTGGAATGGTAGAAAAAGAATGAGTCGCCCTCGGCCATGGCGCGCAGGAAGTTGCGTGCCTGGTAGTTGCGTACCCCGTCCCAGCGCGCCGTGCCCAGGCGCTGCAGGTCGCTGATCGAGAACTCGTCGGGCTCGGACTTCATCAGCCAATAGGCCACGTTGCATACTCCTGTTACAAAGAAAAACAAGGTGATCACAAAACCGACAGCCGGTTGACGTCAGGATTTGCGTACTCGTTCACGTTATCGCAAAATGCCGCACCTTTTTTCGTCACCGCTGTTGCACGGCCGTTCTGTACCCGTTGCTGACAACGTATTGATTCGCTGCAGGAGGGCAATCAATGAAACGCAAGCCGGATCTTCTCTGGATTCTCGTCATCGTCTTCGGCTTGGGTATTGTCACCACCGGCTACGCGCAAAGTCTCTGGGCCAGCAAGCCTGATGCGCCTGTAGAAATTACCCAGCAGAAGCAGAAGGTGCCGGGTCGCAACAACTGACCCTTCCGCTCACGCCAGATACCAGCGCTTGTCCGACACCGTCCCCAGCAGCGGGATGTCCCAACTGGCCAGTGCCAGCCGCTCGACTTTCTGACATTCATGGGCCAGGCCCAGCAGCGTCGGCTTGCGCCAGGTCTGGCGGCGGCTGCGGTAGGCCAGGCTGCGGTCATAGAAGCCGCCGCCCATGCCCAGCCGTCCACCGTGTTCATCGAACCCCACCAGCGGCATCAGGATCAGGTCAAGCGCCCAGATCCGGCGTTGTTTCGCGCGATTGATGCGCGGCTCGGGAATGCGGAAACGGTTGGGCTTGAACGCCTCGCCGCGACGCACGCGCTGGAAGACCATTTTGGTTCGCGGCCAGGCATCGAGTACCGGCAGGTAAGTGGCCTTGCCACGGCGCTGGGCGGCCTGCAGCAGGTAGCGAGGGTCGATTTCTCCGTCATTGGCCAGATACAGCGAGATGTGTCGGGCGCGGCGAAACAGCGGATGCTGGGCCAGTTGCCGATACAGATTGCGCGCCGCTTCGCGTTGCTGGCTGCGGCTCAGGGCGCGGCGCGCTTTGCGCAACTGGCGGCGTAACTGCGGGCGGGTCAGCGCTGTGGCGCTGGTCATGAACGGGACGTCATGCAGGCAGATCCCCAGGCACGAGGAAGGCAAACCATCGCTTTGGTAGCCATGGCAGAAAATGGGACTCCCCAACGAGCCGCTGTCGGTGTAGCCCTTGAACCCGAAAGTTCAAGGTGGAGATTACAGGGGGTTTTAAGGCTTTCCGTCGAGCGGACATGCACACCAACCCCACGTGCAACCCCCGTGGTTGTGCGTATCGGCTCAGGGACATGACCGACTGGCAAACACTTCAGGGAGCGGCGCAAGTATACAGAAACGTTACGAAATATTCAGCTCCGTGACGAATCGGCTGTGGCCGGTGCGTCGTTGGCGAGGGCCAGGTCAACGCGCTCGAGCAGGTCACGGACCTGTTCACGGGTCGAGCCATTGACCTGCAGGTCGGGCAAATTCTGCTTGTGCAGCAGGTCATGGGTGATATTGAGGGCCGCCATCACTGCGATGCGGTCAGCGCCGATCACCTTGCCGCTGCTGCGGATTTCGCGCATTTTGCCGTCCAGGTAGCGGGCGGCGCCGATCAGGTTGGTGCGCTCTTCCTGAGGGCAGATGATCGAATATTCCTTATCGAGGATTTGGACAGTGACGCTGTTGCCGTTGCTCATGAGTCTTGCTCCAGGGCCTTGAGGCGCGAAATCAGTGACTCGACCTTCTGCCGGGCGATTTCGTTCTTTTCGATGAGGTGGGCGCGTTCCTCGCGCCAGGTCTTCTCCTGAGCTAATAGGAACGCATTTTGGCCTTTTAGTTGCTCGACACGTTCGAGCAACAGCTCCAGCCGGTTCATCAGTGCTTGCAGGTCGGCGTCTGTCATGGGTCCCTACTGATTACTTTCTGATGAGCGGCGCGGCTCAGGGGCGGGAGCGCCGGGTCGACAAACCTGTCACTTGGATACTTTGGGGCTTTCAGCTTGTGCTCAAACGCTAACAGCCCCTACGATACAAGGCCTTCATTCTAGACATTGCGCCGTTTGGCGACCAGCTACCCATGCCCACGACAAATTCTCCGTACAAAGCTTTCGCCACCTTGTTGAGCAGCGCCGGTCATCCGGTTTCTCCTGCCGAGCTGCATGGCCTGTTATTGGGCCGCAGTTGCGCCGGCGCCGGTTTTGACAGCGAAGGCTGGTTTGCCGATGCTTCGATACTGCTGGAGACCGAGCCGCAAGACAACGTGCGCCAGGCGCTGATTGGCCTGCAGGAAATGGTCAAGGGCGAACTGAGCGGCGAAGACATGACCGTTGTGCTGTTGCTGCCGGGCGACGATGAACCGCTGGCCGAACGTGCCGGCGCTCTGGGTCAGTGGTGCCAGGGTTTCCTGTCGGGCTTTGGCCTGGCAGCTGGCGAGCGGGTTCTGAGCATCGAGGCCACTGAGGTGCTGCAGGACCTGGCGGCCATCGCTCAGGTCCAGGACGCGCTGGAAGAGTCCGAAGACGGCGAAAGCGACTACATGGAAGTCATGGAATACCTGCGTGTGGCGCCGCTGCTGCTGTTCTCCGAGTGCGTCAAAACAGACGCTGCCCAGTCGCAGCCCAAGCCGTCCCTGCACTGATTCCCACTCTGCGCTGCCGCCGCCGCCAATGCTGCGGCCGGCACGCCTCACCGGGAGATGCCCCTTGCCGATGATCCACATCCCGAAATCCGAATATGCCCGGCGCCGCAAGGCTCTGATGGAGCAGATGGAGCCCAACAGCATCGCCATCCTGCCCGCCGCAGCCGTGGTGATCCGCAATCGCGATGTTGAGCATGTGTATCGCCAGGACAGCGACTTTCAGTACCTGAGCGGCTTTCCTGAGCCCGAAGCGGTGGTGGTGCTGATACCAGGCCGTGAGTACGGTGAGTACGTGCTGTTCTGCCGCGAGCGCAACCCCGAACGAGAGCTGTGGGACGGGCTGCGTGCCGGGCAGGAAGGGGCGATTCGTGATTACGGCGCGGATGACGCTTTTCCGATCAATGACATCGACGACATCCTGCCGGGGCTGATCGAAGGCCGCGACCGGGTGTATTCGGCGATGGGCAGCAATGCCGAGTTCGACCGTCACCTGATGGAGTGGATCAACAGCATCCGTTCCAAGGCGCATCTCGGCGCCCAGCCGCCCAACGAATTCGTTGCCCTGGATCACCTGCTGCATGACATGCGCCTGTATAAATCGGCAGCCGAGGTCAAAGTCATGCGCTACGCGGCGCAGGTCTCGGCCCGTGCCCATGTCCGAGCGATGCAGGCTGCGCAGGCCGGATTGTACGAGTTCAGCCTGGAAGCGGAGCTTGAGTACGAGTTTCGCAAGGGCGGTGCGCGGATGCCGGCCTATGGTTCGATTGTCGCGTCTGGACGCAACGCCTGCATCCTGCACTACCAGGAAAACAGCGCGCCGCTGAAAAACGGCGATCTGGTGCTGATCGATGCCGGTTGCGAGATCGACTGCTATGCCAGTGACATCACCCGGACCTTTCCGGTCAGCGGTGTGTTCAGCGCAGAGCAGAAAGCGATTTATGAATTGGTGCTCAAGGCCCAGCAGGCGGCTTTCGATGCCATTGGTCCGGGCAAACACTGGAACCAGGCCCATGAGGCTACGGTGCAGGTCATCACCGCCGGGCTGGTGGAGCTGGGCTTGCTGCAGGGCGATGTCGGGCAACTGATCGAGGATGGCGCCTACAAGGCGTTCTACATGCACCGCGCCGGTCACTGGCTGGGCATGGATGTGCATGATGTCGGCGACTACAAGGTCGGCGGCGAATGGCGGGTACTCGAAGTGGGCATGGCACTGACCGTTGAACCGGGAATCTATATCGCAGCGGACAACAAGAACGTGGCGAAGAAATGGCGAGGGATCGGCGTGCGAATCGAAGACGATGTGGTGGTGACCCGGCAGGGCTGTGAAATCCTTACCGGTGATGTGCCCAGAACCGTGGCCGAGATCGAGGCACTGATGGCCGCTGCCAGAGCGGTGGCGGCATGAGCCGTTTCAATCTGGCCATCGTCGGCGGCGGGCTGGTCGGTGCGAGCCTGGCCCTGGCCCTGCAGGCAGGCGCCCGCGAGCGCGGCTGGAAGATCGTCCTGATCGAGCCGTTCGCGCCGGGTGACACCTTTCAGCCAAGCTATGATGCACGCTCGTCAGCCTTATCGTTTGGCGCCCGGCGCATCTATGAGCGGCTGGGCGTGTGGCAAGAGATTGCCCGACGTGCCGAGCCGATCCTGCAGATCCAGGTCTCCGACCGTGGGCGTTTCGGCGCTACGCGGTTGTCGGCCCTCGAAGAGGGTGTTCCGGCACTCGGTTACGTGGCCGAAAACGCCTGGCTGGGCCAGTGCCTGTGGCAGGCGCTGGACCGTGAGGTGGTCAGCTGGCGCGTACCTGCTGAAGTGCAGAAGATGCAGGCGATCGACCAGGGCTTTCGGTTGGCCCTGAGTGACGAATCCGAACTCGAATGCGACCTGGCCGTGCTGGCCGATGGCGGGCGTTCCAGCCTGCGCGAGCAACTGGGCATCAGCGTCCGTCAGCGGCCGTACGGGCAGACGGCGCTGATCGCCAACATCACCCCCGGCGAAGCACATTGCGGGCAGGCGTTCGAGCGGTTCACCGAGCAAGGCCCCATGGCCTTGCTGCCGCTGCCGGAAAACCGCTGTGCGCTGGTCTGGACCCGCACCGGTGACGATGCCCGGCGCCTGGCCGCGCTCGACGATCGCAGCTTTCTGGCCGAGTTGCAGCAAGCCTTCGGCTATCGCCTGGGCAAGCTGTGTCAGGTCGGCGCGCGGCATGTGTACCCGCTGACACTGGTCGAAGCCGACGAGCAGGTGCGTTCGCATCTGGTGGTGCTGGGCAACGCCGCGCACAGCCTGCATCCGATTGCCGGGCAAGGTTTCAACCTGTCATTGCGCGATGCCGACGCCCTGGCCCAGACCCTGCTGCAAAGCGCTCAGGCGCCCGGTGACCTGGCGACGCTGCAACGCTACCGCGAGCACCAGCAACTGGATCAGCAACTGACCGTCGGTTTCTCCGACAAGGTCACCCGGCTGTTTGGCAGCACCCGTGCGGTGGTCACTACCGGGCGCAATCTGGGCCTGTTGGGTCTGGATCTGCTGCCGCCGGCCAAGCGCTGGTTTGCCCGCCAGGCCATGGGCCTGGGAACCCGCTCCGATGCGTAACCTTTACCCCAAGATTCAAGCGAGAGTGATCTGAACCATGGAAACCCGCGCGGATGTGCTGATCGTCGGAGCCGGCATGGTCGGCAGTGCCCTGGCCCTGGCGCTGCAAGGCAGCGGCCTGGACGTGCTGGTGGTCGATGGTGGCTCGCTGAGTGTCAAACCCTTCGACCCGCAAGCCTCGTTCGAACCCCGGGTCAGCGCGCTTTCAGCGGCCAGCCAGCGCATCCTGCAACGCCTGGGCGCCTGGGACGGTATCGTTGCCCGGCGCCTGAGCCCCTATGGGCAGATGCATGTCTGGGATGGCAGCGGCACCGGGCAGATTCACTTCAGTGCCTCCAGCGTGCACGCTGACGTACTGGGGCATATCGTCGAAAACCGGGTGGTGCAGGATGCCTTGCTGGAGCGGCTGCACGACAGCGACATCGGCCTGTTGGGCGAAGCCCGTCTGGAACAGCTGCGTCACTCTGGCGATGACTGGCTGCTGACCCTGGCTGATGGCCGCCAGTTGCGCGCGCCGCTGGTCGTGGGCGCTGACGGTGCACATTCGGCCATCCGCCGCCTGAGTGGTACGCCGACCCGTGAGTGGGATTACCTGCACCACGCCATTGTCACCAGCGTGCGCACCGCCGAGTCTCACCACCGCACGGCCTGGCAGCGCTTTACCGATGACGGCCCGCTGGCATTCCTGCCGTTGCAGCGTGAGGGCGAACACTGGTGTTCGATTGTCTGGTCGGTGACCCCGCTGGAGGCCGAGCGCCTGATGGCGCTGGACAGCGCGACCTTCTGTGCCGAGCTGGAGCGGGCCTTTGAAGGTCGTCTGGGCAGTGTGCTGGGCACCGACCCGCGGCTGTGTGTGCCGCTGCGTCAGCGTCATGCCAAGCGTTATGTATCCCGTGGCCTGGCGTTGATCGGCGATGCCGCGCATACCATTCACCCGTTGGCCGGGCAGGGTGTGAACCTGGGGTTGCTGGATGCAGCGGTGCTGGCCGAGGTGCTGTTGCATGCCGTCGAGCGTGGCGAGAACCTCGCTGATGAGCGTGTGCTGGCCCGCTACGAGCGGCGCCGCATGCCCCACAATCTGAGCCTGATGGCAGCGATGGAAGGCTTCCAGCGGTTGTTCCAGGCCGACCCTTTGCCGCTGCGCTGGCTGCGCAATACCGGCTTGAAGGTGGTCAACGATTTGCCTGAGGTCAAGGCGTTGTTCGTCCGTGAGGCTTTAGGGCTGTCAGGCGAAATGCCAGAACTGGCGAAAATCTGAGTCAGCCAATTACCTACCCCTGTAACATTCTGTTACTCCTCAGGAGGGTGTTCGATTGAGGTGCTTAATGGGATTCACTACCATTTCGCCCTCGTATTCGAAACCAGAGGCTTTTTTCATGCAGGCAAGCAAGCGTTTTATGGCTGCCCTGACACTGACCCTGCTCGGCGGTGCCGCCCAGGCGGCCGACGAGGTGGTGGTGTATTCATCGCGGATCGATGAGTTGATCAAGCCTGTTTTCGACGCCTACACCGCCAAGACCGGCGTCAATGTCAAGTTCATCACCGACAAGGAAGCGCCGTTGATGCAGCGCATCAAGGCCGAAGGCGAGAACGGCGTGGCCGACCTGTTGCTGACCGTGGACGCCGGCAACCTCTGGCAAGCCGAGCAGATGGGCATTCTGCAACCCTTCAGCACGCCGGTGATTGACGCCAATATTCCTGCGCAGTATCGCTCCTCGGCCCATGCCTGGACCGGCTTGAGCCTGCGCGCGCGGACCATTGCCTACTCCACCGACCGGGTCAAGCCCGAAGAGCTGAGCACCTACGAAGCACTGGCTGACAAGAACTGGGAAGGCCGCCTGTGCCTGCGCACCGGCAAGAAGGTCTATAACCAGTCGCTGACCGCCACGCTGATCGAGACCCACGGTGCCGAAGCGGCCGAGAAAGTGCTCAAGGGCTGGGTCAACAACCTGTCCACTGACGTGTTCTCTGACGATATCGCGGTGCTGGAAGCGATCAATGCCGGGCAATGCGATGCCGGTATCGTCAACACCTACTACTACGGTCGTCTGCACGCGCAGAACCCGCAACTGGCGGTCAAGCTGTTCTGGCCCAACCAGGCCGACCGTGGCGTGCACGTCAACCTGTCGGGCATCGGCCTGACCAAACACGCGCCGCATCCAGAGGCCGCCAAAGCGTTGGTCGAATGGATGACCGGCCCCGAAGCCCAGGCGATCTTCGCCGGGGTCAACCAGGAGTTCCCGGCCAACCCGAACGTGCCGCCAAGCGCAGAAGTCGCCAGTTGGGGTTCGTTCAAGGCCGACACCATCCCGGTGGAAGTGGCTGGCAAGCGCCAGGCCGAAGCCATTCGCATGATGGATCGTGTGGGCTGGAATTGATTTAATACCTGCCCTGTTCACGGCTAAAGCCGCTCCTGCAACCCAGGAGCGGCTTTAGCCGCGAATGAGCCTCCTTCCCGCTTCGAGACTCCCCCTTGGCCCATCCTGCCCAACGCCGCTGGTATCCCCTGGTTTTTGTCATCGCCGCGCTGGTGCTGTTACCCCTCAGCGTATTGCTACTGTCTTGGGAGAGCATCGACCGGGAGATCTGGTCGCACTTGCTTGAGACCCAAATGAGCCGCCTGCTGGGCAACACCCTGACCCTGGTGTTGGGGGTCGGCGTCGGCGTGACTTTGCTGGGTGTCAGCCTGGCCTGGCTGACCAGCCTCTGTGAGTTTCCGGGGCGGCGCTGGCTCGACTGGGCCTTGATGCTGCCCTTTGCGATTCCGGCTTACGTGCTGGCCTTCGTGTTTGTCGGCCTGCTGGATTTTGCCGGGCCTTTGCAGACCTTGCTGCGCGAATGGTTCGGCAGTGGTGTGCGCCTGCCCAGGGTGCGTTCCACCGGCGGTGTGATCCTGGTGCTGGTGCTGGTGTTCTACCCCTACGTTTACTTGCTGGCGCGCACGGCGTTTCTGGCTCAGGGCAAAGGCCTGATGGAGGCGGCGCGGGTGTTGGGCCTGTCGCCGTTACAGGCGTTCTGGCGCGTGGGTTTGCCGATGGCGCGGCCGGCGATTGGTGCCGGTATTGCCTTGGCGCTGATGGAAACCCTGGCTGACTTTGGTGCGGTGTCGGTATTCAACTTCGACACCTTCACCACCGCCATCTATAAGACCTGGTACGGCTTCTTCAGCCTTTCCAGTGCCGCTCAACTGGCCAGCCTGTTATTGCTGGCGGTGATGGTCGTGCTGTACGGCGAACGGCGCCTGCGCGGCGCCAATCGCGCCGCCAACGAGCGTCCACGGGGCAAAGCCTTGTATCACCTGCGTGGTGGCAAGGCGTTGGCCGCGACCAGCTGGTGCCTGCTGGTGTTCATCTGCGCGTTCGCCGTACCGATGCTGCAACTGGTGGTGTGGGTCTGGCAGCGTGGCCGTTTCGATCTGGATGAGCGCTACACCGGCCTGGTGCTGCATACCCTGTACCTGGGCAGCATGGCGGCGTTGATTACCGTCAGTGCTGCGTTGATCCTGGCCTTTGCCCGGCGTCAGGCACCGACCCCGGCGATCAATGCCGGGGTGGGGTTGGCCAACCTCGGTTATGCCTTGCCAGGTTCGGTACTGGCGGTGTCGATCATGCTGGCCTTCAGCTATCTGGACAAAGCCCTGGTCATTCCGCTGTCCGGCTGGTTGGGCGGAGCCGGTAAGCCACTGTTGCTGGGCAGCCTGTCGGCCCTGTTACTGGCTTATCTGGTGCGCTTCATTGCCGTGGCTTACGGACCGCTGGAAAACAGCCTGGCGCGGATCCGTCCGTCGTTGCCTGAAGCGGCGCGCAGCCTGGGCGCCAGTGGGCCACGGCTGTTTTTCAAGGTGTATCTGCCATTGCTGGTGCCGGGGGCCTTGAGTGCGGCGCTGCTGGTGTTCGTCGATGTGCTCAAGGAAATGCCGGCCACTTTGCTGATGCGCCCATTCGGCTGGGACACCCTGGCGGTGCGCATCTTCGAAATGACCAGCGAAGGCGAATGGGCTCGTGCTGCATTGCCCGCACTGACGCTCGTGCTGGTCGGTCTGTTGCCGGTGATTGGCCTGATTCGGCGCTCGGCACGGCAGATCGGCTAGGCTTGAGCTGGTGGCCAGATGAAATGACACTCGATGTTTCCGGTACTGCACATCGGGTGCGGGCCACCGCTCATACGGCTACAATGCGCCGCAATCGATGCAGGCCGGGTTGGCATCACGGGTTTTCATTTGCGGTAAACCCCGAGTCATTGGGGGACCCGTCGGCCCAAGCCTGGCCTGTATCTTCGCCACGCCCGGAAGGAGACACCCATGGGACAGCGTACCCCCCTGTTTGACCTGCACCTCGCACTTGGCGCGAAGATGGTCGATTTTGGTGGTTGGGACATGCCATTGCATTACGGATCACAGGTCGAGGAGCACCATCAGGTGCGCCGCGAATGCGGCGTTTTCGACGTTTCGCACATGCGCGTGATCGATGTCATCGGCAGTCAGGCCAAGGCCTGGCTGCGTTATCTGCTGGCCAACGATGTTGGTCGTTTACAAGAGCCGGGGCGCGCGCTGTACAGTGCGATGCTCGATGACAACGGCGGAATCATCGACGACATGGTCGTCTACCTCACTCCGCGCGGTTACCGTCTGGTGGTCAACGCTGCCACCGGCGCCAAAGACCTGGCCTGGATGCGTTCGCGGCTAACCGGTTTCGATGTCGAGCTGGTAGAGCGCCCGGAGCTGTCGATGCTCGCCATTCAGGGGCCGCAGGCCCGCAAGCGTATCGCTGAACTGGTGTCCAGCGCACGCGCCGAACTGATCCGCAGCCTCAAGCCGTTCGAAGGCCATGATGAGCACGACTGGTTCATCGCCCGCACCGGTTACACCGGTGAGGATGGCCTGGAGATCATCTTGCCCGCCGAGCAGGCGCCGGCCTTTTTCAACGATCTGGTCGGCGCGGGCATTTCTCCCATCGGCCTGGGCGCGCGCGACACCCTGCGGCTGGAAGCCGGCATGAACCTGTATGGCCAGGATATCGACGAGAGTGTGTCGCCTTTGGTGGCGAACATGGCGTGGAGCGTTGCCTGGCAGCCCGCTGATCGTGATTTCATTGGCCGCAGCGCCTTGGAGGCCGAGCGCGCCCGTGGCGTCAACTCCAGGCTGGTGGGGCTGGTGCTGGAAGAGCGCGGCGTGCTGCGTGCCCATCAGGTCGTGCGCGTAGCCGAAATCGGCGATGGCGAGATCACCAGTGGCAGTTTTTCTCCTACGCTAAGCAAGTCCATCGCTCTGGCGCGGGTGCCCATCGGCACGGCCGACCGGGCCGAAGTGGAAATCCGTGGCAAGTGGTATCCGGTGCGCGTAGTGCAGCCAAACTTCGTGCGTCATGGCAAAGTGTTGATCTAATTTTATGCGGACTACCGCCGACCTGATGATTTTGAGGATAAGCAAATGAGCAATTTTCCCGCCGATCTGCGTTACGCCGAAAGCCATGAGTGGGCCCGTCTGGAAGCTGACGGCACGGTAACCGTGGGCATCTCCGATCACGCGCAGCAGGCTCTGGGCGACGTGGTATTCGTCGAACTGGCGGAAGTGGGCAAAGTATTCGCCGCCGGTGATGCCGCAGGCGTGGTGGAGTCGGTCAAGGCCGCATCGGACATCTACGCGCCGGTGGCTGGCGAAGTGATTGCAGTCAACGAAGAACTGGCCGACAGTCCCGAGTCGCTCAACGAAGAGCCTTACCAGGCATGGATCTTCAAACTCAAGCCATCGAACGCTGAGGCCGACCTGGCCAAGTTGCTTGATGCTGATGCCTACAAGGCACTGACGGGCGAATAAGCCTGCTCGTTGGAATAAAAATGCCGCTCTTGTGAGCGGCATTTTTTATTGCGGCCTGGCCGTGGTTATTCCTGGGCCACGGCATTACGCGCAAGGATGGCGTTGGCCAGTTCCATGTCGTTGGCCTGCAGGCCTGGATTATCCTGGCGAACCTGGGCAATGGCCGCTTCCAGATAGGGGCCACGGATACCGCCTTCGCTGGCGACGAAGCTGCCGGCATCGTCCTGGGCAGCGGCAACCAGCTTATGGTCTTTGAACGTCAGATAAGTGGAGCCGGTGGTGGCCCCGGAAGAAATGACATCCCGCCAGAAACCGGCATCGGCCATGGCCGAACCGACGGGCAGGGAGAGCAGAGCACAAGTGGCGACAGCAAGCTTCAGACGCATGGTGAGGTACTCCAGTGAAAATGGAATTTCGAGTAACTTGGAGATCCGAAACACTCGTCAAGTTCCATAAGCCTGCTTTCGCCCCTGCGCCAGGCCAGCGGTGTTTGCAGTCAAACGGCTACCTAGGCCAGCTCAACGCGCAGCACCGCGCCGTCCTGGCTCACCACTTTGACCCGGCTGCCGGCCGGAGCATCCGGGCCTACCACGATCCATACGCTGTCACCGACCTTGATCTTGCCACGCCCGTCGACAATCGCCTGTTGCACGACAAACGCATGACCGATCAGCTCCTGACCACGCATGTTCAACCCTGGCTGATCTGACGGGCGGACGGCACTGCGCTGCCGGTACCACCAGTACACCGCTGTCAGCACCGCAAATACAGCGAACAACAGCAACTGCAAGCTCCAGCCCAGCTCTGGCATGATGAACGTCAGGATGCCGACCGCCGCTGCGGCGATGCCGATCCACAGCAGATAGCCACCTGCACCGAATATTTCCAGGATCAGCAGCGCCGTGCCCAGCGCCAGCCAGTCCCAGTACGACAGCTCATACAGCCAGTTCATGACGTGTGCCTCAGGCCTTGCGATCGAACGTGGCTTTGACGATCTCGCCAATACCGCCCACGGCACCGATCACCTGAGTCGCCTCCAGCGGCATCAGCACGACTTTGCTGTTGTCGGCTGATGCCAGCTGGCCAAGCGCTTCGACGTACTTTTGGGCGACGAAGTAGTTGATGGCCTGCACGTTGCCGGTGGCAATCGCTTCGGACACCACTCGGGTAGCCTGGGCTTCTGCTTCGGCCTGACGCTCACGGGCTTCAGCTTCAAGAAAGGCCGCCTGACGGCTGCCTTCGGCTTCGAGAATCTGCGCCTGCTTCTTGCCCTCGGCGGTCAGGATCGCCGAGGCCCGCAGGCCTTCAGCCTCAAGAATCTGCGCGCGCTTGATCCGTTCGGCTTTCATCTGCCCGGACATCGCGGCCATCAGGTCTTGCGGCGGGCTGATGTCCTTGATCTCGATCCGGGTGATCTTGGTGCCCCATGGCGCAGTGGCTTCATCGACGATGCTCAGCAGGCGTTCGTTGATGTTGTCACGCTGGCTGAGCATCGCGTCCAGCTCCATGGAGCCGAGTACGGTACGGATGTTGGTCTGCAGCAGGTTGCGGATGGCATGTTGAAGGTTGTTGACCTCGTAGGCGGCTTGCGCGGCATTGACTACCTGGTAGAAGCACACCGCGTCGATTTCAACCGTGGCGTTATCAGAGGTAATGACTTCCTGGGGCGGGACATCGAGCACGCTTTCCATCACATTGATCTTGTGCCCGATGCGGTCCATCACCGGGATGATGATGCTCAGGCCAGGCTTGAGGGTAGTGGTGTAGCGGCCGAAGCGCTCCACGGTCCACTGATAACCCTGAGGCACCACTTTGAAACCCATCAATACAATGGCAATTGCCAGCGCGACAAATAGCAGAATGACGATGCTTTCGGTTGGCATAACGTCCTTATCCTTTTGCAGGTTCCATCCTTGTCAGGCCGGTGCCGGTGGGATGGAGCATCGACACCAAGCCGCGGATACTAGCGTTGCTCGCTTTGCGGCGTCACCCGCAGGACTTCTTCAATTGTTGTCAAACCATTTGCAATTTTTTGCGCGCCCGACAGGCGCAGGCTACGCATGCCCTCCTTGAACGCCTGACGGCGCAGCCCGGTGAGGTCCAGGTCAGAAGAAATCAGCCCCTTGACTGCGTCGGACATCAGCATGATTTCGTACACCCCGGCGCGACCCCGGTAACCGGTGTCCCGGCATTCGACGCAGCCTACGGCCCGGCAGGCACCGCTGGGCACCGGTGCCTGCCAGGGGCGGGTCAGCACCTGCCAGTCGGCCTCATCAAGCTCTACCGGCGCTTTGCAGTGCGGGCACAGGGTGCGCACCAGGCGCTGGGCCATGACCCCGAGAATCGTGGCTTTGAGCAGGTAGTGTGGCACACCCAGTTCGAGCATGCGGCTGATGGCGCTGGGGGCATCGTTGGTGTGCAGGGTCGAGAGCACCAGGTGCCCGGTCAGCGCGGCCTGAATGGCCATTTCAGCGGTTTCCAGGTCGCGAATCTCGCCGATCATGATGATGTCCGGGTCCTGGCGCATCAGTGCCCGGATGCCGCTGGCAAAGGTCAGGTCGATATTGTGCTGGACCTGCATCTGGTTGAAGGCCGGCTCGACCATCTCGATGGGGTCTTCGATGGTGCACAGGTTGACTTCCGTGGTCGCCAGTTGCTTGAGCGTGGTGTACAGGGTGGTGGTTTTGCCGGACCCGGTCGGCCCGGTGACCAGAATAATCCCGTTGGGCTGGCGGGTCATGCCCTGCCAGCGGCGCAGGTCGTCGCTGGAAAAACCCAGTTGGTCGAAGTCCTTGAGCAGCACTTCGGGGTCGAAGATCCGCATCACCAGTTTTTCACCGAACGCGGTGGGCAGGGTCGACAGGCGCAGTTCGACCTCATTGCCATCCGGGGTGCTGGTCTTGACCCGGCCATCCTGGGGTTTGCGCTTTTCTGCGACGTTCATCCGGCCCAGGCTTTTCAGGCGGCTGACCACCGCCATGGTGACCTGCGGCGGGAATTGATAGACGTTATGCAGCACGCCGTCGATGCGAAAACGCACGGTGCCGCTTTCCCGGCGTGGTTCGATATGGATATCGCTGGCGCGTTGCTGGAATGCGTATTGAAACAGCCAGTCGACGATGGTGACGATATGCGCATCGTTGGCATCGGGCTCCTGATCGCTGGAGCCGAGTTTGAGCAATTGTTCGAAGTTGCCCAGATTGCTGATTTTCTGATCAGTGGCCGTGGCACCGCTGACCGAGCGGGTCAGACGGAAAAACTCGACGGTCATGCGCTGGATATCGACCGGGTTGGCGACTACCCGCTTGATTGGCAGCTTGAGTACGTGTGACAGGTCGGCTTCCCAGGAGCTGACATAGGGCTGGGCGCTGGCGATGGTCACCGCCTCGCGATCCACGGCCACGGCCAGAATCCGGTGGCGCTGGGCAAAGGCATAGGACATCAATGGTGTGACGGCTGCCACGTTGATCTTCAGCGGGTCGATGCGCATGTATGGCTGGCCGCATTGCTCGGCGAGCCAGGCGGTGAGTGTTTCCAGATCGAGTTTGCGCCCCGGCCGCGCCAGGTCGTCGAATTGCTGGGTGGCCAGAAATTCCAGCGGATGCAACTGAATATTCGCGGCACTGCGGCGTTGGGTGACAGCCGCCTCGGCATCGGTCTGGCTCAGATGATTCTGTGCGACCAGCTCGCGCAACAGATCGTTCAGGTCGAGCCAGCGGTCTGTTGGGGTATGGGCGTGAACAGCCATGCAGGTTCCTTGGGCGAGTCCGGGAATTGATCCAAGCGTAGACCCCAAGGGTGCCAGTGTTATCCCCCTTGTGTGAACAGGAATGTCTTGTGTTACCCCCTCACGCGCTGATCAATGCCGCTGCATGAGCCAGCTGCGGCGGCTGTTCGAGCCTGTGTAACTGGACCGATTCGACGTCGATCAGGTTACGCATTTTTTCGCCGATGACCTGCGCGCGATGCCCGCTCAGGCCGTCGACGGCCACGTCGATTCGCAGGCAGTCGTCCTGGCGCAGCACATTGACCTCAAGAGGCACCAGATACTGCATGGCGAGCAGGTTCAGGACCTGACACAACAGCGCCGGTTGGGCATCGGCCAGCACCCGGTAGCGGACACAGCAATGAACATTACCGGCGGCCCAGCTATCTGGACGGTGGGCGGGAGCGGGAAAGGCTTCGAGGCTGGACATGCGTGAGTCTCCTGGGCAAGTGAGGAAATTCTTGCATGCGTATCGGGAAAATACTGGTCTATGATCGCGGTTGCAGGCTTTATTTTGGATTGATAAAGCAAGATTAGCTATCAAAGAGAATTGTTTATGCACACTGAGCTGGATGCCTATGACCGCAAGATCCTCAAGCTGCTGCAAGAGGACGCTTCGCTGTCCAGTGCGCAGGTTGCCGAGCAGGTAGGGCTGTCACAATCACCGTGCTGGCGACGCATTCAGCGGCTCAAGGATGAAGGGGTGATCCGCCGTCAGGTGACCCTGCTGGACCGCAAGAAGATTGGTCTGGACACGCAGATCTTTGCCGAAGTGAAACTCAATGCCCATGGCCGTTCGAATTTTGCCGAATTCACCGACGCGATCCGTGAGTTTCCTGAGGTGCTGGAGTGTTACGTGCTGATGGGGGCGGTGGACTTTCTGTTGCGCATCGTCACCGCTGATATCGAAGCCTATGAGAAGTTTTTCTTCGACAAGCTGTCGATGGTCCCTGGGATCCAGGAAGTGAATTCGATCGTGGCCCTGTCGGAGATCAAATCCACCACCAGTTTACCGTTAGGACGTTGAGCGGCAGGACCCTCAGCCGCGCAACAACTGCCTCCAGGCCTTGGTCTGGGTGACGATCAGCGCCTGGCTGACACGTTCGGCAAGCACTTCGTCGCTGATGTCCTGGTTGGCCAGTTGCTCCAGCTTGTTCAACTCGCCGTACAGGCGATCCAGCTCGGGCAGTTCCAGCACGCCACGGGCCCAGTGCAGCCAGACCTGGATGCGCTCGATGCGCGGCAATTGCTCGGCCAGGTCTTCAGGTTGCTGCTGGTAGCGGTCCAGTTGCAGTGCGCTGGCCTCGGCGGCCAGCAGGGTCGGCAGCCAGTTGCCCAGCGGCACGACGCCCAGGCGTGCGCCGCGCTTGTTGCGCTCGACGGTCCAGCCGCGAGCCAGCAGCCAGCGTGAGGTGCTCAGCGAGAATTCGCCCCAGCGCGTGTCTTGCAGCTCTTCAAGGAACTGCTCGTGGGCGGCGCTACGCACGTCAGCATCTTCCTGGCCGGCCTGGACCAGCGGGCGCCAGTCTTCGAGCAGCGCATCCAGTGCAGTTCGCAGGCTGTTGGTGGTGCTGCGCGGGGCGCACTGGCCCAGGCTGCCGGTCAGGGCGCGCAGCTCAGCCAGCAGCCCGACCCACTCTTGCAGCAGGCGCCAGTGGCCGTTGAAACGGTACTGCTCGGCCAGCCGCTGGCTGCTGCCCAGCAGGTGCCAGGCCAGGGCAGTGTAGGCGTCGTCCAGGCTGGTTTCGGCCGTCAGTTGCGGAGCCTTGAGGCTCAGCGAATAACTGCCGGCGTCGAACAGGCGATAGCCGCGCTCGGCCTTGCTGATATCGCATGGCATCAATGGCAGGCTGGCGGCCAGCTCGGCGGCAAGTTCCAGCAATGCGTCAGGCTCGCCTTCGCGCAGTTCCAGCTCCAGCTCGCAGATTTCTTCTTTCTGCTTGCCGGCCACCACCTGACCCAGATCCAGGGCGGCTTCAATCACCACCTTGGCCTTGCCACGGCCCCAGGCGATTTCGGCTTTTTCACGCACGAAGTCGGTGGTGAACAGCGGTTTGATGGTTTTCTTGTCCAGTTCGGCCAGTTGCTCGGGCCAGCATTGGCCGTCGAGCTTTTTCAGGTCCAGCTTGGGTTTGGCGATATCCCAGTTGAATTCATTGCGCTCGGACAGCCCGGCGACGCTCTGGCCACGGGTCTTGAGGGTCTGGATGAGTTGCTCGCCATCGCGACGGATGCGCAGCGCGACCTTGGCCCGGGCCAGATCGCGCTCCGGGGTGTCGAAATACTGGTTGGTCAGTTCCAGGCGCTCCCAGCCACTCTTGTTGCGTTTTTTCAGCAGGGGGTGATCGCGCAGGGCGGCGAGGGTCTCGCGGCTGACGCGGAGTTTGATTTCGGTTTCTTTCTGCATGGCCGGGGCGATCCAAACGCGGGTGCTGGTGAACGGGCAGCCATGGGCATGGCGGCGAAGCGCTGTAGTTTACAGGACGCAGGCGGTTTATTCCTGACGCGTTATACCCCTATGATGGTCCGCAAGCCTCAAGGAACCGTCATCCATGCCTTTGCCATCCATGAAAGAGCAGTTCGCTGCGCTGATCGCCACCCCCTCGGTGAGTTGCACCCAGCCGGCGCTGGATCAGTCCAACCGGCCGGTCATCGACCTGCTGGCCGGCTGGCTCGATGAACTGGGCTTCGCCTGTGAAATCCAGACCATTTCGCCCGGCAAGTTCAACCTGCTCGCCACCTACGGCAGTGGCCCTGGCGGTCTGGTGCTGGCCGGGCACAGCGACACCGTGCCCTATGACGAGGCCCTGTGGCAGACCGATCCGCTGAAGCTCACAGAAGTTGACGGTCGCTGGGTCGGCTTGGGCAGCTGCGACATGAAAGGCTTCTTCGCGCTGATCATCGAGGCGGTACTGCCTCTGCTGGACCAGCCGTTCAAGCAGCCGCTGTTGATTCTGGCCACCTGTGACGAAGAATGCTCGATGGCCGGGGCCCGTGCCCTGGCCGAGGCGGGGCGGCCTCTGGGACGTGGGGCGGTGATCGGCGAGCCGACCGGGCTGCGACCGATTCGTCTGCACAAAGGCGTGATGATGGAGCGTATCGATATCCTCGGGCGCAGCGGCCATTCCTCCGATCCGCGTCTGGGCCATAGTGCGCTGGAAGCGATGCACGATGTGATCAGCGACCTCAAGGGTTTACGCGCGCAATGGCAGGCCGAGTACCACAATCCGCAATTCAGCGTGCCGCAGCCGACCCTCAACCTGGGCTGCATTCATGGCGGTGACAACCCCAACCGCATCTGTGGCCAGTGCTCGCTGGAGTTCGACCTGCGGCCACTGCCGGGCATGGACCCCGAAATTTTGCGCTCGCTGATTCGTCAGAAACTACAACCGCTGGCCGAGCGTCATCAGGTCAGCATCGACTACCAGCCGCTGTTCCCCGAGTGCTCGCCGTTCGAGCAGCCGGCCGATGCGGAACTGGTCCGGCTGGCCGAGCGTCTGACAGGTCATACGGCCGCAGCGGTGGCATTTGGCACCGAAGCGCCTTATCTTCAGCAGCTTGGCTGCGAGACGCTGGTACTCGGCCCTGGCGACATCGCCTGTGCGCACCAGCCGGGCGAGTATCTGGAAATGTCACGTTTGCAGCCTACAGTGCGTCTGTTGAGACAACTGATTGAACATTACTGCCTGACGCCCCAATAAGCGCTCCGGTCCAAATTCACAAACATAAGGAGACTGCGCGTGTTGCCAGGCCTGTTCCGACGATAACCACCACTGCGTTGTGCGTGTTTCTGTCTTTCGTCCAACTTTTTACAGGCTTTTACGGTTATGCCCGAATACGTCAACTGGCTGCGTCACGCGTCTCCTTATATCAATGCCCACCGGGACTGCACCTTTGTGGTGTTGCTGCCCGGCGACGGGATCGAACACCCGAACTTCGGCAATATCGTCCACGACCTGGTGCTGCTGCACAGTATGGGCGTGCGTCTGGTGCTGGTGCATGGCACCCGCCCACAGATTGAAAACCGCCTGGCCCAGCGCGGCCTGCAGCCACGCTACCACCGCGACCTGCGCATTACCGATGCCGAGACGTTGGAGTGCGTGATCGACGCAGTGGGTGGCCTGCGCATCGCCATCGAAGCCAAGCTGTCGATGGACATCGCCAACTCGCCGATGCAGGGCTCGCGCCTGCGGGTGACCAGTGGCAACCTGGTCACTGCCCGGCCAATCGGTGTGCTCGACGGTGTTGATTATCTGCACACCGGCGAAGTACGCCGGGTCGACCGTAAAGGTATCAACCGTCTGCTTGACGAGCGCCATATCGTGTTGATGTCGCCGCTGGGCTATTCGCCCACCGGTGAGGTGTTCAACCTGGCCTGTGAAGATGTCGCAACTCGGGTGGCGATTGATCTGGGGGCCGACAAACTGCTGCTGTTCGGCGCCGAACAAGGCTTGCTGGACGACAGCGGCAGGCTGGTTCGTGAACTGCGTCCGCAGCAGGTCCCGGCGCATCTGCAACGGCTGGGCAGCAGCAGCTACCAGGCCGAACTGCTCGACGCGGCGGCCGAAGCGTGCCGTGGCGGGGTGGGCCGTAGCCATATCGTCAGCTACGTCGAGAACGGCTCGCTGTTGACCGAACTGTTCACCCGCGACGGTGGCGGCACCCTGGTCGCTCAGGAGCAATTCGAGCGTGTACGTGAAGCCGGTATCGAAGACGTCGGTGGCCTGATCGAGCTGATCACGCCGTTGGAAGAGCAGGGCATTCTGGTCCGCCGCTCGCGTGAAGTGCTGGAGCGCGAGATCGAGCAGTTCAGCGTGGTCGAACGTGAAGGGATGATCATTGCCTGTGCGGCGCTCTACCCGATTGCCGACTCCCAGGCGGGCGAGCTGGCGTGCCTTGCGGTCAATCCCGAGTACCGCCATGGCGGTCGCGGTGACGAGTTGCTCGAACGCATCGAAGACCGTGCCCGTGCCCTGGGCATTACCACGCTGTTCGTTCTTACCACCCGTACCGCCCACTGGTTCCGCGAGCGCGGCTTCGAGCCCAGCAGTGTCGACCGCCTGCCCAGCGCCAGGGCATCGCTGTACAACTACCAGCGTAATTCGAAGATCTTCGAGAAAGCGATTTAGGGTTTCCGGTAACAGGATTTCGCGGCTGAAGCGGATCGCCGTCCGGCCGCTCCTACGGATATCAACCGTCTGTAGGAGCGGCTTTAGCCGCGAAGACAAAAACAGCCGCGAAAATCGATCAATTACTGATCGACAGAATGCTCGCCTGATAGGCACCGACAAAGGTGTCGAAATCCACCACTTCTTCGCTGGCTTCAAGCTCGGCCTGTTCATTCAGCGAGGTCTGTGCCAGCTTTTCGAAGTGCGCCTGATCTTCTGTGCTCAGAGGGTGAGCGCGGAAGTATTGGGCATGGAGCTTGCTCTGGCGCAACGAGAAGGCCGCGAAGCCATCGTTGTGCTCGCGCATGCTGGCAAGAATCCGGGCCGACGGGGTCAGTTCAGGATCGTCTATCTTGGCCTGCTGCGCGATCAGTGAACGACAGTGTTCGTCGCTGCCGCTGGCCTGGTCGAGCAACTGCGCGATAGGCGCGATCTTTTCCAGCAGTTCAGTGGCCCAGTGCTTGAGTTCAACTGGCGAGCCGCCGCGTTGCAGCTGCAGGCCCGGCCGACGACCTTCCTTGACCACGCTGAGGAAGTTGTTGCCCGCATTGCCGCATTCGCCGCTGGACAGCTGCGGACTCTCTTGCAGCGCGCAGAACAGGATAAAGGCGTCGATGAAGCGCGCCTGCTCCAGATTGATACCGGTCGGCAGAAACGGGTTGATGTCCAGGCAGCGCACCTCGACGTATTGCACGCCACGAGCGATCAACGCCTGGATCGGCCGTTCGCCGGTGTAGGTCACCCGCTTGGGGCGGATGTTGGAGTAGTACTCGTTCTCGATCTGCAGCACGTTGGTGTTGAGCTGCACCCACTCGCCGTTGGCATCGTGGGTACCGGTTGCGACATAGGGCGCATAAGGCGTGGCGACCGCGCGGCGCAGGCTGTCGGTGTAGCTCTGCAGGTCGTTGTAGCACGGCGTCAGGCCGGCCTGGGCCTCGCTCTGATAACCCAGGTCGCTCATGCGCAGGCTGGTGGCCCACGGCAGGTACAGGGTGTTCTCGTCGAATGCCTGTAACTGATGGCTGCGACCGCGCAGGAAGCCTTTGTCCAGGGCCGGCGAAGCGCCGAACAGGTACATCAGCAGCCAGCTGTAGCGGCGGAAGTTGCGGATCAGGGCAATATAGGAGTGCGACTGGTAATCGCGGTCATCACCGGCAAAGTTCTCGGTCTGCTTGAGCACGCTCCAGGCGGCTTCAGGCAGCGAGAAATTGTAGTGGATGCCGGCGATGCACTGCATGGTGCGGCCATAGCGCAGCGCCAGACCCTTGCGGTACACGTACTTGAGTTTGCCGATGTTCGAGGTGCCGTAATACGCCAGCGGAATAGCTTCTTCGGCGGGCAGCGGCGATGGCATCGACGGGCTCCACAGCAACTCGTCACCGAGCTTGCTGTAAACGAAGCGATGAATCTTTTCCAGGCTGTCCAGGGTATCTGCCGGGTTTTTCAGCGCCGGTGTGATGAACTCCAGGAGCGATTCGGAATAATCGGTGGTGATCTGCTCATTGGTGAGCGACGAGCCTAGCGCCTGCGGGTGCGGGGTCTGGGCCAGTTCGGCCTGGTCGGTGACGCGCAGGCATTCACGTTCGATTCCGTGCAGGCACTGTCCCAGCAATGGGAGGTTGGTGCGTTCGCCAAGCACGGCCAGGCGGCGGTTGAGAAATTCGCTCAAGGTGGATTCCTTCACACATCGGTCGCCCACATATGGGGGTAGAGCCGACGGTCTACAAGGGTGAAGAAAGGAACTGGCGTTGTCGCCTGGTTGGGTCTTTAACGCCGGCTCAAGATTCACGGTTGCTTGCCATGCAGTCGATTTGTCGACTTTTTTGACAGGATTAGCGGCAAATTACCCTAAACAGAGGGGGTACAGCTAGATTGCCTACGATCTTTACCAGCTAAAAAACGCCACGCCCGAGTCGGGCGTGGCGGTTACCCTGACGCAGATCTTGCGTACCGGTCAGGTCTGCCAAGAGCCAGGCAGGCGCTCAGACAATCGCGAAGGTGCCCTGCGCCTTGGCGATCAGTTTGTCGGCCTGCAGCACCTCGGCTTCTACCACCAGGGTCCTGCGCCCAGCGTGCAGGACTCTGGCAACGCACAGCACCTCGCCCTCGCTGACCCCGCGCACATAGTTGATCTTGCACTCGATGGTCACGCTGCGCTGCTCGAAGCCGTGGGCGCTGGAGCAGGCCAGGCCCATGGCGATGTCGACCAGGCTGAAAATGGCCCCGCCATGCATCATGTTGCCCCGGTTGCGCAGGTGCGCTTCCAGAGGCAGTGCGACTTCGGCAACGCCGCCGCCCAGGCTGCGAATTTCGCAACCGAGCATGCGCAGGTAAGGGCTGTGGGTCAGCGCCTCGGGGATCTCCATCAACGCTTCTTCAACTGCTTGGCATTGGCGAACAGCGAAGCCATGGCGTTGTTGGCCGGGGCCGCAGTGCTGCTTTCCTTGCGTGGCGCCGCGCTGGTCTGGCGCGGTGCAGCGCCCGGACGTGAGCCACGAGCGCCGTCGATTTTCTCGCCCGGTGTATCACTCATGCGCATCGACAGGCCGACGCGCTTGCGCGGGATGTCGACTTCCATGACCTTGACCTTGACCACGTCGCCGGCCTTGACGGCTTCACGCGGGTCCTTGATGAACTTCTCCGACAAGGCAGAAATGTGCACCAGGCCGTCCTGATGCACGCCGATGTCGACAAAAGCACCGAAGTTGGTGACATTGGTCACGACGCCTTCGAGGATCATGCCCAGCTTGAGGTCCTTGAGGTCTTCGACGCCTTCCTGGAACTCGGCGGTCTTGAACTCGGGACGCGGGTCACGACCGGGTTTGTCCAGCTCACTGAGAATGTCGGTGACGGTCGGCAGGCCGAAGGTTTCGTCGGTGAATTTCTTCGGGTCCAGGCGCTTGAGGAAGGCGGTGTCGCCGATCAGCGAGCGGATGTCGCGGTCGGTCTGCGCGGCAATGCGCTGTACCAACGGGTAAGCCTCGGGGTGCACCGCTGAAGCATCCAGCGGGTTGTCGCCGTTCATCACACGCAAGAAGCCTGCGGCCTGTTCGAAGGTCTTCTCACCGAGGCGGCTGACTTTCTTGAGTTCATTGCGGGTCTTGAACGCGCCATTGGCATCACGGTGGCTGACGATGTTCTGCGCCAGGGTGGCGTTCAGGCCGGAAATGCGCGACAGCAGTGCCACCGAAGCGGTGTTCACATCCACGCCCACGGCGTTCACGCAGTCTTCGACCACCGCGTCCAGGCCGCGAGCCAGCTTGAGCTGCGAGACGTCGTGCTGGTACTGGCCAACGCCGATGGATTTCGGATCGATCTTCACCAGTTCGGCCAGCGGATCCTGCAAGCGGCGGGCAATCGATACGGCACCACGGATCGACACGTCGAGGTCCGGGAACTCGCGCGCTGCCAGTTCGGACGCCGAGTACACCGAAGCGCCGGCCTCGGAGACCATGATTTTGGTCATTTTCAGGGCTGGATACTTTTTGATCAGCTCAATGGCCAGCTTGTCGGTCTCGCGGCTGGCGGTGCCGTTGCCGATAGCGATCAGGTCCACCGAGTGCTTGGTGCACAACGCACCCAGTACGGCGAGGGTCTGATCCCATTGGTTCTTCGGTACATGGGGGTAGACCGTGGCGTGGTCGAGCAGCTTGCCGGTGGCGTCGACCACGGCGACCTTGCAACCGGTACGCAGGCCCGGGTCGAGGCCCAGCGTGGCACGCGGGCCGGCCGGCGCGGCGAGCAGCAAGTCATGCAGGTTGTGGGCAAATACGTTGATCGCCTCGGTTTCGGCGCTGTCACGCAACTCGCCCAGCAGGTCGGTTTCCAGGTGGTTGTACAGCTTGACCTTCCAGGTCCAGCGCACGACCTCGCCCAGCCATTTATCGGCTGGCCGGTTCTGATTGCTCAGGCCGAAGCGCTCGCCGATCATCAGCTCGCAGGGGTGCAGGCTGCCGGGTAACTCTTCGCCGACCTTCAGGGTGCCGCTGAGGATGCCTTCATTGCGGCCACGGAAAATCGCCAGGGCACGGTGCGAAGGCATGTTTTTGAGCGGCTCGTCGTGTTCGAAGTAGTCGCGAAATTTCGCGCCCTCTTCTTCCTTGCCGGGCACCACGCGGGCGCTGAACACCGCCTCTTGCTTGAGGAACCCGCGCAGCTTGTCGAGCAAGGTGGCGTCTTCGGCAAAACGCTCCATGAGGATGTATTTGGCGCCCTCGAGCGCCGCTTTGACATCGGCCACGCCTTTCTCGGCGTCGACGAAACGCGCCGCTTCGCTTTCCGGATTCAGACCGGGGTCGTTGAACAGGCCGTCGGCCAGTTCGCCCAGGCCGGCTTCCAGGGCGATCTGGCCCTTGGTGCGGCGTTTCTGTTTGTACGGCAGGTACAAGTCTTCAAGACGGGTCTTGGTGTCGGCCAGCTTGATTTCGCGGGCCAGCTCCGGGGTCAGCTTGCCTTGTTCTTCAATGCTGGCAAGGATGCTGACCCGGCGCTCGTCGAGCTCGCGCAAATAGCGCAGACGCTCTTCCAGATGACGCAGTTGCGTGTCATCGAGGCTACCGGTCACTTCCTTGCGGTAGCGGGCGATGAACGGCACAGTCGAGCCTTCATCCAGTAGTGCTACGGCCGCTTCGACCTGTAGTGGGCGGACACCGAGTTCCTCGGCGATGCGGCTGTTGATGCTGTCCATAAGACCACCTGAGCAAAATAACTAGCGAACTGCCATCGTTTGCGAACGAACGTTGTCTGACATTGCCTGACTAAAAGAGTGCCCGAAAAAGGGCGGCGCATTATAACCAGCCAGGCCCCGTTAGGGGATTTGGACGATGCACAGCATCATCTGTTGGCGTTCAGGCACCAGCATTTATCCTGCATCCGGTAAAATCTGCTAACAATGCGCACGATGCGCATCATCCCGGCTACGCCATAATGCGCCCCGTGAATATAGGAGCATCCGATGAGCAGCACTGCACTTAATGCCGAAGGCGAAAAAATCCTGATCGTCGATGATGACCCAGGGTTGAGCAGCCTGCTGGAGCGTTTTTTCACCAGCAAGGGCTATCGCGCCCGCGCCGTAGCCAATGTCGAGCAAATGGACCGCCTGTTGTCCCGTGAGGTGTTCAACCTTGTGGTGCTCGACCTGATGCTGCCTGGTGAAGACGGCCTTTCCGCCTGCCGCCGGCTGCGCGCGGCGAATAATCAGGTGCCGATCATCATGCTGACCGCCAAGGGTGATGAGCTGAGCCGCATCAAGGGCCTGGAGCTGGGTGCCGACGACTACCTGGCCAAACCGTTCAACCCTGACGAACTGATGGCACGGGTCAAGGCTGTCCTGCGTCGCCAGGCGCCTGCCGTTCCTGGTGCGCCTGGCAGTGAAGAAGAGTCGGTCACCTTCGGTGACTACGAACTGTCGCTGGCAACCCGCGAGCTCAAGCGCGGCGATGAAGTGCACATGCTCACCACCGGTGAGTTTGCGGTACTCAAGGCGCTGGTCATGCATGCCCGCGAGCCGCTGACCCGTGACAAGCTGATGAACCTGGCCCGTGGCCGCGAGTGGGATGCCCTTGAGCGTTCCATCGACGTGCAGATTTCCCGTCTGCGCCGCCTGATCGAGCCGGACCCGTCCAAGCCTCGCTACATCCAGACTGTCTGGGGTGTGGGGTATGTATTTGTACCGGACGGCAGCGGCGCTCGCTGATAGCTCACTGCCCGTTTCGCGATACCGTTGATGCGTCGATAGCCCTGTAAAGGGTTATCGGCGTTTTTGGCTTTGCGCAACGGTCGTTTCGATTGACAGAAACCGCGAGCCTGTCTCGCCCTGCAAAGTGTGAACGCTGCACCTATGAAGACTCCGCTGTGGTTTCCGCAAAGCTTCTTCTCGCGCACCCTTTGGCTGGTGCTGATCGTCGTGCTGTTTTCCAAGGCGCTGACCCTGGTCTACCTGCTGATGAACGAGGATGTGCTGGTCGACCGTCAGTACAGCCACGGCGTGGCGCTGACCCTGCGCGCCTATTGGGCAGCCAACGAAGACGATCGGGAGGCCATTGCCGAGGCGGCCGGTTTGATCCGGGTGGTCGGCGGCGGGGTGCCCGAGGGTGAGCAACACTGGCCCTACAGCGAAATCTATCAGCGCCAGATGCAGGCTGAACTGGGCGAAGACACCGAGGTGCGCCTGCGTGTCCACGCGCCGCCGGCGCTGTGGGTGCGCGCGCCGAGCCTGGGGGATGGCTGGCTCAAGGTGCCGCTTTATCCACACCCGCTGCGCGGCCAGAAAATCTGGAGCGTGCTGGGCTGGTTCCTGGCCATCGGCTTGCTCTCCACCGCCTCGGCCTGGATCTTCGTCAGCCAGCTCAACCAGCCGCTCAAACGTCTGGTGTTTGCCGCCCGCCAGCTTGGCAAGGGGCGCAGCGTAAGGCTGCCGATCAGCGATACGCCGAGCGAAATGACCGAGGTGTATCGCGCCTTCAACCAGATGGCTGAAGACGTTGAGCAGGCCGGTCAGGAGCGCGAGCTGATGCTGGCCGGCGTTTCCCATGACTTGCGGACACCGTTGACCCGCCTGCGCCTGGCGCTGGAAATGAGCGAAAAGAACGAGTTTCTGGACGGCATGGTCCGCGACATCGAAGACATGGACGCAATTCTCGACCAGTTTCTGGCGTTCATTCGTGACGGGCGCGACGAAGAGGTTGAGGAGGTCGATCTTGGCCACCTGGTGCGTGAAGTGGTCGAGCCGTTCAACAGCGACGATGAGCATATTCGGGTATGTCTAGAGCCGATCCCGCCGTTCGCCTTGCGTCGGCTGTCGATGAAGCGTCTGCTGACCAACCTGATCGGCAACGCCATGCACCATGCCGGCACCGGCATCGAAGTGGCAGCCTACGTCTCGGGCGATAACGGTGCCCCTTATGTCGTGCTCAGCGTTCTGGACCGGGGTGCGGGTATTGACCCGTCGGAGCTGGAAATCATCTTCAACCCGTTCATCCGCGGCGACCGCGCTCGCAGCGGCAAGGGCACTGGCCTGGGGCTGGCCATCGTCAAACGTATCGCGGCGATGCACGGCGGCAACGTAGAACTGCGCAACCGCTCCGGCGGCGGCCTGGAAGCTCGTGTCCGCCTGCCGCTGGGCCTGATGCTGCCAAGAGACGCGGTGTAGGAGGGGCTTCAGCCCCGAAGCTTTTCCTTCACCCATAGCCGTGGGGAATAAAAGCTTCCCGGCTGAAGCCGGTCCTACGCCGGTCCTACGCTGGCCCCGTGTCGGTCCTGTCTCAGCCCTTGCCCTTGGTGCGGGTCAGGTTGGGGCCGCTGTTTTTCTCCAGGTGTTCGATGATCATCCCGGCGACGTCCTTGCCGGTAGTGGTCTCGATGCCTTCCAGGCCCGGTGAGGAGTTCACCTCCATCACCAGCGGGCCGTGATTGGAACGCAAGATATCGACGCCGGCCACTGACAGGCCCATGACCTTGGCGGCGCGCAGGGCGGTCATGCGCTCTTCAGGGGTGATCTTGATCAGGCTGGCGGTGCCGCCCCGGTGCAGGTTGGAGCGGAATTCGCCGGCCTTGGCCTGGCGCATCATCGAGGCGATGACCTTGTCGCCGACCACGAAGCAGCGGATATCCGCGCCACCGGCTTCCTTGATGTATTCCTGGACCATGATGTCCTGCTTGAGGCCCATGAACGCCTCGATCACCGACTCGGCGGCCGACACGGTTTCACACAGCACCACGCCGATCCCCTGGGTGCCTTCCAGTACCTTGATCACCAGCGGTGCACCGTTGACCATCCGGATCAGGTCGGGAATGTCGTCTGGTGAGTGGGCAAAGCCGGTGACCGGCAGGCCAATGCCGCGCCGCGACAACAACTGCAAAGAGCGCAGCTTGTCTCGGGAACGGGCGATTGCCACTGATTCGTTGAGCGGGAACACACCCATCATTTCGAATTGGCGCAGCACTGCACAACCATAGAACGTCACCGAGGCGCCAATGCGTGGAATCACCGCATCGAAGCCTTCCAGCGGCTTGCCGCGATAGTGAATCTGCGGCTTGTGGCTGGCGATATTCATGTAGGCGCGCAGGGTGTCGATCACCACCATTTCATGGCCGCGCTCGATACCGGCTTCAACCAGGCGGCGGGTGGAATACAGACGCGGGTTACGCGAAAGCACAGCGATCTTCATGCAGCACCTGAGGGAGTAGAGGCCGGGAACACCGGCTTGTCTTGTACGTATGTAATGCCCGGATTGACCACCAGTTGGCCGTCGATCAGAGCGTTGGAACCCAAAAGCAGCCGATAACGCATCGACTTGCGACAGGCCAGGGTGAATTCCACCGGCCAGACGCGATCACCCAAAGCCAGGGTGGTCCGTATCACGTAACGGACCTGTGCATGGCCGTTGGAGCTCTTGATGGTCTTCATGGCCACCAACGGTGCTTCACAGCGTCGGTGACGCAACTGCACCACCGTGCCCAGGTGCGCGTTGAAGCGCACCCACTTCTGGCCGTCGCGTTCAAAAGGCTCGATCTCGGTGGCGTGCAGGCTTGAAGTGCTGGCCCCGGTGTCGATTTTTGCCCGCAGGCCGGCTACCCCCAGATCGGGCAGCGCCACCCACTCGCGCAGGCCGATTACTGTCAGATGATCGAATGTCTTCAAGGCGATTTCCGTACTACTCAGGACTTCTGCCAGGCCTCGGGACGAATCTGGGCCATGGCTTTGAACGCAGGTTTGGCAAACAAGTAACCCTGCATCAGAAAAACGCCGCAATCGGCGAGAAAGTCTCTTTCCTCCACATGCTCGATGCCTTCGGCAATCACCATGATATTGAGCTCTGTGCACATGCTGAGCACCGCACGGGCAATGGCCTGACGGGGCCGGTCGAGATGAATGTCACGAATCAGGTCCATGTCGAGCTTGATCAGGTCGGGTTGAAAATCCGCCAGCAGCTTGAGCCCAGCATAGCCTGCGCCAAAGTCGTCGATGGCGGTCATGAAGCCGAACGCCTGATACTCGCGCAGAATATTCTGCAAATGCTTCACGTTGTCCACATGTTCGACTTCGACTGTTTCGAAGATCAGCCTGTCCAGCGGAAAATTGTGCTGCCGCGCCGCCTCCAGAGTGCTGCGGATGCACAGCTCCGGACGATAGACCGCGTTGGGCAGAAAGTTGATCGACAGGCGCTCGGTCATTCCAATGCTGGCGGCGCCGGCGATAGCGGCGGTACGGCAACTCTGGTCGAAGCGGTAGCGATTCTGGTCGTTGACCTGAGCGAGCACGCTTTGTGCGCTCTCGCCATTGGGGCCGCGTATCAACGCTTCATGGGCAAACACTGAGTGATCACGCAGGTCGACGATCGGTTGGTAGGCATACTCAAAGTCGAAGCCCAGAGCTGGACTGCCAGTGCACCCCTGACAACCGCGTCTTGGGGCTGTCAATGAATCCGGAAACTTTGTCATGACATCCTCCAGTGGCAAAGGGTGAGCGGCTCTATCAGATTCTTGATGAGTGGTTTTGACAAGCCGGGTTCGGTTACTTCATGTTCGTTGCTGACCCAGATCCAATAACGCCGGCAATCGTGGCGAGCGCTCAGGTATCAGGCCTGGTTATGCTTCAGATTGCCATGCAGATGAGAAATTCAGATGGCGCAAAAGGCAGAAGACGACGACAAGGTTCGTCTCGACAAATGGCTATGGGCGGCACGCTTCTACAAGACCCGTGCCCTGGCCAAGGCAGCGATCGAGAGTGGCAAGGTGCACTGCCGGGGCGAACGTTGCAAGCCCGGCAAAGAACCGCGTGTAGGCGATGAATTCCAGATCCGTACCGGTTTTGACGAGCGGACTGTGGTGGTCGAGGCGCTGTCGGTGGTCCGGCGCGGCGCGCCCGAGGCCCAGGCCCTGTACCGCGAAACCGCGCAAAGCATCGCCAATCGCGAGGCGGCGGCTGCCCAGCGCAAGGCCGGCAATCTGAGCGTGATGACTGACGGGCGGCCGAACAAGAAGCAACGTCGGCAACTGGATCGCTTTCATGACAGCTCGGGCGGTTGAGCCGGTTTCAGTTGCATGCCGGTTCTGCTGGTAAACTGTTGGCCATTCACTCTTATCAGAACCTATCCCTTTTATGTCTGAATCTCCTGTAAAAGACTTCACCCAGCGCTTCATCTTTGACGAGAGCGATGTTCGCGGCGAGCTGGTCGCCCTGCACAGCAGTTACGCTGAAGTGCTGGCCCGGCATCCGTACCCGGCGCCTGTCGCGCGTCTGTTGGGCGAACTGATGGCTGCGGCGGCGCTGCTGGTCGGCACCTTGAAGTTCGACGGCCTGCTGACCCTGCAGGCGCGCTCCAGCGGCGCAGTGCCGCTGTTGATGGTCGAATGCTCCAGCGAACGTGAACTGCGCGGCATTGCCCGCTATGACGAAGCGCTGATTACTGACGCGACCACCGGCTTGCAGCAACTGATGCCTGAAGGCTCGCTGGCCATGACCATCGATCCACGGCACGGCAAGCGCTACCAGGGCATCGTGGCGCTGGACGGTGTCGATCTGTCGGCAAGCCTGTCGAGCTACTTTGTGATGTCCGAGCAGCTTGGCACACGCTTCTGGCTCAAGGCCGACGGCCAGAACGCCCGTGGCTTTTTGCTGCAACAACTGCCGGTTGCGCGCATCACCGATGCCGATGAGCGCGCTGCCAGTTGGGAGCATGTTGTCACCCTGGCCAATACCCTGAGCGATGAAGAGCTGCTGGGGGTTGATAACGAGACCCTGCTGCACCGCCTCTATCACCAGGAGCAGGTGCGACTGTTTGACACGCAGCCGATCACTTTCCGCTGCAGTTGCTCACGCGAGCGCTCCGGCAGCGCCCTGATCAGCCTGGGCGAGCAAGACGCCCAGCAGCTGGTCAAGGAGCACGGCGGAGCCATCGAGATCGACTGCCAGTTCTGTAACGAACGCTATCTGTTCGACTCCACGGATGTCACTCAGCTGTTTGCTGGTGGTGGCGTCGACTCGCCGTCCACTACTCGCCACTGACTTTGCTGGCGATAGAACCCTCCAGAACACGATCAAGCACGTTCATAACGTTCTGACCGGAGGGTTCTATCATTTCCGGGCATTTCTGGCATAATCCGGCCCACTTTTGGCTGTAGTAGTGCTTGTTTTTTTACTACAAAAACCGTTTGGAACACTCGGCATTCCGCCGATGGGGACCCTCATGACGCAAACCAAGAACGCTGTGTACACCGACCTGAGCATCGACGACCTGGTCAAGGAAGCCCTTGCCCGTGGCGAAGGCGAACTCGCCGACACTGGCGCACTGGTAGTGAGAACCGGCCACCGTACTGGTCGCTCTCCGGTGGACCGTTTCATCGTTGAAGAGCCAGGTACTCAGGATGCTATTGCCTGGGGCCCGATCAACCGCAAGTTCCCGGCCGACAAGTTCGACGCGCTGTGGGACCGCGTTGGCGCCTATCTGGGCGAGCGCGAGCGTTTTGTTTCTCATGTCCATGTCGGTTCTGACCCCGCTCACTATCTGCCGGTCAAGATGACCACCGAGACCGCGTGGCACAACCTGTTCGGCCGTTGCCTGTTCATCAACCCTGAGCAGTACAACGAAGGCGCCAAGGACGAGTGGCAGATCTTCAACGCCCCTTGGTTCGTCTGTGAGCCAGAGCGTGACGGCACCAACTCCGACGGCACCGTGATCATCAACTTCGCGGCCAAGAAGGTTCTGATCGCTGGCATGCGTTACGCCGGTGAAATGAAAAAAGCCATGTTCTCGGTGCAGAACTTCCTGCTGCCTGAAGCTGACGTGCTGCCAATGCACTGTGCGGCCAACATGGGCGAAGAGGGCGACGTGACCCTGTTCTTCGGCCTGTCCGGCACTGGCAAAACCACCCTGTCGGCGGACGAAAGCCGTTACCTGATCGGTGACGACGAGCACGGTTGGGGCGAGGGCGTAGTGTTCAACATCGAAGGCGGTTGCTATGCCAAGTGCATCGACCTGTCCGAGAAGAACGAGCCCGTCATCTGGAAAGCCATCCAGCACGGCGCCGTCCTGGAAAACGTGGTGCTGGACCCGACCACCAAGAAAGCCGACTACGCCGACGACAGCCTGACCCAGAACAGCCGTGCGGCCTACCCGCGCGAGCTGATCGAAAAACGCGCACCGAAGAACCTGGGCGGCGAGCCCAACGCGGTGATCTTCCTGACCTGCGACCTGACCGGCGTACTGCCGCCCGTGTCGATCCTCAGCGAAGAGCAGGCTGCCTATCACTTCCTGTCCGGCTACACCGCACTGGTTGGCTCGACTGAAATGGGTTCGGGCGCCGGCATCAAGTCGACCTTCTCCACCTGCTTCGGCGCACCGTTCTTCCCGCGTCCGGCTGGCGTTTACGCTGAGCTGCTGATCAAGCGTATCCGTGGCTTCAACTCCAAGGTCTATCTGGTCAACACCGGCTGGACCGGCGGTGGCTACGGTGTCGGCAAGCGCTTCAACATCCCGACCACTCGTGGCGTGATTGCAGCGATTCAGAGCGGCGCGCTGATCGGTGCCGAGACCGAGCACCTGGACATCATCAACCTGGACGTACCTAAAGTCGTTCCAGGTGTCGAAACCGTTCTGCTCAACCCACGTAACACCTGGGAAGACAAAGCGGCCTACGACCAGGCGGCCAAAGGCCTGGCTGGCCTGTTCATCGAGAACTTCAAGAAGTTCGAGGTGAGCGACGCCATCAAGGCGGCCGGTCCACAGCTGTAATTTCAGCTGGCTTAACAAGAAACCGCCCTTCGGGGCGGTTTTTTTATGAGACAAGCTTCTCTGCAGCGAGGGTCTGACGCCTCTGAGCGCCTGCTGTGTCGCACGCTGAAAACTACATGTCGTAATTAAACAAACTTTTTTCCGGTCTGAATTTCAGCCCATTTCAAAGGGTGTCTTTGTTCATTTGCGGCGACAGTAAAAGCTCTGAAACAATGCTTTTCACTCACTCGGCGAGCAGCAGGACAGACCTTTGACGACCTCCAGCATCCAGATCCAGCGTTTTCAACCCCAGGACCAACAAGGCGTGATCGATGTCATCGTGCCGATCCAGCAGCAGGAGTTCGGCATCGCCATCACTGCAGCAGATCAGCCAGACCTTGCTGCTATTGTGGATTTCTACCAGCGCGGCACCGGTGATTTCTGGGTCGCGAAGCAGGCTGGTACGGTGGTTGGCACCATTGGCCTCAAAGACATCGGCCAAGGCCAGGCCGCCTTGCGCAAGATGTTCGTGGCCGCAGCTTATCGCGGTCGTGAATTGGGCGTGGCTGCGAAGCTGTTGGCCGAGTTGCTCGACGGCGCCAGGAGTAAAGGCGTGAAAGAGGTCTTGCTGGGGACCACCGACAAATTCCTCGCGGCCCACCGTTTCTATGAAAAGCACGGTTTCATTGAGGTGGCCAAGGACAGCTTGCCGGCGAGCTTTCCGTTGATGGCGGTGGATAGCAAATTCTATAAGCTGATTCTTGAGAACTGATGCCGATCAGCCAAGGGCAGCGCGGGTTCTGTGGGAACGAGCTCGCTCGTGAAAGCGGCATTACATCCACAACAGATGTAGCGGTTTTACTGGCCCTTTCGTTGGCGTGCCGCCCAGACCAAGGTCGGCTCCCACCGGGACCTGGCCAGGTCCGAAATCGCTTAACTGATCGGCATTAATTCTTGAGAACTGATTGTGCAGAGCGAAAATCCTGAAGCCCATGCTCAGCCAGCAAGGGCCTTGAGAACGTTCTGGGGATCGTTGTGAATAGCTTTCAGTAGTGCACGTGCAGGTCCTGCGGGCTCACGACGGCCCTGTTCCCAGTTACGCAACGTGCCTATCTGCACATCGATCATTGCAGCGAATTTCGCTTGAGACAGGCCGGTTGAGCGGCGTATCTCTTTGACCTGCAGTGCGTCCACCGTGAACTCGCGCGACGCTGCTTTTTCTCCACGAATGATCCCATCCATTTGCTGGACGCTTTCCATTAATTCATCGAAAAATTTGCTCATGGTTAACTCCATCCGTCGATGATGGTTTTCAATGCTTTTCGTTCGTCCGAGCTCAGATCGTGTTTTTCATTCTTCGCATAGATCATAAGCATGGCGATCCTGGACGCTGAAACGAAGTGATAGTAGATAGCCCTTGCACCGCCACGTGTGCCGCGACCTCTTGAGGCGACGCGAATCTTTCGGATACCCCCGGTTCCCTCAATCAACACGCCCTTTGAGGGGTTTTTTAGGAGGTCCTTCAGTAGATCACCGTACTCTGCGTCTTCAAGCAGTTCTTTAGCGCGCTTTGTAAATACAGGTGTCTCGATAAAAATCATATACGAGTATACGCCTCTGGCGTACCTTTTGAAGTGCGAGCTGCCGCAGGAGAATAGGTGTGTGCTGCTCAATAGCCCTGAAGGCTCTTTTCCAGAGAAATGGATATTAGAGGGCGGCTGAAAGCTGTGACAGATGAAGAGGCAGCTATAAACGTAGGAAATGCCTATGTTTAGATAAGAAAAAACTTAGCAAGATGTAGTCTTTCAGGGGCTCGAAGGTCGGGCCGCAGTTTGCTTGATGCGAGTCGCAACTCACAGGTGTCTAAAGACCTCATACGGAGCTTTTCTCCAGCAACGCTGTCTCATCCGGCTAAGCATATTTTCCCGCAATAGAAGGACGAAAACGATGTTGGTAACAAGGAACTGGGCAGCGCTGATGCTGGGCTTGTGCATCACCACGGGTGCGATGGCTGATAACGATACGGCGCGGCCGCAGGTTGCTGACCGGGTGGTGGCTTACTCGGGCACGCAAGGGGTGAAGGTGTGGACGCTGCGCTATGCCGAGCGTTCGGCCAACCAGGCGCTGGTGCAGATCGAGGGTGTGGATCACGACTGGGACAAGCGCATCCAGCAGATGACCGTCGAGAAGACCAGCAAGGACACCCGCTATTCCACGCAAGTTGATGGCAAGAAGTATGTCGCGCTGATCGTTCAGGGCAACTATGGCGAGCTGTATCTGCCGGGCGAAGCGCAGACCGCTTCGGTGGGCTATGACGAGGGACTGTCCAGCCAGGGCAATGCCCAGCACTTTCTTACTGACTACCTGGAGCAGTCCGGGAAATAGCCGCCAGGCCTTGCAAGGAGTTCTGACCATGAGCGTTCTACGCCCAAGATTCGTCACCTTCGACTGCTACGGCACGCTGACGCACTTTCAGATGAGCCCCATGACCCGGCAGATGTTCGCTGACCGGGTGCCTGTCGAGCGTATGGACGCCTTCATCAAGGACTTCGCGGCCTACCGCCTCGATCAGGTCAAAGGTGAGTGGGTGCCTTATGATCAGATCATCAAGCAAGCCCTGGCCCGTACCTGCAAGCGCTGGGGTATCGACTACCGGGGTGAAGGCCAGGCACTTTACGATGCGATACCCGAGTGGGGGCCGCATCCTGATGTGCCTGCCGGGCTGGCGAAAATCGCGAGCGAAATTCCGTTGGTGATCTTCTCTAACGCCAGCGACAGTCAGATCATGTCCAACGTCGGCAAACTCGGTGCGCCGTTTCACAAGGTCTTCACCGCCGAGCAGGCGCAGGCTTACAAGCCGCGGTTGGCAGCGTTCGAGTTCATGCTGGATAACCTGGGCTGTGGCCCGCAGGACGTGCTGCATGTGTCATCGAGCTTTCGCTACGACCTGTTTCCTGCCCACGACATGAACATCACCCATAAGGTATTTGTCGCGCGCGGGCACGAACAGCCGGCCAACAGCATCTATGGCTACCGACAGATCAGCGATATCAGTGAGCTGCCGGGGTTGCTGGGGCTTTAACTGGCTGTTAAGTCTGCTCATCCTTCTTGATCCACTTCACCACTTTGGGCGGCTGGTAGTTCTCGATGGCCTCAAGCAGCCCGGCGACGTCGTCTTTGACGATCACCATCTGGCGGTGTTCATCCTTGAGAAAGGCCTGGTTCACCACATGCGTCAGGAAGGCTGACAGGCCATCATAGAAGCCGTGCACGTTGAACAGCGCGCAAGGTTTTTCGTGGTAGCCAAGCTGCGCCCAGGTCCACACCTCAAACAGCTCTTCGAGGGTGCCGACGCCGCCCGGCATGGCGATGAAGCCGTCTGACAATTCGGCCATCAGCGCTTTGCGTTCGTGCATGGAATTGACCACACGCAAGTCCTGCAGGCCAGGGTGGGCGATCTCTTTCTGCTTCAGCGCCTGGGGGATCACACCGATCACTTCACCGCCATTGGCCAATGCGGCATCAGCCACTGCGCCCATCAGGCCCACCGACGCCCCGCCATACACCAGGCCAATACCCGCACGGGCCAGCGCTTCACCCAGACGGGTCGCCTGATCCATATACACCGGGTCGCTGCCGGCACTCGAACCGCAAAAAACACACAGACGCATCAGGGCATTCCTTTCTGTAGCCATGGCTGATGAACAGGGTGTCACAAGGATAGCGGTTGATAAAGGTTGCCTTCCCAATGCAGTTAAACGGTAAAGCCCCTGCGGACTGGCGTCGGCAGGGGCTGAGGAATTGATGCTGTTAACGGGAGGTCAGCGCCGAGTAGCTGTTCATCAGGTTGCGGTAGTTGGGAATGCGCTGGCTCAGCAGGTTGCCCAAGCCTTCGATATCGTTGCGCCAGTCGCGGTGCAGCTCACACGCCACCGAGAACCAGTTCATCAGTTGGGCGCCAGCCTGGCTCATGCGGTTCCACGCGGCCTGTTGCACGGTTTCATTGAAGGTGCCGGAAGCATCGGTCACCACGAACACTTCAAAACCTTCTTCCAGGGCCGACAGCACCGGGAAGGTCACGCACACGTCGGTGACGACACCGGCGATGATCAGTTGCTTGCGGCCGGTGGCCTTGATCGCCTTGACGAAATCTTCGTTGTCCCAGGCGTTGATCTGGCCAGGGCGGGCAATGTACGGCGCATCCGGGAACTGCTCTTTGAGCTCCGGCACCAGCGGGCCGTTGGGGCCTTGCTCGAAGCTGGTGGTGAGGATGGTTGGCAGCTCGAAGAATTTGGCCAGGTCACCCAGCGCCAGCACGTTGTTCTTGAACTCGTTGGGCGAGAAGTCCTGCACCAGCGAAATGAGGCCGGTCTGATGGTCGATCAGCAGTACAGCGGCGTCGTCTTTGTTCAGGCGGTTGTAGGTGAAGTTGGCCATGGGGTAGATCCTTTATCTGAGAAGTTTGAGGTAAGTGGCGTTGCGTTCAACTTGGACACAGATTAAGGATTTACCTGGACGGGATAAATCGGCTGAAAAGCGTTTTACTGTCACCCTGAAGGAGACAATCGAAGGGTCAGATGGCGAGTACGGTCAGAATTTTGGTTACCATGCGTCATTGTTCACTGGCTGCGATAACTTCCATGGCCCTTGCCGCACCGCCTGACCTGACCGACACCGCGATTCCTGTTCAGCCGCTGGCGCGCACCTACCCGCGCGGGCTGTATATCGAGCCGCACCAGCATGTATGGGGCCAGGTGCTGTATGCCTCGTCAGGCGTGATGTGGGTCGAGACGCCTCGGGAGGCGCTGCTGGTCCCACCTCAACGCGCGGTCTGGTTGCCGCCGGGTGTCGAGCATGGCATTCGTGTGGTCTCGGATCTGGAAATGCGCAATATCTACCTGCGCCCGGCCATTGCCCTGACTCTTGAAAAGACCGTGCAGGTGTTCGAAGTGGGCAGCCTGCTGCGCGAGCTGATCATCAGTCTGGTCGCGCTGGACCGTGAAGCTGAACCTGACTACTACGATGCTTTGGTCAATCTGGCGTTGCTCGAACTGGCCCGCGCCCGCCGTTCGCTGATCCGCATCCCCATGCCGGACGGCGCCGACCGCCGCCTTATGAACCTCTGTCAGGCGGTGATTGACGAGCCCTCGCTGGACATTCCTTTCGAGCAACACGCAGAGAGCGCCGGTGCCAGCGTGCGCACCCTGGCCCGCCTGTTCCGGGCTGCTCTGGGTATGGGCTTTGCCGAATGGCGTCGCCAGGTACAACTGGCCACCGCCGTAGCCAGCCTGATCCAGGGTCAGGCTGTCAGCAGCATCGCCCACCGCCTGGGCTACTCACCAAGCAGCTTCAGCGACATGTTCCGTCGGGAACTGGGGGTGGCGCCTTCGCAGTATGGGATGGGGTCGTAGCAGACCTCATGGCTACGGGACAACTGTCCCGACCCTGATTACCCCGGAAGTCGGGCGGTTGGTAACGGCTCTTGATTGTTATGCCAGACGCCTTCAATCGCCGCCTCTCATAGACACCAGACTACCAAGCTGGCCGAAATTCAGAAGTCCTTGGCCGGTAGCCTTTTGCGTCTGTCCCTAGACTCTGGCCATTCCCTGATTGGTCCGGAGTCCTTCCATGAGCTTTGTCATTTCCCTGGTCATCGGCATTGCGGTCGGTGTGCTGTACGGCGCGCTGGATTTTCGTTCGCCGGCGCCGCCCACCGTGGCACTGGTCGGTCTGCTGGGCATGCAGCTCGGTGAAAAAGCCTGGCCCATGGGCAAACAATTGGTCACGGCCTGGCTGTCCTGAATCTTCTATCTGAGTGGAGTTACTGATGAACGCACTGCAATTTTCCCGCACTGGCGACCTGGCAGCTTTAGAGTATGTCGAACTGCCGCAACCGGTTGCCGCCGAGGGCGAGGTGCTGATCCAGGTGAAGGCCGCCGGGCTCAATCCCAGTGACGTAAAGAACGTCTTGGGCCGCTTCCCGTACACCGTACTACCGCGAGTGCCGGGCCGGGATTTTGCCGGTGTAGTGGTTGAAGGCCCGCAAGGTCTGATTGGCCAGCAAGTCTGGGGCACCGGCAAAGAACCGGGGTTCTTCCGTGACGGCTCCCATGCGCAATGGCTGACCTTGCCGGCCAATGGTGTGGCGCTCAAACCCAAGGCGCTGAGCTTTGTTCAGGCCGCCAGCCTGGGCGTGCCTTACACCACCGCCTGGGATGCCTTGCAGCGCAGCGGTGTCGGCGCCAATACCCGGCTGCTGGTGATCGGCGGCAACGGGGCGGTCGGCAGTGCAGCACTGGCACTGGGCCGGGTGCTGGGCGCTCAGGTGCTGGGCGCGGTGCGCCGTCCTGAGCAACAGCAGGCTCTGGCCGCCAAGGGGATCGACAGCGTTGTGCTGGGCGAACCGGATGCGCTGGCCGGGCAAGTGCAGGCGTTTTTCAGTGGCGGTGCCGACGTGATCTTCGACACCACCGGCTTCTGGCTGGCGCCATCGGTGGCGGCGTTGGCGACCTGGGGACGCATCGCGATTATTGCTGCGCCGGTAGACGGCCAGGTTCAGCTACCGTCACTGGCGCTGTACCGCAAAGGCGGTTCGGTGGTCGGGATCAACTCGCTGCTTTACGACTGCAAAGCCTGCGCCGCGATGCTCGACCAGTTTGGTCGCTTCTTCGATGAAGGGCTGCTGGAACTGCCAGGTGACCTGGTGGAATCACCCTTGAGCGAAGGCCTTGCGCGCTATGGCGAGGTCAATGCCGGGCGCAGTGACAAGATCATCCTGATCCCCTGAGCGCCATCTCCAGCTTAACTGTCCAGCGTCAGAATCTGCAGAAACAGGGCGAAAAAGCCGAAGAAGATCCAGAAGATACTGAACAGCCACGGCGCGCGCAGGGAGAACAGCAGGGACTTTTTCGGCCCGGTTTCGCTGGACTCCCAGTCGCTGAACAGCGGCGAGTCGTCATAGGTCAGACCGATGACCGGCTCGCTTTGCAGCAATTGCGCCTGCTTGTGGTGCCAGTGCTGGATGATCTCGCAGGCCGCACGAATGCCTGGCCAAGCGCTGAGGGTGTTGAGCAGGCCGAGCAGGGCCAGCATCGGCGGAATCACTACAGTGAAAATCACCCCCCAGTCAGGATTGAGGTTAGCCATTGACGAGGCGTAGGCGATCACCATAAACGACTGCGCAGTGAGGTAGGCGTTGGTGCGGTTGGAGAGGTTGGTGGTCTCGTACTGGATCTCCCGGCGGTAGAACTCCAGGCGCTCCTTGGGCGAGCCGAACAGCCGGGTGTTCTGTTCCTTGACCACCTCCTCGGGCGTTTCGTGGGTAATGATTCTGGGCACGCTGCTGACCTGCAAGGCTGGATTGGCTCGGTAGACTCCTGCCTGACGGCGCGGTTCGACTGATGTGACCAGCCGCTTTACAAGCATTGCAGAGTTTTACCTTTGCCCCTTAAGATGAGAACGATTTTCAAAAGCGGGATCATTCAGGGTGTCTACGTCCTCCATTCACAAGCTGGGTTTCTTCTTCAGCGACCACCATCGCTGGTTGCTGCAGCACATCCAGTGGCGGCTGGGACGCTCAAACGGCAACCATGCCGACGCCGAGGACACCGCTGCCGAAGCCTTTTGCCAGATGCTTGCAGCCAGGGTCGACCCGGACAGCATCGAGCAGCCGCGCGCCTATCTGTCGACCATCGCCCGTCGTTTGATTCTTGACCGGCACCGGCGCAGGCAACTGGAAATCGCCTATCTCGAACGCCTGGCCCTGCTGCCCGAGCAGGTCGCGCCATCGCCGGAAGACCAGCATCTGCTGATTGAAGCGCTGGTGACCATCGACCGGGTGCTCGACGGTTTGCCGATGCTGGTCAAGACCGTATTCCTCTACAGCCAGCTCGACGGCATGAGCTATGTCGATATTGCTGCCAAGCTCAATCTCAGCGAGCGCACGGTCAGTCGTTACATGAAACAGGCGTTGTGCCAGTGCTATATGGCTGATAGCAGCTCGTGAGCCGGCCTGCGATTGACCCGGTTGGTGAACAGGCCGTCGACTGGATGGTGCGCCTCAGCGCCGGCCAGCACTCGGCAAATCTGCGCGCTGAATTCGATGACTGGCTACGCCGCGACCCGGCGAATGCCCAGGCCTGGCAACGTTTGCAAGAGCGCATTGGCGGCTCGTTCAATGTGGTTCGCTCGCTGGAGCGCCACAAACCAGGCCAGGCCGAAGAGGCCCGGCGCCTGTTGCTCACGCCCTCCACGACGCGCCGCGATGTGTTGCGCGGCCTGGCAGCCATTGGCTTGCTGGGGGGCGGGCTCTGGTTGGCGGCGCGCAGCGGCCCCGGCCTGGCACTGTTCGCTGACCTGCGCACCGGCACCGCCGAGCGCCGCAGCCTGACCCTGGCGGACGGCAGCCGCCTGGGCCTGAATGCCGACAGCGCGGTCGACCTGGACTTCAACGCCAGCCAACGCTTGATCATCCTGCGCCGTGGCGAACTGATCATTCAGGTCGCCGCCGACCCACAGCGGCCCTTGCGGGTACGCACCGAACAGGGCGAAGCCCGTGCCCTGGGCACGCGCTTCATGGTTGCCCAAGAGCAGGACGCCACCCGCCTGGTGGTGCTGGAGCATGCCGTGCGCGCCCGCCTGAACGATGGCCGCGAGCAGGATGTGTTGCAAGGTCAGGGCGCGCTGTTACGTACTTCGAGCATCGAGCCGCTGGGCCGCGAAGCACTGCGCCGCGCCGCCTGGCTGGAAGGGCGCCTGAATGTACTCAACGAGCCACTGGGCGAAGTGATCGATGCCTTGCGCCCCTATACCCACGGCATCCTGCGGGTGGCGCCCGAGGTACAGGATCTGCGCGTGCAAGGCGTGTTCCCGCTGGATGATCCGCAGCGCACCCTGCAGGCTTTGGGAGAGACACTGCCGATCAAGGTCGAGCACTACACACCCTGGGTAACCGTGATCGGCCCGCGTTGAGGACCTGTCGCCTGCAGAGCAGCCTCCCACAGTGGCCAGTGTCGTGCCTGTGACTTGAGTGCGACGCCAGCCCGGTGGGAGGCACTGCTGGCGAATGGCGGAGAGTCTAACAGGGAAGTTTTGAAAATCTTTCTCATTCGTGTCCGGTTTTTCGATCTCGTCCCACCTATTTCCTGAAACGACCCTTAACACGATCATCAGGAGCATGTTGTGCACAACCCTTGGTTCCACGCCCTCCCGCTTGCCCTCGCTGTAGCCGCCATCAGCGCCCCGGCCATGGCCCAGGCTGCCCAGCCGTTCAACATCCCGGCCGGCAACCTGGCCGATACCCTGAACAGCATTGCCAGCCAGGGCGGCCTGGTGCTGTCGCTGGACCCGAGCCTGGTCAGCGGCAAACAGGCGCCGGCCATTCACGGCGAAATGACCGCCACCCAAGCGCTGCAAAAGGCCGTGGCGGGTAGCGGGCTGGATGTACTGGTGACCAGCGGCGGCAATGTCACGCTGGTGCCGGCGCTCAGCAACGAGCAGGCGCTGGAGCTGTCGTCGGTGACCATTTCAGGCAAGGCACCGGGGTCGATTACCGAAGGGACGGGGTCGTACACCACCGGCTCGACCAGCAGCTCGACGCGTTTGAACCTGACCCCGCAGGAGACGCCGCAGTCGATTACGGTCATTACCCAGCAGCGCATGGAAGATCAGAAGCTCGACAGCTTGGTCGATGTGCTGGATGCAACCACCGGGGTGATCATCAAGACCCTTTCCATGGGCGCAGATACTCCGCAGATCTGGGCACGTGGTTCGAGTATCAACAACTTTCAGGTCGATGGTGTTCCAACCATTTCATCGCTGAATAACTACCTGCAAAGCACGATTGCTTATGACCGGATCGAGGTCGTGCGCGGTGCGACGGGCATGATGAGCGGCATGGGTTATCCTTCGGCCACTATCAACATGGTGCGCAAGCGCCCAACCTATGAGGCCCAGGCTTCGATTCGTGGTGAGGCGGGTAGCTGGGACCGCTACGGTACCGGCTTCGATGTTTCAGGCCCGTTGACCGACAATGGCAATGTACGTGGCCGGCTGGCGGCCGACTACAAAACCCAGCACGCCTGGACGGACAACTACGAGCAGGAAAACACCGCAGTTTACGGTATTGCGGAAATTGATCTTGGCGAAAACACGTTGCTGTCAGTGGGTTTTAACCACCTGAAGAAACATACCGACTCGCAAACCCGGATGTTTCCGCTGCTGGACAGTGTGGGCAATAAGGTGCCCTCTAACGCCTCAGACAACGACTCACCTGCCTGGTCTTACTATGACCACCAGTCGAACAACGTCTTCGCATCCCTGGAGCATCGATTTGATTCAGGGTGGAGTATCAAGAGCGAGTTGTCGCATACCCAGTATCAATATGATGGGCTGGTTGCCGCCTTTCAGGGGCGGGTCAACCAGGTCACCGGAGCCGGTGCTTCGATCCAGTCAAACCACTATGCGTCTACGGTCAATCAGGACACCCTCGATGTCTATTTGACCGGCCCGTTTTCTTTGCTGGGCCGCGAGCATGAATTGATTACCGGGCTGACGCTGGCCGATACCGATATCGAAACGCCCAACTATCTGCAGACCACGCCCACTTACAGCATCCCTAACTTCTGGGACTTCTCCAGGACCACCGCAATACCGGGCTTTCGAAAGAACGGCAAGGTTGAAACCAGCGAGTATCAATACAGCGCTTACCTGAGTTCTCGCTTTCGCCTTACAGATGATACGCGCCTGTTGGTGGGTGGCCGCGTCACCGACTGGAAACGTAACCGGGATACCAGCAATACCGACAACGGTTCGAAAAGCAAAACCACCGGGCGTGAAAGTGGAGTGTTTATTCCTTACGTGGGTGTCACCCATGCGCTGGATGAAACCTGGTCGCTGTACGCGAGCTATACAAAGATCTTCAATCCGCAGTTGTATTACGTCGTCGATATCAACCAGCAACCCTTGATGCCCGAAGAGGGCACCAGCTATGAGACCGGTATCAAGGCCAGCTTCAATGAAGGGCGCATGAATGCCAGCCTCTCGGTGTTTAAAACCGAGCAGGACAATATTGGTGAATGGGACTCTGATTCAAGAACCTACACCCCGCTCAACGGTATTGATACGCAGGGTGTCGAAGTCGAATTCAACGGTCAGTTAGCAGAGGGCTGGAACCTCAGCAGCGGCTATGTCTACAGCACGACAATGGACGCAGAAGATCAGCGGGTTTTGACGCGTGCCCCGCGACACAGCCTCAAGACCTTCACGACCTACCGCTTGCCGGGCAACCTGGAGAAGTTCACCGTCGGCGGCGGCTTCAACTGGGAAAGCAAAACGGGTACTGATCTGCATGTATTCAGCCAAAGCAGCTACGCCGTATTCAACCTCATGGGCCGTTACGACATCAGCCGTAACCTGACAGCGTCGATCAATATCAATAACCTGTTTGATAAGGAGTACGTCCTTGCTGACAACGGACTTAACGGAACCTGGGGGGCACCACGCAACTTCATGACGTCGTTCAAATACAGCTTTTGATTGATACGGCAGCCAGGCGCACCTGACCCTCAGGTGCGCTCTGGCATCTGCCGATTGCATCACCTGCACGCCTCACGTTAAATTTGATAATAGTTATCAATCACACGTTGGCGCCTACCCTCATGGATCACCGCACAAGCTTCGAACAGGACGTCGAGCGCCTTTATCTGCAGCATTCTGGCTGGCTGAAAAACTGGCTGCGCAAGCGCCTTGCCGAACGTGCGGATGCCGATGACCTGGCACAGGACACCTTCGTGCGCATCATGCGCGCGCGGCGGCCGGTCAATGATCTGCAACAGCCGCTGGCGTACCTGGCGACCATCGCCAACAGCCTGTTGATCAATCGCTGGCGGCGTCAGGCGGTGGAGCGGGCGTATCTTGAGGTGCTGGCCGAGCAGCCGCAGGCGCTGGAGATTTCCCCGCAAGAGCGCTACCTGCTGATCGAAACGCTGGTCGAGGTCGATGAGCTGCTGCAGGGGCTGACGCCCGAGATGCGCGAGATCTTTCTGTTGTCGCAACTCGACGGGCTGACCTACAAACAGATCGGCAACCAGTTGGGCATCAGCGTCGACCGGGTGCAGCGCAGCATGAGCAAAGCCTTCGCGCTTTGCTATGCCAGCCGCTTCGAGTAACCGCGCGTGCCGACTGCCCAAGACCCGCAGGCGCCGATTGCCGATGCGGTGCGCGATCAGGCCATCGACTGGTTCACCCAGGCGCAATCGGGCGACATGAGTGCCGCGCAGGCCGAGAACCTGCAACGCTGGCGTCAGGCCGATCCCGAGCATGAGCGTGCCTGGCAGCGGCTGGCCGGTATTTCCCGGCAGTTACAACAGCGCAGCACAGTGCTGAGCAATCCGCTGGCCCGCAACACCTTGAGCAAAACCCGGTTGGTTGAGGCGGATCGCCGCCAGCTTCTCAAGCTGCTGTTTGGCGCCGGATTGCTGGGTGGTGCGGCCTGGCAGGTCAGCGACAGCTTCTGGCTGCAAAGCACTCTGGCCGATTACCACACCGGCATTGGCGAGCGCCGTCATCACACCCTGGCGGACGGCACGCAGGTCTGGCTCAACACCCGCACGTTGCTGGATGTGCGCTTCAGTGCGCAGGAGCGCCAGTTGATCCTGCGCCAGGGCGAGGTCGATATCCTGACCGGCAGCGACCCGGCCGGGCGACCGTTGCTGGTCTACACCGGCGAGGCGCGGCTGCAACCCTTGGGCACACGCTTCACGGTGCGCCGCGACAACGACACTCAGGGTACCTTGCTGGCGGTCAGCAACGGCAGGGTGGCGGCGCAGCTTGCCAGTGGCGGCGATACACAGGTAGTGCCGGCAGGTTTTCAGACGCGCATCGATCACGCCCGGATCCAGCCGCTGCAACCCGCCAGTCAGGCCGAGAATGCCTGGGTCGACGGTTTTATCGTGGCTGAGCGCATGCGTCTGGGGGACTTTGTCGAAGAGCTGGCGCGCTATCGGCTGGGCGTACTGCGCTGCGACCCGGCAGTGGCCGACCTGCGCCTGACTGGCTCCTATCCGCTGGCCGACCCGGCCAGAATCCTCTCGATGCTGGAGCAGAGCCTGCCGGTGCGGGTTGAACAGCGTACCCCGTGGTGGGTGACCATCACGGCTCGCTAAGCACTGAGAAAAAATCCAAAAAAAATCGCAGATTTATCCGCCTCGCTTGGCCTATGAGCAGAACCCGTGCATCGCAAGCGCGGAGCCCTGCCAGCCAAGATCGGAAAACCGTCATGAAATACCCCGCAACGCCCCGAAAATGCCGCCGCCAGGTCGCCTGCGCATCGACCCTGAGCCTCGCACTGCTTGGCGGTGCCGTGCTCACTGACGGCCTGACCGCCACCCGCGCACAGGCGCAGACGATGGCCAGCATCCAGCACTTCTCGATTGCCGCCGGCCCTCTTGATCAAGCGCTGAGCCAGTTCGGTCGCCAGGCCGGCATTGCCTTGTCGACCAATGCCAGCCTGACGGCCGGCAAGACCAGTGCCGGGCTGCAAGGCGAGTTCAGCATCGAGGAAGGCTTCAGACGCATTCTGGCGGGCAGCGGATATTCTGCGGCGCAGCAAAGCGATGGCAGTTATCTGTTGGTGGTGGCGATGGAACCTGCCGGGGCCATGGAGTTGTCGTCGGTGACCATTTCCGGCAAGGCGCCGGGGTCGACGACTGAGGGGACAGGGTTGTACAACACCTACTCAGCCAGTAGCTCGACCCGGCTCAATCTGACACCGAAGGAAACACCGCAATCGGTCACAGTGCTAACGCGTCAGCGCCTCGATGACCAGAAAATTGAAAATATGGTCGATGCTCTAGAGGCAACGCCGGGTATTACCGTGAGTCGCGCTGGCGTCGATATTGATAACGACTTGATTTACTCGCGCGGTTTCATTCTTAACAACTTTGCTGTCGATGGCGTTCGCACCTCTTCATTACTCGCCAACCAGCGTCTGAGCAGCGTTGCTTATGATCGAATCGAAGTCGTCCGGGGCGCTACCGGCTTGATCAGCGGAATGGGTACGCCTTCGGCAACGGTTAACCTGATTCGCAAGCGCCCGACATTTGAACCGCAGATCAGTCTCACTGCAGAGGCCGGTAGCTGGGATCGCTATGGCACCGGGTTTGATATCTCCGGTTCCTTGAACGATTCAGGAAGCATTCGAGGCCGTTTGGTCGGTGACTACAAGAACCAGCATGCCTGGGTGGACCGTTTCGAAAAAGAAGAGTCGGTGTTGTATGGCATCACCGAACTTGATTTGAGTGATAAGACCCTGCTGACACTGGGTTTCAATTTCGAAACGACCGATGCAAATGCGCCAATGCGCAGTGGCTATCTGACGCGTTATAGCAATGGGCAGCGCATCGACTTCAAGCGCTCGGCCAACAATGCCCCGGACTGGACGTTCTACGACAATGAGTTGAGCAGCATCTTTGGCTCGCTCGAGCACCAGTTTGAGTCGGGCTGGAATGCCAAGGCTGAATATCGTTACAGCCAGTACCGCAGCAACGCGATCGTGCCGTACATGGCCGGTTCTGTTAACCAGGCAACTGGTGCTGGAGCCTACATTGCACCGGCCCGGTTCAGGGATGCCCCACATGAACATAGTCTGGACCTCTACGCGACAGGCCCGTTGAAGCTGTTCGACCGGGAGCACGAGATCATTGTCGGGACCACCCTGTCAGACCTGCAGTCAACGTCACCAGTGTATGGCTCATGGATGTATCCTTATACGGGGTATAACGGTGCCATTGCCAACCTGCTCGACTGGGACGGTAGCCTGAGCAAACCTGACTTTCCGAAGACGGCTGATGTTGAAACTCATGAGTATCAGTACGGCGCTTATCTGAGTGCTCGCTTCAATCTGACCGATTCGACCCATCTAATTGTTGGTAACCGGTTGACCGACTGGAAACGTAACAGAGACACCACCTCGTTGGCGGGGGTGACCACCAAAACAAATGCTCGCGACAGCGGCGTATACATTCCCTACGTGGGTGTGGTTCAAGACCTGAACGACACTTGGTCGTTGTACGCCAGCTACACGAAAATCTTCAATCCTCAACCTGTATATGTCCGCGACGTCAACAAGCTGCCCTTGTCACCTGAAGAGGGCAGCAGCTATGAGCTGGGTGCCAAGGCCAGCTTCAACGATGATCGCCTTGTCGCCAGTCTGTCGGTGTTCAAGACCGAGCAAGATAACCTTGCGATCCTTATCAACGATGGCACGTTCAGCAATTACACCGCAGCTCAGGGCACGACCAGCACGGGCGTGGAAATGGAGCTTTCCGGTGAGCTTGCCCCCGGCTGGCAGCTCAGCAGTGGCTATACCTATAGCGTTATCGAAGACAGCGAGGGTGAGCGCATCGTCACTCAGGTTCCTCGCCACAGTGTGAAAACTTTCTCGACATATCGCCTGAGCGGCCCGCTGGATAAATTGACTGTTGGCGGTGGAGTCAATTGGCAAAGCAAATCCGGCGCGGACCTTCAGTATCTGACCCAAGGCAGTTATGCCTTGGTCAATCTGATGGCCCGTTACGAAATCAGCCAAAACCTCACCGCTTCCATCAATTTGAATAACGTCCTGGATAAAGAGTACTTCTCGGGTGGGCCGAGTTGCTGTGCGGTCTATGGCGAACCCCGCAATTTCATGACCTCCCTGAAATACACCTACTAAACCCCGGCCTCGCGCACCTGGCCCTCAGGTGCGCGGAATCAACTCCTGCCCGCTGCCAAACACCGGGTAAACCACTTCGTCACTGTCCAGGTCGCGGATTGTGCTCTTGATATGGATGCGCATCGATTCGCGTCCGGGAGCGCCGACAATGCGGGTGCTGTTCTGGAAGTCGACGATGTAGCGTTTGCCGGCTTTGAACTCCACGTCCCGGGCTTCCAGGTTGCACTGGGCGCCGCCGGTGCCCAGGGCATTCATGGATGTCCAGCACCAGCGCAGCGAGTGCTTGCCCGGTGTGAGTTTGAGTGCCTGTTTGCCGGAGACGTCGAGAATCGAGGCGCGGCCGGCGCCTTCGAGCAGCTGATCGTCGACGTGGGTGGCCAGCAGCAGGCGGTGGAAGGGGATGCCCAGGTCGCGGTAGCGAACCGTGGCGAAGTACACTACCGGGGCATCCGGTGCGTTATTGGACAGGTCGTAAGGCGTCATCTGCTCTGGCGCCCAGTCACCCTGGTAATTCTTGTAGTGATAGCTGGAGCAGCCGCCGAGCACGGCGGTGAGCATCATGGCGGCAGTGACTTTGAACGGTCGGGTCGAGAGCAGGCGCATCGTTCTTCCTTGGGGGATGGGGCCGATAGACCCGAAAAACGCCTTTTTGTTCGCCCATAAAAAAGGCTCTCCTGATCAGAGGAGAGCCTGAAGGGGTGCCCTGCGAGGCACATTTGGAGCATCCATCCCTAGATGGAGGAAAGCGGTTGGCTTGAGGGCACCTCTAAAAACTACCTGCGTGGCCATCGCGTTGTTGAAATCAAGCTAAAAATGCTCATTTACAATATGTAAACTCCGCTTTTTAGCCTGATTCCGCCTAGCGCTGCCTGCCTCGCCTACGTTTTTAGAGGCACCCTTCACCAGCAGTGTGCTACGTCCGTTTGCATTCATCCAATCAATAATAATGAGCTATCAATCAACTTCTGTTGATATTAATGGCGCCATTGGCCTGTCAGAATGCGTCTTTCGTCAGCTCAGTGGTTGCATATGGATATCGACCTGACCCGCACTTTTCTGGCCATCGCTCGGCACGGCAGTTTTGTCGCTGCCGCCGAGCGTTTGCACATCACCCAGACGGCCATCACCGCACGGGTGCAGAAGCTCGAAAGCCATCTCAATTGCACGCTGTTCATCCGCAACCGCGCCGGTGCACGGCTGACGGCCGATGGTGAGGCGTTTGTGGTGTATGCCAATCAGGTGGTGCAGACCTGGGAAGCGGCGCAGCGCAATCTGCCGTTGCCCGAAGGCTTCAATCAGGTGCTGCGCATCGGCGGCGAGGTCAGCCTGTGCAACCCGCTGATGCTGCGCTGGGTCGGGCTGATCCGCCAGCACATTGGTGACCACGCGGTGCATGCCCAGGTGCATGATGCGGCCTACCTGCTGCGGCAGCTGGAAATCGGCGTGCTGGATGCGGCGCTGGTCTATCAGCCGCATTACTGGCCGGGCTTGCAGGTCGAACAATTGCTGGAAGAGAAGCTGATTCTGGTGGCAGCGAATAACCCAGAGCCTTATGTGTATATCGACTGGGGCGAGGCGTTTCGGCAGCAACACGACACTGCCTTGCCCGACAAGGCCCGCGCGGCGGTGTCGTTCAACCTCGGGCCGCTGGCCTTGCAGTACCTGCTGGAACACGGCGGCTCGGGTTATTTCCGTACCCGGGTGGTGCAGAGCTATCTCGACAAGGGCGTGCTGCACCGGGTGCCTCGCGCACCGGAGTTCAGTTATCCGACCTGGCTTGTGTACTCGCGCGAGCGCGATTCGGCGCCGTTGCAGCAAGCCTTTGGCCTGCTGCGTGAGCTGGTGCGCAATGACCCGGACTGGTCGCAGCGTTGGGACCCGATACTTTGATCAGACGCCTTGGTTGGCCTGCCACTGTTCGCGGCGTAATTCCCAGATCTGCTTGTCCATCTCGCCACACACGAAGCGGCCTTTCTGCACCTCCACCAGGCGCATGCCTTCGCGCTCGGAAATCCGCCGCGAGGCCTGGTTGTCCAGCGCCTTGGGCACCTGCATCAGCGGCCGCTCGAGGGTCTCGAACCAGTAGCGGTTGATGACCTCACAGGCCTCGCTCATATAGCCCAGACCTTGCCACGCCGGCGCCAGCCAGAAGCCACGGTTGTTGCCCGGTGTGTCATACAGGGAAATGCTGCCGATGCTTTGCCCGGAGGCTTTAAGACGCACCATCCAGTGCCACTCGGTGCCCTTGGCGATGGCCGGTAGCGAACGCTCGCGTACATGAGTCAGCGCGCCGTCTGCAGGGTAGGGCCAGGGCACCAGATGAGCGAGATAGCGCACCACTTCCCAGTGCGGGAACAACTGCTGGATATCCGCGGCATCCTCAAGCTGCAACGGCGTGAGGATCAGGCGCTCGGTGGTGAAGGTCGGGATACAGTCCATGTCGAGTGCGTTCCAGTGTTGATGTGTTGATAAGACAGACGAGCAAGGCAAGCGGTGATTCAGGACAGTCTCAGACCCTGAAATGTGCGCTCAGCCCGGCACTGAAATGCGTGCAGTTAATCCGCAGCATGGCCCGGTAATCGCGGCTGACGGCAAACGCCGAGCCGGGCATCAGCACGATATTGTGGCGGGCCAGCCGGTCGATGAAGGGCTGTTGATCGGCAATGTCAGGGTGCTGCGCCCAGACAAACATGCCGCTCTCTGGGGTTATCTCGAACTGCCAGCCGAGTTTGCTCAGGGTGCGCTGGGTCTTGTTCTGCTGTTCGATGAGTTTCTGGCGGATCTGCTTCATGTGCCCGGCGTAGGTGCCGTCGGCAAGGATGGTGTTGACGAAGCGCTCGCAGAACGCCGGTACGGCCACGCAGGTCAGCATCTTCAGGCGGGTCAGCGGCTCGACCAGCGCGGGCGGGCAGGCGATGTAGCCGACCCGCAGCGAGGCTGACAGGCACTTGGAAAAGCTGCCGATGTAGATCACCCGCTGCAGGTTGTCCAGCTCGGCGAAGGTCTGCCGGGGGGTGGGGCTGAAGTCGCCATAGACGTCGTCCTCGACGATATGAAAATCGTGCTTGATCGCCAGGCGCAGCACATTGAAGGCGTTGTTCGGGGTGATGTTGCCGCCGGTGGGGTTATGGAAGGTGCTGTTGCAAAAAAAGGCCCTGACCGGCTGCCGTGCCAGGTGACTTTCCATCTCGGTGATGTCCGGGCCCTGTGGCGTGCGGCGAATGCCGAGCACCTCGGCACCGGCCAGCTGGAGCAGGCGAATCAGGTTGCCATTGCAGGGCTCGTCGACGAACACCGCATCGCCTGGCTTGATCAATAGCCGGGCCACCAGATCCAGCGCGTGGGTCGCGCCCAGGGTGGTGAGGATCTGGCCAGGGCGCGGATCGATGCGGGTCAGGCGTTTTATGTGCACACACAGTTGCTGACGCAGTGCCGGGTGGCCGCAAATGTCGCCGTACTCAACCAGCGAGCTTTGCTCCAGCCGCGCGGTGCGGCGTATGGCCTTGGTCAGCAGCTCGGTGTCTTTCCAGGCCGAGGGCAGCCAGCCACACCCAAGCTTGGTGAGGTGCGGACCTCCCTGTAGCAGGTTGAACAGCGGATCGCCGGCCATGCTCTCAGGTTCTGCTTGTGGTGGCCGGGCATGCACGCTGGGCGCGACGAAATAGCCACGGCCCGGTTGCGCGATCAGCCAGCCTTCGCTGACCAGTTGAGTACAGGCTGAAACGGCCTGGTGATAACTGGCGGCCCGCTCGGCCACGAACTTGCGGATCGACGGCAAGCGTTGCCCGGCGGTCCATTCACCGGCCTCCAGGCGTCGTTTCAGTGCGGCATGGAAAAGATTTACGGTCACGGCCTGCCCTGGCGAACTGTTAGAAAAATTAGCCTAACAGTTCGTTACAAAGCGTGTCGACTGTGCGCGTATGTCGGTTTGGCAGGGTGCACTATCGCAGTCTGGCCCCACCCGAACCGACGAGCCAAACAATGAGCCGATTGCCCCGCACAACCTGGCTGTACTTCACCGCCCAATCGATCAACCTCACCGCCGCAGTGATGTCGGTGACCATGGCTGCCACAGTGGGCGCCGCGCTGGCACCGACCCCGGCACTGTCCACCGTACCCTACGGTTTTCAGTTTCTGCTGCTGATGCTCGCCACCTACCCGGCTTCATGGCTGATGAGCCGGTTGGGGCGCAAGCGGTCGTTTCTGTTGGGGTGTGTGCCGTTGGCACTGGCCGGTATCAGCGGCTATCTGGCGGTGGTGCAGCAGAGCTTTGGGTTGTTGATCACCAGCCACGCGGCGCTGGGTATCTATGTGGCCTTTGCCAACTTCAACCGCTTCGCGGCCACTGACAACCTGGAACCCGGCCTCAAACCCAAGGCCATTTCGCTGGTGGTGGCCGGTGGTGTAATCGCCGCCGTGGTTGGGCCGACCCTCACGCAAGTACTGCGCGAAGCCGGTGCCTATCAGGCGTTTTCCCTGTGCTATGCCGCGTTCATCGGTCTTGCGATATTCGCTGCGCTGGTGACCCTGTGCCTGCCGGAGACTCCCGCGCCCGTGGCCAAGCCATCCCTGGCACGGGCCAGCCTGTTATCGCTGCCCAGCGCACCGATCATGCTGGCCATGGCGGTGGCTGCGCTGAGTTATTTCATCATGAACCTGCTGATGATCCAGGCCTCGCTGCACATGCAGCACATGCACGAAGACTTCACCGCCATGCGCCTGGCCATCCAGTGGCATGTGATCGCCATGTTCGCCCCGTCGTTCTTCACCGGCGTGATCATCGAGCGGCTGGGGCTGCGCACCACCTTGTGCCTGGGGTTGCTGATGCTGGCCGGCTGCGCGCTGCTCAATATGATTGCCCATGGATACTGGGCGATGAGCAGTGCGCTGATCATCCTCGGCCTTGGCTGGAACCTGACTTACGTCGGTGGCGGGGCGCTATTGGCCCAACTGCTTGAGGGACATGGACAGACATTCAAGGTGCAGGGCCAGAACGATCTGTTGATCGCCATCTTTGCCACGGCAGGTGCCTTCGCGCCAGCGCTGTTGCTGAGCAGCCTGGGCTGGCAGGGCAGTAACCTGCTGTGCGTGGTATTGGCGTTGGTGTTGCTGGTGGCAACAGTGAAGGTGGTGAAGGGGCGGGGAGTGTCACCTGCTTCCATGGCGTGATCGGCTGACCATCTGGCGGCTGGCTTTTGAGTCCGCAGCACGTTGCGTATACGTTACATCGCATCTGTGTTGTCACGTATTCACGACATGGACCACGGAATCATCGCCTCAGATAAAAAATTATCGAATCTTGCTCGGTCCCGGTGGGAGTTGGCTTTGCCAACGAATGCATCGGCACATCCACAACGAAAGCGATGGTCTTGCACAAAACTATAGAGTCCTACAGGACCGCGCGGACCTTAACTGATCGGCATTACGAGTAGGCTCGAGCCGCGAAGTGCTTCGCGGATAAATCCGCTCCTACGAGCCCCCGACCGGAATCAGCACTTCCACGCAAAACCCGCCCTGTGGCCGGTTGGCAAAGTTCAGGGTCAACCCCAGGCGGCGGCAGATCATCTCGACGATAGCCAGCCCCAGCCCGGCGCCTTCGGGGTTGTGGGCGCTGTAAAAGCGGTCGCACAAGCGCTGCAGTGCTTCTTCACTCACCCCCGGGCCTTGATCGAGCACCTGCATGCGCATCTGGCTGGCGCTGTTACGGCTCAGATGCACGCGCACTTCGCTGCCGGCCGGGGAGAAGGTCAGGGCGTTGCTGATCAGGTTTTGCAGCATGATGCTCAGCGAGGCCGGCTCGCTGTTCAGTTGGCAATCGTCTGTACTGTCGAGCACCAGTTCAACGTCTTTGCGCAACGCCAGCGGGGTGAGTTCGGCGAGTTCTTCGCGCATCAGTTCGGTGAGGTTCAGTGCTCGGTTTTCCTGAATACCCGGCTCCAGACGGGCCATGGTCAGCAACTGGCTGGCGATACGGGTCATGCGGCCAACGCCCTGTTGCAGAAAGGCCAGGGCTTCGGCGCGTTCTTGCGGGTCACTGGCCTGCTGTGCGTTACGTACGTGGATGTCGAGGATCGCCAGCGGCGTGCGCAGTTCGTGGGCGGCATCGGCGATGAAGCGTCGCTCGCGATCGAGCATGGCGCGCAATTGCTCAAGCAGGTGGTCGAGTGCCGAGCGCATCGGCTCCAGCTCCGGCGGTTGCGGCTCGTCAGGCAGCGGGTCGAGGCTGCTGTGCGGGCGGTTGCGCAACTGCCGGGCCAGGCGTTGCAACGGGCGCAGCCCCCAGCCCAGCAGTGCCCAGATCAGCAGGGTCAGCACCGGCAGGCCAAGCAGCATCGGCAGCAAGGTGTGGTGGACGATTTTCTGGATCAGGTCCTGACGCAAGTCATCGCGCTCCCCGACCCAGATGCGGATACCCAGGGTCTTGTCTTCCAGCAGTACGCCACACCAGTCCTGGCCCTGATACATCAGGTCATGCAGGCCGGGCGCCGGTACGTCTTCGATGACCGGGGCGGTTTCGGAGCGCACCAGCAGCGATTGATCAGCGGCCCAGATCTGGAAGGCCAGATTCATCTCGTAAGGGTGGGACAGAATGCCCTGGCCTGAGCGGTTCAGCGCCGTCTCCAGCGCCTCTTGCAAGGCTGGCCAGTCACGCTGGGGCGGCGCTTGCTGCAGTACGCCTTGCAGCAACCGTGCGGCCTGCACCAGTTGTGCGTCATAAACGTTTTCGATTTCCCGGTGGCTGTCGCGCACAGCCAGCCAGGCGAGAGTCAGGCTGCCGACAATCATCAACAACAGGGTTGGGGCCAGAATGCGCGTGCGGATGGAAATCACGGCTGGCGCTCCACCAGATAGCCGACGCCACGCACGGTACGAATCAGCCCCGTGTAGAGCTTCTTGCGCAGGTTATGGATCAGCACTTCGAGCGTGTTGCCCGGACCGCTTTCCTGCCAGCCATAGAGCGTACTGCTCAATCGCTCGCGGGTGACCACCACGCCGGGGCGGGCCAGTAACTGATGCAACAGTTGATATTCCATAGGCGTCATCGGCACCGTGTGGCCTTGGTAAAAAACCTGCTGGGTGGCCGGGTCGAGGCTGACGCCTGCGTATTCCAGACGCGGTTGTGCGCGTCCCTGGCTGCGGCGTAGCAGGGCGCGGATACGGGCTTTGAGTTCGTCCAGGTCTACCGGCTTGACCAGATAGTCGTCAGCCCCGGCATCCAGGCCTTGAATCCGGTCGGCAATTGCATCGCGGGCAGTGAGGATCAGCACCGGGACACTGCCTTCGCTTTGCCCGCGAATACTGCGCAGCAAGCTGATGCCATCGAGACGTGGCAGGCCCAGGTCCAGCAACACCAGGTCGAAGCGTTCGCAGTGCAGGGCGTGTTCAGCCTCCACGCCATCGGCCACCCAATCCAGGGTATAGCCTTCGCCACGCAGCGCGACGCGGATGCCCTGCGCGAGTGAGCGATCGTCCTCTACCAGCAATACCCGCATGGTCTGTCCTCCGGTTGCGGCCCGGCCATCATCGCGATTCAAACGCCGTCTGCCAGTCAGCAAATGTTACAGCTCGTTACTCGTTAAGGCTTCATTAAGCTTCGCGCGGCACCGTAGCGGCATCCATCCCAAAAGAGGTGCTGTCAATGTCCCGTCTGCTGCGTTTTGCTCTGCTTCCTTCCCTGTTGCTGGTCAGTGCCGGTGCCATGGCCGGCCCGCAATGCACCACTGCCGAACGCTCCACCTGGCAGGACGCCGAAGCGTTCCAGGCCAAGCTGCGCGAGCAGGGTTACCAGATCAACAAGTTCAAGATCACCGACGGCAACTGCTACGAGATCTACGGCTTCGACAAAGACAAACGCAAGGTCGAGATCTACCACGACCCGGTCAGCGGCAAGGCGGTCAAGACTGAGGTCAAAGGCTGATGGCTGCGGCGACGATCCGCCTTTGGGACCCTTTAGTGCGGGTGTTCCACCTCTCGGTGGCCGGGGTGTTCGTCGCCAACTATTTCTTCAACGAAGCCGGTGACAGCTGGCACGTCTGGCTCGGCTATTACGTTGCCGGCTGGCTGGCGGTGCGCACGGTGTGGGGCTTTGTCGGCCCGCGCAGCGCCCGCTGGGCCGACTTCTGGCCGACCCCGGCGCGCTTGCACGCGCATCTCAGTGCGCTGCGTCAGGGCCGTGACCATCACCGTCTCGGCCACTCACCGTTGGGGGCACTGGTCATGGTGCTGATGATGATCGCGCTCGGCGGGTTGGCCGTGACCGGCTTTCTGATGCAGGAAGTCGACGTCCTGTGGGGCGTGGACTGGCCTGAAGACCTGCACCGCTGGATCGCCAACAGCCTGGCCGGGCTGGTCAGCCTGCACCTGCTGGCCGCCGTAGTGGAAAGCCTGCGGCTGCGCGAAAACCTGCCGCTGTCGATGCTCACCGGCCGCCGCCGGGCACGCCCCGACGATCACTGATACCCAGGACCTCCCATGCTTTTGACCTTGATGCGTTCTGGCCCCGCGCAGCACAGCGGGGCGCGGCCGTGGCTGACCCTGCTGGCGCTGGCCACGTTGAGTTGCGTGTTGCTGCTGGCCGACGACTTTCTGCAACAGCTGTACACGGCGAACAATCGCGCCGAACTGGAGGCGTCATTCGTTGCCGGTCTGTGGGTGTTCAGCCTGGCCTTGTGGTTGTGCAACCTGCGCTGGCTGGTGGCGGGTATCTTGCTGCTTTTCGCGTTCATGCAGACCCTGCAACTGGCCAATATCAGTTTCTTCGGTGAGCCGCTCAATGCCATCGACATCCAGGCCATGCTGGGTGACGGTGCCGAGGTTCGGCAGGCGGCGTTGCACAGCTTCAGCCAGCATTGGCCGGTGCTGCTCTGCGTTGCGCTGCCCTATGCCGCGCTGTTGCTACTGCACCTGCGTTTGCCAGGCCGCGTGGCGTTGCCATCAAGCCGCTGGGCGCTGGTGCTGATTGCGTTGGTGTTGCTGTCCAAACCCTACCGTGCCACCTACCGCAATCTCGATTCGTTCACCGCCAGCGCCAGCCGCAGCGGCCTGCATAACAGCCTCAATGCCTTTTCGGCCTGGTCGGTGCGGCTGGCGCTGCGCCCGGAGCCGGTGCTGCCGCCAATGGCCTACGCGCCCTATCGCATGACCGCGGTGCCAACCAGCGCCAGACACGTGTGGCTGGTGGTGGCTGACTCGTTGCGCAGCGACCGGCTGGGGGTGTTTGGCTACGAGCGCGACACCACCCCGAACCTGCATGCCTATCTGCAAAATAATCCGCACGTGGTGGTGCGCCCCGGTGTTTCCGCCGGGGTCGCGACTGACGTCAGCCTGCCGTACCTGCTCAATCCGATTCGTGAGCCGGGCCAGGACAACCTGATGCGCAGCGGGCGGATCAACCTGTTCCGTTTTGCCCGCGAGGCGGGGTTTCGTACCCACTGGATTTCGTCCCAGGAATCCAAGTTGCTGGCGCATCTGGGCAGCCGCTACCTGGACGTGTCGATCACCCGTGAAGACCACCCGCTGCGCTTTCTGCAACGTCAGGACAAAGCGCTGTTGGACATCCTCGATCAACAGCGTTGGGCCGAGCGCAACTTCGTGGTCATGAACCTGCGCACCGCGCACCTGCCGTACGCGCAGAACTACCGCCACGAACAGACCCCGCGCCCCTGGCCAGACCGCGGCCCGAACGGCCAGGCCAACGCCTACGACAACTCGGTGCATTACCTCGATGGCCTGCTGGGTGAAATCCTGGCCGACTTCGACCGGCTGGAGGGCGAGCGTTACCTGATCATCACCGGCGACCACGGCCAGCGGCTCGGCGAGGACGGCAAATGGGGTCATAACGATTTGGTGCCCGAGGTCAGTGACGTGCCGGTGATTGTGGTCGCCGGTGGTGCGCCGGCCGAGGCACTGGAAAGCATCAGGCGCGAACGCTGGATCAGCCATAACGAAGCCGCTACCTGGCTGGCGAAACGGCTGGGCACCCGTATCGACAACCCGAACCTCAAGCCGGGCGAGCACTTCGTGCATGGCAAGCTGCTGTTCAGTGACAACTTCATCCAGCGGGTCTGCGAGTCAGCCAATGGGCTGGTGCATCATGAGCCGCAGCAACTGAGCATGTTGCTCAAAAAAGGCGTGCCATGTTCGTGACGACCTTGGGCCCGGTACACGGTTGATACTGTTTCAGATGTTAGGCCTCGGTACAAGTTTGGCGCGATAGAGCGGCTGGCAATATCGAGCGATAGGTAGGCCACTCGTTGTTCGGTAGGGCTGCCTGAAAGATTTCGAGCGGGGTTTAGTTACCGCTTTACGTGACGTTGGTCGGAATTTTTCGGCTATGTCTCATTACGTTGATCTGTCCGCTCGATTGAACACACCCCGTTGCAGAAGGATGTCAAAAGGCCTCATTTTTATCTGATTTAGGCTATATCTTACTGTATTTAATGAATATTTTTACGTGCGTCAGTGCCTGGCTCTTCCCGTGTGACGCACTGCCCCTATAGAGAGTGCAATTGATTGCGGCTTTTTCTAGTCGGCGTCGAAAAATATTTTAATAGGCCGCTCCTCTATATGAGGGGTTATTAGGTAATGGTGAAAGGTTATATCTGATGGAAATTTTCCATGCTAGGTTGGAATTGTTTCTATCGGCGCGTTAATGGAGGTGTTGGCGTGAATGGATTTGTAGAAACCGATAACCTTAGTTACTTTCGAGTCAATCGGCAGGCCTATGTATCGAGTCAGGTTTATCAACAGGAACTTGACGAGGTTTTCGAGAAAAGTTGGTTGTACCTCGCTCATCTGAGTGAGTTGTCGGCAGCGGGTGATTTTCTGACCCGTGATGTCGGCGGTCGCAACCTGATCATTCAGCGCCAGGACAACGATGAGATCACTGTGTTTCTCAATGCATGTGCCCACCGTGGCGCCAGGGTATGTGCCGAGTCGCAGGGCAACACTCAACGCTTTACCTGCCCCTATCATGGCTGGACCTATGACGGCCGTGGCGCGCTGGTCGGCCAGCCCGACAAGGCCGCTTATGAGTTTCGCGGCCAGTGTGACCGGAGCCTAAAGCTGCACCAGGTGACACATGAGGTCTATAAGGGCTTTGTATTCATTCATTTTGCGCCCAGTCAGCAATCACTGCGCGAGTACCTCGGGCAGGCGGCCGATTACATCGATCTGATTCTCGATCAGTCGCAAGCGTCACTTGAGATCATTCCCGGGGCCTTTGAACACGCCATTGAGGCCAACTGGAAACTGCTCGCCGAGAACGGCGTCGATGCCTATCACTTGCCTTTCGCGCACAAGCGCTACCTGGAGTACCTCAATACGCTAGGCACCGATCCAGCTTCACACAAACGCACGGGGCTGGGGCTGGCGCTGGGCAACGGCCACGCCTTGATCATGAGCGGGCCGCCCTCCACCGGCCGGCCGATCGCCTACTGGAGCCCATTGTTCCCGGAGCAACTGAAAGCCTCCATCGCCACCAGGTTCGAACAGCTGGTCGAACGTTTTGGCCAGGACCGCGCCGAGGCCATTGCCCACACCAACAAAAGCCTGTTCATCTTTCCCAATCTGGTGATCAACGACATTCTCGGGCTCAACATCCGCACTTTCTTTCCGGTGTCGGCGACTCAGGTCAACGTGACGGTGTGGGGTGCCGGGTTCAGCGACGAGAGCCAGCAAGAGCGTGCTGCGCGTATCAACGGCCTGATTTCATTCATCGGCCCCGGCGGTTTCGGCACGCCTGACGATGTGGAGATTCTTGAGTCCTGCCAGCAGGCCTATGCCCACTCGGCGTTGGGCTACAGCGACTTTTCCCGCGGGCTGGGGCCGGGCACCCAGCGCCATACCGACGAAGAACAGAACCGCAGCTTCTGGCGCGAATGGAGCCGTCGTCTGAGCAGACAAGTTCCTCTGCGTCATCTCGCGCTGGCCGTTTAACGCGCTGTTCGCCAACCACCGTTACTGACTCCTGGCAGATCTGCCACGCGCCACCGGACTGGCTACGTGGGGAATATCGGGCACTGCAAGGGCTTTGATCATGTGTGGAATTGCTGGATGGATTGACTGGACCCAGGACCTGCAGACGCAGCGTCAGGTTATTGATGAAATGACGGCCACCCTGGTCCGCCGTGGACCCGACGCGCAAGGTGTATGGACGTCTTGCCATGCGTTGCTCGGCCATCGACGCCTGTCGATCATCGACTTGGCCCATGGTGCGCAACCCATGGCCAGTAGCGGGGATGAGGTGGTGCTGACCTACAGTGGCGAGGTCTACAACTACCAGGTCTTGCGTCGCGATTTACAAGCGCTCGGGCAGATCTTCAGCACCCTGTCAGATACGGAAGTGGTGCTGCGCGCTTACCTGCAATGGGGTGAAGAGGCGTTCGCCCGGCTCAATGGCATTTTCGCTTTTGCCCTCTGGGACGAGCGTGATCAGAGCCTCTGGCTGGTGCGCGACCGCTTCGGCGTCAAGCCACTGTATTACTCGCTCAACGGCGGCGGGGTGCTGTTCGGTTCGGAACCCAAGGCGATTCTCGCTCATCCTCAGGTGCAACCAGTGCTCGATGCCAGCGGCGTGGCCGAACTGTTTGCCTTGAGCACCGCACCCACTCCGGGGCACGGGATCTATCAAGGGGTTCATCAGGTCAAGCCGGGCCATGCGCTGCGGTTCGATGTCAACGGTCGGCAGGACCGGGTCTACTGGTCTCTGACGGCTCACGCGCATGCCGATGACCCGCACCAGACTGCCCGTGAGGTCAGCACCTTGTTGCGCCGGGTGGTTGAAGAACAACTGGTGGCTGACGTACCGCTGGGCAGCCTGTTATCCGGCGGCCTGGACTCCAGTGCCATTACGGCCTATGCCGCCGATGCGCTGAAGCAGCATGGCCGACAATTGCCGACCTTTTCCGTGGACTTCACCGGCGGTGGTCAGGGGTTCGTCCCGACACCCTGGCAAAGCAGTTGGGACGAGCCTTACGCGCAACTGGCAGCCGCCTCTCTGCAGACCCGTCATACCACGCTGCAGGTAGCTCCAGAACAGGTTCTGGAGCAGGAACTGGCCGTCCTGCGTGCACGTGATCTGCCGGGTTGGGGAGAGCTGGACAGCTCGTTGTACCTGCTTTTTCAGCAGGTCCGCCAGCATGCCACGGTGGCGCTTTCCGGCGAGTCGGCCGATGAGGTATTCGGCGGCTATCCGTTCTTTCATGACCCACAGGCTCTGGCCTATGACGGCTTTCCGTGGCTGGCCGGCAAAAGCGGCCTGTGGCAGCTGTTGCGCCCGGAGGTGGCCACACGGGTGGCTCCTGAAGAATATATCGATCGACGTTACCGCGAAGCGCTGTCGGAGGTGCCGCGCCTTGAAGGCGAAAGCCCGACCGAGCAACGACAACGGGAGGTCACCTATCTGGCTCTGACGCGTTGGCTGCCTGCCATGCTCGACCGCAAGGACCGTATCAGCATGGCGGTAGGGCTGGAGGTGCGCGTGCCGTTCTGTGACCACCGTTTGGTGGATTACGTATGGAACGTGCCCTGGTCGATCCGCAGTGTGGCCGGAGAGGGCAAGACCCTGCTGCGCAATGCGACGCGCGACGATTTGCCCGGCGAGATCGTCGAGCGCAAAAAAAGCGGTTTTCCTGCCAACCCGGACCCTCGTTACCTGGAACTGCTGCGTGACAAGGTCAAGAAGCTGCTGATCGAGGGCGATTCGCCAGTCTTCCAGTTGCTCGACGCCCGCCGCGTCGGCGAACTCCTTGAACTTGGCCAGCCGCTGCCCAGCCCCAGGGCGTCCAGCAGTCCCACGGCGGGCCTGGCCTATCTGCTGAACCTCGATCAATGGCTGCGCCAGTATCAGGTGGATATTCGCCTGTAGCGCGTCTTGCAAATTTTCAAGGGGAACATCCATGAGTGTGCCACTTACCGATAGCGCTCCGGCGTTGCAATTGCGTGTCAGTGACTTTCTGGTCAATGAAGCTGAGCTGCTGGATAACCGGGAGCTGGAAACCTGGTTCGGACTGTTCGATCAGCCGGCCCAGTACCGGGTTCTGCCGCTGCAAAGTCATCTGGCTGAAGAAGATCCGGATCACAGCCTGTTCATTATTGCCGACGACTACGTGCGCCTGCGTGAACGGGTCGACAGCCTGCTCAGTGGCCACACCTGGATGGAGCAGCCGTTGTCCCGTACCCGACGGCTGGTGAGCAACGTACGCATCAAGGCTCGCGAAGGCGAGCAACTGACGATCAAAAGCAACTTCATCGTTCATCAGTTCCGTCATCGGCAAAGCTGGAACTTCGTCGGCGAAGCCACTCATGTACTGCGCGACGGCGACGAAGGCCTGCGCATCGTGCGCCGTGATATCCGTCTGGATCACGAAACCATCAATGCCCAGCGGCGTATCAGCATCATCCTTTGAGACAGGAGCCTGCCATGAGTCATCCATTGCTTCCGGGTTTTGAGTACTCGACGCTGACCACCAGTGGGGCGAACATTCACATTGCGGTTAAAGGCAGCGGTCCACCGCTGCTGTTGCTGCACGGTTATCCTCAGAATCATCTTGCCTGGCATCGCGTGGCCCCCAGGCTGGCTGAAGACTACACCGTGGTACTGGCCGATCTGCGCGGCTACGGTCAATCGCGCGCCTTGCAACCAGACGCGACCGGCAGCCATGCAAAAACTGCCTTGGCGCTGGATCAGGTGGAGGTCATGCAGCAGCTTGGTTTCCGGCGCTTTGCCGTGATCGGACATGACCGGGGCGCCAGGGTAGCCTACCGGCTGGCGCTGGAGCATCCGCAGGCGGTCAGTGCACTGGTGTCGCTGACGGTGGTGCCGATCCTGGATGTCTGGAGCACGGTCAACAAGAACTTTGCCCTCAATGCCTACCACTGGTTTTTTCTGGCCCAGCCATTTGACCTGCCAGAGCGGCTGATCGGTGCCGACCCTCGTTACTTTCTGGACTGGACGCTGCAACGCATGGCGCAGGGCCGCGCGATCTACGATCCGCTGGCGCTGCAAAGCTATCACGAGGCCTTCGCCCGCCCCGAGGTGCTGCACGCCATGTGCGAAGACTATCGCGCCGCCACGGGGGCCGATGCCGCTGCCGACCAGGCTGATCGCGACGCCGGCCGGCACGTGCAGGCTCCGGTTCTGGTGTTGTGGCAGGACCGACCCTACCCGCAGGCCAGCCATCCATTGACGGTCTGGCGGTCATGGGCGGCGGATGTTCAGGGCGCGGCCATTCAGTCGAGTCATATGCTTGCCGAGGAGGCCCCAGACGCCGTGCTGGAACAGGTACTGCCTTTCCTGCAGCAGAAGGTGAAGCCATGAGCCCCATTGCCCTGACCCCGGACCAGCAAGGGGCGTTATGGCGCCAGCGGATGTTCGAGGCCCACAGCGCCATGACCGCATACCTGATCGAGCAGCACCGCCCGGAGGATCTGGCAGATTGGGTGCAGGTCACCGAGAAAATCTATCACGACCTCCCTTCGCCCCAGGTCGGTGACAGCACCCAGTGGCAGGCGGTTTTTTTCCGTGCCCAAGCGTTGATTGAGCAATTTATCGTGCAGCGTGCCGGGGTTTATGACCTGGATGACTGGGCCACGGCCACCGGGCAGGTGTACCGCGCTCTTGAGCCAGCCGGGCAGGGTGATCCGCAGGTGGCGGCCGAACGTCTGGGGCGTCAGGCGTCCCTGTACGGCACCCGCTTCGACATTCAAGCGCTATCAGCCAAAGGGGCTTTGTTCAAGGTGCATCACTGTGGCATCTGGGATTACCGCGAGCGGGCCCGAGCCAGAGGCGTGCCGATCACCCTCAAATCGGCCTGTACCTACTGCACAAAACTGTTGTCGTCATTGGTCCAGGCCAAGGGCTGTAATGCCCGCTGGGAGTTATTCAGTGACCCGCAAGACCATGGCTGCGAATGGACTATCACGCCGGACAGCCTTAACTCCACCCTCACAGGACGTCTTGAACATGAGCGCGATTATTGAGCAGGCTCGTACCCTCGCAGGCTACGAGACCTCCAGCCGGCTGTTGCAACTGCGTGATCGTGACTGGGTGCTTGACCGGGCATTGCATCAGCCTCGTCACCTGCTCGACCTGGGCTGCGGTATCGGCTCGCTGCTTGAAGGTGCGGTGGCCAGATGGCCTGGCCTGCAACAGGTGTGGGGAATCGAGCGTTCGCCGCAAAGAGTCGAAAAGGCCCGGCAAAAGCTTCAGGGCGCCAAGGCCGATGTGATCGTTAAACAGGGTGATTTGCTGGCATTGCCCAGCCTGGAGCAACGCTTCGACCTGATCAGCATGACCGCCGTCCTGCACTGGCTGTATCCCCACGAAGAACGCTTGTTCCAATGGGTGGCCGGGCATCTGCAGGCGCAGGGCGAATTCATTTTCACCTCCCATCACCCTCGTTCGCGCAATGGGCTGGGCGGGGAGGACGAGTTGGTTGTGGAAGCCTTGCAGTCCATGCAACTGGCTAGCCCGGCTACTGCGCGGCAACACTTCGAGGACCATGATGTTTTGCCGATGGGGCTGCGGACCCGACCGGCCGATGCGCTGCGCGAGATCGTGCAGCGCTACTTCAGGATCACCTCGGTGGCGAGCCGTTCTGCGGCGCTGCGTATCGCCAGTGTCGAGGAGTATCAGCAGTTTCATGCGGCGACCTTCGGCACCTACTTCACGCCGCTGGTGCCTGCTGAGCGGGTTGAAGAGTTTTTCAGCCGGCTTGGAGAGATCGCGCAGCAGCGCATGACTCGCCAGGGCTATGTGACCGACATACCGGTCAATGTCTGGCGGGCGGTCCCGGCGCTGGCGGCGCGGGCATAACCTTATGAGCAATCGGTCTCGTGCCGGGGTGAAAAACATCCGCGCCAGTTGCACTCATCTGTACGTGATTGCCTGGGGTAAGTTGATGATGAGCCTTGACCGTACGTTTCACCGACGCCTGACGCCTCTGTGCTATGCCGTCGGCTTTGCCTGGTTGCTGGCCAGCGAGCAGGTGCTCGCACAGCCAGTCGGCGCGGCACCTAATGTCCAGACGCTGAGTTTCGATATTCCCGCCGGGGCGCTGTCCGAGGTGCTGCTGAGTATCGTGCGCCAGAGCCGCACGCCGATCTCTTTCGATCAGCAACTGGTTCAGGGGCTGCAGGCACCTGCGGTGCGCGGTGCCCTGAGTCTTGATCAGGCACTGCAACAGGCGCTGCAAGGCAGCGGTCTGGGGTACAGCCGCAGTGCCACGGGCATTTTGACCTTGCATCCGCTGGGCACACCTGCCGCAGCTACATCGGCGATACCGGCACGCGCTAGCGCCCCGGCCGCTGCGCTGGCAACGGTAGTGGTCACCGGTACCCGGCAAGCCGATGTCCAGGCGGCCGACAGCCTGAGCCCGATCGACGTGGTCGACAGCAACCGGTTGCAGCGCAGCGGCGCTACCGATCTGCGCGAGGCGTTGGTCAAACTGTTGCCCTCACTGACCCGTCAGGCGCAGCCATTCAATGCATCGGCGCTGACCCGCACGCAATCGCTGCGTGGCCTGAGTCCCGATCATGTGCTGGTGCTGGTCAATGGCAAGCGCCGCCACGAGACGGCCAACCTGAACATCAGCGGCGGCCTGCAAAAGGGCACCACCGGTGCCGATCTGGACATGATTCCGATCAGCGCCATTGAGCGCATCGAGGTGTTGCGCGACGGCGCCTCGGCGCAGTACGGCTCCGACGCCATTGCCGGGGTCATCAATATCATCCTCAAGTCCGCCGATCAGGGTGCACAGGTGACTGCCGACATCGGCCAGTACGGTGCCGGAGACGGCCTTGCCCATGGCTCCGGGGTCAACGGTGGACTGGCGTTTGGCGACAGCGGTTTTCTCAACCTCAGTGCCGAATACCGCGAGCAGGAGCGCACGGTGCGCAGCGGTATCGATAACCGTACCGGCCGACGCGACAACATCTCCATCGGTGATCCGGTGTTTCACCGCCAGTCGCTGGCCTACAACACGGGCTATGGGCTGGGGGATGCTGTTGAGCTCTACAGCTTCGGCACTTACACCCGGCGTCAGGGCTCGTCAGCCGCCAACTATCGGCTGGCATCGGTCGCGCCGGGTCTTTACCCCGCAGGGTTCACCCCAAGGCCCAACAGTGACGAAGATGATTATTCGCTGGTGCTCGGTGTGCGGGGTGACGCGTTGTTCGACCACTGGCACTGGGATCTGAGCACCACTTATGGTGTCGACAAGCCGCAGATCAGCATGACCCAGTCGGTCAACGCCGCCATCTACCGCGCCACCGGCGACAGCCCTACCCGGTTTGACCTGGCCAGTTACCGCAATAGTCAGTGGACCCATAATCTGGATATCGGCCGCGGCTTTGATGTGAGTTTTCTGGCCCGGCCGCTGAATGTCTCGCTGGGCCTGGAACAGCGGCGTGATACCTATTCGATTCATGCCGGGGACCTGGCGTCTTATGAGCAGGGCGGTGCCGAGGCGCTGGCCGGGCTGTCGCCGTTGAGCGCCGGCAAATGGTCGCGGGACGTGCTGGCAGGCTATATCGACCTGTCGTCTTCGCTCACCGAGCAGTGGGAAATCAACGTGGCAGGTCGGCACGAGGATTTCAGTGAGTTCGGCGGCACCACCAACGGCAAGCTGGCCACCCGTTACGAATTCAACCCGCAGGTTGCGCTGCGCGCCAGTATCAGCAGTGGTTTTCGTGCCCCGTCGCTGGTCCAGGAACACTACACCGGGCTTAGCGTCGGCCCGGACATCGCTCTGGGCCTGCTGGCGGCCAATTCCTCGGCGGCGCGCTTGCTCGGAGCTGAAGATCTCAAGCCAGAGAAATCCACTAACTTCAACATCGGGTTGGCGCTCAAGCCGCTGCCCAACGCGACACTCAACATCGATGCCTACCAGATCAGGATCCGCGACCGGATCGTCGACAGCGGCACCTACTCCGGCCAGCCAGCCATTGACGCTTTGACCGCCGCCGGCATCTCGTTGCCCACCGGGCTGGACACCATCAGCACCCACTATCTGGCCAACGGTGCCGACACCTTGACCCGCGGGGTGGATATCACCGGCAATTACCTGACCTCTTTGGGAGCATGGGGCGAAATCAACTGGGAAGTGTCGGCCAACTTCAATCGCACCAAGCTGGAAAAGAACCACCGCGGCGCCAATGGCGACGAACTGCTCAATGCCCAGCAGATTGCCTGGATCACCACCTCGACCCCGCGCAGCCAGGTGTCGCTGGGCGGCACCTGGAGTATCGACGACCTGGATCTGAGCCTGCGAGTAACCCGTTACGGCAGAACCACCTCAGAACTGGACTACACCGTCGGCCCCAATGCCTGGTCGGCCACCGAGTTCAATCACTTCGTCAACAGCCCCAAATACATCACCGATATCGCTGTGCGCTACGCGGTCAACCGCCAGCTGCAGCTCACGGCCGGGGCCGACAACCTGTTCGATGTGCGCCCCGACAAACTTCCGGCCCAGAACACCACCTACGGCGATGTTTTGCGCTATGACACCTACGCCTCGCAGATCGGTTTCAACGGCGCGTTCTATTACCTCAAGGCTCGCTACGAGTTCTGACCAGCGGACAGCAGAAGGAAGCTTCATGGCACTCGAAATTCGTGGCGGTGTACGCGCAGCAGCCTTGCCCGGTGACACTCCCTTGCAGCGCCAGGCGGCGCGGCTGCTGGGGGATTTGCGTGAGCGCGACGCCGACCCGCAGTACATTCAGGAGCAGGCGCGGCAACTGGAGGCCGATGGCCTGGACAGTGCACTGGTCACGGTCTACAGCGCCTGGCCTGATCCCTGGCTGGTGGCCGGCTGGGCCTTGGCGGCCAGCCAGCAGTTGCGCCTGACCGTGGCCCATCGGCCCGGCGTGGTGCAGCCCACGGCAGCTGCGCGTGCGCTGGCAACCCTGGATAAATTATCCGGCGGCCGCGCGGCGGTGCATCTGGTGATCGGCTCCAGCGATGCCGACGTGCAGCGCGATGGCGATTTCCTGAGCAAGGAACAACGCTACGAGCGGGCGCGGGAATACCTGGAAATCTTCACCCGCACCCTGCAGCACAGCGAGCCATTCGACTACCAGGGCCGCTTCTACCGGGTCACCGATAGCAGCTCGGGGGTACGGCCGGTGCAGCAACCCCGGCCGCCAGTTTCCATTGGTGGAGCATCGCCACAAGCCAAGGCGTTGGCGGCGCAGTTTGCCGACATCTACGCCGGCTCTTACGCCAGCCCCGAGCAGGCGGCAACGGTGGTGCAAGAGTTGCAGTTGCTGGCGCGTGAACACGACCGGCAACTGCGTTTCTGGCGGCACTTCAAGGTTATCCTCGGCACCGATGATGCCCACGCGCAGCAACGCGCCAGCCATTTGCTGGAGCAGGCCGGGGTCCAGTTGCAACAACGCAGTGCCCGGCAGCTGGATACCTCACCGCAGGTGGCCAGAGACCGAGAGCGCGCCGCGCCTGAGACTTTGCAAACCCAGAGCCTGGAGCACTGGGCGCGCAAGGATCTGCAAGACAACTTTGCTCAATGGCTGGTGGGCTCGGTGGCGACTGTGGCCGAGCGCTTGCTGGCGTTCTATCGAGCGGGCATCGACATCATCCAGATCGAGGCGGCGCTTGAGGACGAACAGGACCTGCGGCTACGCCGTCAGTTGGTCAGTGAACTGAGACGGCTGAGCAATGATGAGTGATGCGCCCCGTTACGCTGGCGAGCCTTCGGCATCGGAGTGGACACCCGGTTCGGTCGGCCTGTTACTGGTCTCGGTGGTGGCGATCATTTTTGGCCCGGCTGGCATTCTACTGGGCACCTTCAGCCTGTTCATCGAGCCGTTGAGCCTGGCGTTCGGTTGGGAGCGGGCCGAGGTGGTCGTACTGGTCAGCGTGTTCGGTCTGGCGGTGGCCGTCACCAGCCCGCTCAAGGGCTGGTTGATCGACCGCTGGGGAGCCCGCCGGCTGATGCTGATCAGTACGGCATTGCTGGCGCCATTGTTGATGGCGCTGGCAATCGTGGAGCAGACCTGGCAGGTCCGTGTTCTGTTTCTGGTGTTGGGTATCCTGACCCCCGGCAACATGCCTTACGGCAAGCTGCTGGGCGCCTGGTTTAATCGACGGCGCGGCATGGCCTACGGATTGCTGGGCCTGGGGTTCGGCCTCGGTGGGCCGCTGGGGCTGTTCATCGGCCACCTGAGTATCGAAACCTGGGGCTGGCGCGGCGCCTGGTTGGTGTATGGCCTGCTGGAGTTGCTGGTGGCCTTGCCGTTGCTGTACTGGCTGTTCCGCGAGCCTGCCGGTCAGCAGGAGGAGGCGGCCCGGTCCGCTGAGCTGGGTGTTTCTGCATCCGAAGCCTGGCGTACGGCGACCTTCTGGCTGGTGCTGGTCAATCAGGTGCTTTGCGTGTTCGTCATGTCCGGCATCATCACCCATGGCGTGCCCATGCTCGTGGAGCGCGGTCTGTCACGGGCCGAGGGGGCGACGGTTCTGGCGGCGCTGTCGCTGGGCATGACGGTTTCCCAGCCGTTGATGGGCGGCCTGATGGATCGTTTGCAGACCCCGCGCGTGGCCTTGCCATTCGCTTTGCTGGCACTGCTTGGCATGCTGTTGTTTCTGCACGGCGGCGGGCTTGTCGAGTTGTGGCTCGCAGTGTTCCTGATCGGTCTGGGCGGCGGGGGCGAGAGCGGCACCACCAAATACTTCGTGGCCCGCTACTTTGGCCTGCGGCGCTTCAGCGTGATTTACGGCGCCGTGCAGCCATTCACTTTCGCGGTATCGATCAGCTTCGGCGCCTGGCTGTTGGGGCTGCTTTATGACCTGACTGGCAGCTATGCGGTGGCTGAGTGGACGCTGACGGTCGCTTTTCTGCTGGCTGCCCTGAGCCTGCTGGGCTTTCGTCCCTATCCAGAGGCTGACCCGCGCCCATGGGCCCCGCTACCTACAGAGAGCCGTTCATGAACCAGACTGCACGAGCGCTTGCCACCCATCAACGTTTCGCCCCCGGCGTCTGGCTGTTGGCCGGCCTGGCCTTTGTGGTCGGCACCGTCGAGCTGGTGGTGGCCGGGATCCTCGATCAACTGGCGGCAGCCTTCAACGTCACCCAGGGTCAGGCCGGGCTGTTGATGAGTCTTTACGCGCTGGTCTATGCCTTGATTGGTCCGGTGCTGATCTACTTCACTGCCAGGGTTGCGCGACGCCGCTTGCTGTACGTGGCACTGCTGGTGTTCATTGCGGCCAACCTGTTCAGTGCCGCCGCCGTCAGCTTTGTGTGGTTGCTGCTGGCGCGCCTGCTGGTGGCGACCGCCGCTTCGGTGGTAGTGGTTGTGGCGATCACCATGGCGGTTGCCATGGTGCCAGCCCAACGCAGTGGCCAGGCCATTGCCCTGGTGTTCGCCGGTATCGTCGCCTCGCTGGTCATGGGCGTACCGCTGGGCACTCTGATCGGAGAATACTGGGGCTGGCGCACGCTTTTCATTCTGCTGGCCGGGTTGGCGCTGTTGTGCCTGCCAATGCTGTCGCGCTGGCTGCCCGACCCGCCCGGCGCACCGGGGATCGCACCGGCCCGACAACTGGCGGCGCTGGTACAGGGCAACGTGTTGCTGGCGCACTTGGCTGCGCTGCTGCAAATGACCGGGCAGTTCACCCTGTACACCTACATCGTGCCGTTTCTGGTTGCCAGCATGACGTTGTCCAAGCCGCTGATCAGCCTTGTGCTGCTGGTCTACGGGGTGGGAGGCATCATCGGTGCATTGCTGGGCGGGCGGATCGCTGACCGCTGGCCAGGGCCGTTGGGGTTTGGCGTATGCCTGTTGCTGCATGCATTGGCCATGAGTCTGCTGCCGCTGGCTACCGCCAGTCTGCTCAGCTTGCTGGTGCTGGTGGTGGTCTGGTGTATTTTCAATATGGCGCCCGGCCCCGGTATTCAAAAGTATCTGGTCCAGTTGCAGCCCGATGATGCCGCAGTACAGATCAGCCTCAACACCAGCGCCATTCAAATGGGGGTAGCGTCGGGGGCCTTTGTCGGTGCGTTGCTGGTCGATCACTACAGTGTCAACGCCCTGCCCTGGGTGGCCGCTCTACTGGTCTTGGGCAGCGCCTTCTGCGCCTGGCTGTCATCGCGCATTACCCGGTACAAGGACAACGACTGAACGTCGAGAACACTACAACCTGGCAAGCTCACTACCGTCTGACCTGTTGGCGTGAGTATCCGTTTTTGGGCTCAATGAATATGGATAGCACGTCGACAATCAAAAACACTTTGATCGCTCGCTTGTTCAACCAGAACTACAACTGGCTGTGCAAGCGCCTGTCGAAGCACACCGGCTGTAACCACAGCGCCGAAGATCTGGCCGCCGAGGCTTTTTTGCAGGTGTGGATGTTGCCCGACCCGGGCGCCATTCGTTCACCGCGCGCACTGTTGGCGACCATTGCCCAGCGACTGATGTACGAGAGCTGGCGCCGCAAGGATCTGGAGCGTGCCTACCTGCAGTTTCTCGCCGAGACGCCCGAGCAGGTGCACCCCTCACCTCACGAGCAGTGGATATTGATCGAAAGTCTGCAGGCCATCGACCGGCTGCTGGACGGTTTGTCCAGCCAGGCCAAGACCGTTTTCGTGCTCAGCCAGCTTGAAGGTCTGACCTATGTGCAGATCAGTGAGCGGGTCGGTTTATCGGTGGCCCGTATTCATCAACTGATGAAAGATGCCCTGCGCTGCTGCTATCGGGAGCTTGGCGAATGAGTTCTTCAGAGCAGACTTTGCTCGAAGAGGCGATCGAATGGATGGCGCAGATCCAGTCTGGCAGTTTCGACGAGCACCAGCAGCAGGCCCTGGAGCAATGGCGCAATCAATCACCTGAGCATGCGCGGGTGTTCGACCGCTTGTTGGCCGGGCTGGCCAGCGTTCAGGCGTCGCCCTGGCGAGGCCGGCACAGTGAGCCGCTGTTGCGCGCCATCGAAGAACCCTTCAGCCGTCGGCGCTTCATTGGCAACAGTCTGGCGCTGTCGGGTGTGTTGCTGGGCGCAGGTTTGTTTGCCCGCTGGATGCAAGCGGGGATGGGATTGCCCGGTGAGCTGGTAACTGCCACCGGCGAGCGGCGGCGATGGCAACTGGACGATGGCAGCCATCTGGAACTCAATGCACGCAGCCGCGTAGTGCCGAAGTTTGATGACCGCTACCGGGGGCTGCAACTGCGCAGAGGCACTCTGCTGGTCGAGGTGGCAGAACAAAACCTGCCGCTGGAAATCGCAACGGCGCACGGTGCAGTGCATAGTCAGGCGGGACAGGTACAGGTCGGTGAGGAGGGCGATGGCATTCGTTTGCTGACGCTACGCGGCGAGGCCTTGCTGCACCTGCCCGGCGGTGCCCGCATTGCGGTGCCTGGTGCGCATTCCTTGTTGTTCGACGGCCAGGGCGTCAAACAGCGTGAAACCTTGCAGCCAGGCGAAGGCTCCTGGGCCAGTGGCTGGCTGGAGGTCCATGACAAACCTTTGGGCTGGGTGACCGAAGCCTTCCGGCCTTACTTGCCAGGGATCGTCGTGATTGATGAGGCAACAGCCAGAATCAGGGTCAACGGCCTGTTCCCGCTGGACAATATGAACGTCTCTCTGGACATGCTCAGCCGCAGCCTGCCGGTTGAAGTGGTTCGCCACAGCGATTACTGGGTGCGGATAAAGACAGTGACAGGCTGAACGAAGCAACCACACGGCGGTTTGCAAACGGCCGATTGCAGTACGCGCCCATAGCAGTTCGAGGAGCTTTGCCGTGGCCTCAGACAGGGCCGCTCAATAACGGTCAGGCATGCGACAAATTGTCCCTTTACGCACGTCCGTTCGTTATATCTTTTGTCTAACTCGCGCCTTAGAATCCGCGCCAAATTCCGGATGCTGAATTGCCAGATCGTCGACAGGACGGACCCAACCGACTGCCCGTCAAACAATTGCACGCATCATCGTTGTGGTTGTTGAAAACTCAGAGGGCGTTGTGTCTCGTAAATTGTTGGCGTTGGTCCTGGGGCCATTGCTTGGGCTGTTCATTGTCAGTCTCGGTAACGGATTCATCTCTTCCCTGACCTCCTTGCGGCTCGATTCCGCCGGTGTGTCGGACACCTTGATCGGTTTCATCTCTTCCGGTTACTTCTTTGGCCTGGCCATCGGCGCGCTGTTCGGCGACCGCCTGATCGAGCGCATCGGGCATATCCGTGCCTATAGCAGCTTCGCGTCGCTGACAGCCGTGACCTTCCTGCTGCAGGGGCTGATTTTCGATCCGTGGGCCTGGCTGGTGTTTCGCCTGATCAACGGCCTGGCCATCGTCGGTATCTTCCTGGTCGTGGAAAGCTGGCTGCTGCTGTCGGGCGACCAGAAAATGCGCGGCCGCCTGCTGGCGATCTACATGATCTCGTTCTATGGCGCGGGCATGTTCGGCCAGATGCAATTGGGCGTCATCAATGCCCTGGGTGACACCGCTCCGTTCATGATTGCCGGCATGCTCGCCTCGCTGTCGGTGCTGCCAATGGTGATCCTGCCGCGCAACACCCCGGAAATGGGCAACGTTGAGCCGCTGATGCCCCAGGACTTGCTGCGCATCACCCCCACCGGGGTGATGGGCACCTTTGGTTCGGGTATCACCATCGCCGGCATGTACGCGCTGTTGCCGGTGTACCTGCAACGGGTCGGCATGGACATCACCCAGGTCGGTTACCTGATGGCCTGCGTGATCTGCGGCGCGATGCTGCTGCAGTACCCGGTGGGCCGCTGGTCCGACCGCCAGGACCGGCAAGTGGTGCTGATTGCCCTGAGCGCCTTCTGTACCGTGCTGTCGGTGCTGATCCTGGTGCTGCCAAGCTCGATGATTCTGCTGGCCGTCATGCTGTTTCTGCTCGGGGGCGGGGTGTTCGCCCTGTACCCGGTGGCGGTCGCCCATGCCACGGACAACGTGGCGTCCAACGAACTGGTGCGGGTGATCCAGGGCATGCTGCTGATCAACTCGGTCGGTTCGGCGCTCAGCCCGTTGATCATCTCGCCGGCCATGAAACAGATGGGCGACAGCGGCTTCTTCTGGTCGTTTGTAGCGCTCAACAGCCTGATGGCACTGTTCTTCCTGTGGCGGCGCAAGGTCCACCCGGCCTGCACGCCGACCGCACCGTTCGAGCCGACCGTGCAGATGTCGCCGGTGGGTGCCGAAATTCGGGTTACCGACGAGCTGGTGCAGGCGACCCTGGAGCGCGAGCATCATGAGGAAGAGGTGGCCGCCGAGGCTGCCCGCGCACCTACGGCCGAAGCGGCTCGTTAAACGCACCGTAGCGCTAATGCCGATCTGAGGCGGCCTCGGTGGGAGTGGCCGGCCGACGCTCCAGTTGCCGGAATGCCGGACTACAGCGATAGGGCCAGTAAAACCGCTGTATCTGTTGTGGATGCACAGCAGTATTCGTCGGCAAGCCAACTCCCACCTGTCCGGCGTAATGCCCACTACTTGAGCACGTCGCTAACTCGGTGGGAGTCGGCTCAGCCGACGAATGCTGTGGCACATCCAACGACACTGCTTAGGGCTTGTATGGGGCCATAGAATCTCCCAGCGATCCGGAGTAGTGCCTGTTATTTTGGCACGACTTACTGCGATCATCTCCACCCCCCCAAACTGCCATCCGGCTCACCGGCCCGGCGCTGGAAATACTCACGCAGGTGCTCGATAAAGCACGACACCTTGGCCGACAGATTCAACCGTTCCAGGTACACCGCGTAGATATCGGCCGGCGGTGTTTCGTACTCTTGCAGCACTTCCACCAGCCGCCCTTTGCGTAAATGGTCGGCCAGGTTCCATTCGGCACGCATCAGAATGCCGTGGCCATCCAGTGCCCAGTTCAGCGCCACCTCACCGTCGTTGGTGCTCAGGTTGCCGCGCACTTTCACCGATTCACTGTGCTTGCCCCGGCTCAAACGCCAACTGCCAAAGGCCGACTCGTTCTGGCGCAGCACGATGCAGGTGTGTTGCGCCAGGTCTCTGGGCGTTTCTGGCGTGCCGCAGGCTTTCAGATACTCCGGTGCGGCACACAGCAGGCGGCGGTTGCTGGCGATCTTGCGTGCAATCAGCCGTGAGTCGGGCAGCTCACCGAAACGAACGGCCACGTCGATGGCGTCATCGGGCAGGTGAATGGGCCGGTCGGTCAGGTGCAGTTGCACTTCGACCTCCGGGTAACGCTTGGCAAAGCTGGACACCGCAGGCCCCACATGGGTACGGCCAAACCCCAACGGCGCGTTGACCCGCAGCAGCCCCTTGGGCGCTGCCCGACTGCTGGACACCTGGCGCTCCATCTCTTCGATTTCACCAAGGATGCGCTGGGCGTTGACCAGGTACGTCTCGCCCTCGGCGGTCAGGCTGATGCTGCGCGTGGTGCGGTTGAGCAGGCGCACGCCGAGGCGCGATTCCATTTGGGCAAGACGTTTGGAAACCGCTGGCGGGGTGAGATTCAGCTCGCGGGCAGTGGCGGCCAGGCTGCCGAGCTTGACCAGCAGGGTGAAAAAACCGAGTTCCGATACCGGGTTCATCATTAACCTGCAAGCAACAATGAAGTGAATTTCATTGTATTACCGCATTTCTGAAAAACCAGTAACTTTCTCTCCCGTGATTAACCACAAAAAATCCGGGTTATTAGTGGCCGCTGACTCAGCCACTGGATAACCGGGCCGCCCGTACATCCGACACAAAAATAATGCGGAGAAGGCAATGGTCTTACGACTCTTAAGCAAGCTGTATATCCAGGTATTGATCGGCGTGACGGCCGGTGTGCTGATCGGTGTGTTCTGGCCCCAGGTCGGCACCGATCTCAAGCCCCTGGGCGATGCGTTCATCAAACTGATCAAGATGGTCTTCGCACCGATCATCTTCGCCACCGTGGTGCTTGGCATCGCCAAGATGGACAACATGAAGGAGCTTGGCCGCGTCGGCATGCGGGCGCTGATCTACTTCGAAATCCTCTCCACCTTCGCCTTGGTGCTGGGCCTGATCGTGGTCAACTTCGTCAAGCCCGGTGTGGGCATGAACGTTGACCCCGCGACGCTGGATATCAAGAGCATCTCCAGCTACACCGCCGCGGCGGCCAGTGGTTCGGGGAGCTTCACCGACTTCTTGCTGCACATCATTCCGGCCAGCGTGACCGACGCCTTTGCCAAGAATGAAATCCTGCAGATCCTGCTGTTCTCGACCCTGTTCGGTATCGCCCTGTCGCACCTCGGGCCACGCGGTAAACCGTTCGTGGACATGCTGGAGACCTTCTCTCATGGCATGTTCTACATCGTCGGCCTGGTGATGCGCGTTGCGCCGATTGCCGCCTGTGGCGCGATGGCGTTCACCGTTGGCAAGTACGGCCTGGGTTCGATCGTGTCGCTCGGCAAGCTGATGGCGACCATGTACATCACCTGTTTCCTGTTCGTGGTCTTCGTGCTCGGCTTCATTGCCCGGCTGTCGGGCTTTAGCCTGTGGAAATTTCTCAAGTACCTCAAAGAGGAACTGTTCACCGTACTGGGCACCAGCTCGTCGGAGTCGGTGGTGCCGCAACTGATGACCAAGCTTGAGAAAGTCGGCGTGTCGCGGCCGGTGGTTGGCCTGGTAATCCCGTCGGGGCTGACCTTCAACCCGGACGGCCAGTGCATCTACTACACCATGGCGGCGATCTTCATCGCCCAGGCCACCAACACACCGCTGTCGCTGACCGACCAGTTGATCGTACTGGGTGTGCTGCTGCTGACCTCCAAAGGCTCGGCGGGCGTCACCGGCTCGGGCTTTATCACCCTGGCGGCAACCCTGGCCTCGCTGGGCAGTATTCCGGTGGCCGGCATGGTGCTGCTGCTGGGGGTGGACCGCTTCATGTCCGAAGCCCGCGCCATCACCAACACCATCGGCAACGCGGTCGGCACCATGGCCATCGCCAAGTGGGTCGGCGCCCTCGACCACGACCGCATGAACAAAGTGCTCGACGGCCAGCCCGTACCAGAGCTGGAACCCGAAGCCAGCACTGCCGCCCCGAGCCTGGCCAAGCGCCCGCATGCCGAACCCGGCAGCGTGACCGGCGGCAGCACCGCCGCCAGCCTGAACTCATGAATAAAAACCAGAAATGACAGCCTTGTGATGTGAGGAGATAAACCGTGGATAAACAACTGGCCGTGGAATCACTGACCGATGTAATGGCGAAATTCACCGCCTATATCGGCAAGCGTCTGCCCAAAGACGTGAAAGAAAAAACCGCCAAACTGCGCGCCGCAGAAACCAACCCGCTGGCCATCGCTGTATACGACTCGATGGCCGACAACCAGGAATACGCCGACAAGCTCAACCGTCCGAGCTGCCAGGACACCGGGGTGATCCAGTACTTTATCTCCGCTGGTGCGCGCTTTCCGTTGCTCAGCGAGCTGGAAGGCATTCTGGAAAACGCCACCAAGGAAGCGACCATTCAAGGGCCGCTGCGCCACAACGCGGTGGAAACCTTTATCGAGAAAAACACCGGCACCAACACCGGCTCGAAAATCCCGTGGCTGGACTGGGAAATCATCCCCGATGCCGACCACGCCATTGTGGACGTGTACATGGCCGGTGGCGGCTGCACCCTGCCGGGTTCGGCCAAGGTGCTGATGCCGGGCCAGGGCTACGAAGGCGTGACCGAATTTGTCTTCGACGTGATCACCTCTCGGGGCGTCAACGCCTGTCCGCCGTTGCTGGTTGGCGTGGGCGTCTCGACCTCGGTCGAGACCGCTGCGCGGTTGTCGAAGCGGGCGATCCTGCGTGAAGTGGACTCCAGCCACCCCAACGAAAGCGCTGCGCTGATGGAAAAACTGCTCGAAGACGGCCTCAATGAAATCGGCATCGGCCCGCAGGGCCTGACCGGCAACAGCAGCGTGATGGGCGTGAACATCGAATCCTCCGCCCGCCACCCATCGACCATTGGTGTTGCCGTGTCCACCGGATGCTGGGCACACCGCCGCGGCAAGATCCGCATCAATGCCGACCTGTCTTACGACATCCTGTCCCACGAAGGAGTGGTCCTGTGAATAGCGCGCCTGTGAAAAAGATCCTCTCTACGCCGATCCGCGATGAAGACCTGGCAGAACTGAACGTGGGCGACGTGGTGTATCTCACCGGGCAACTGGTCACCTGCCGTGACGTGGCGCACCGTCGCCTGATCGAGCTCAAGCGTGAACTGCCGGTCGACCTGCGCGGTGGAGCGATTTTCCACGCCGGCCCGATCGTGCGGACCAAGGACGACGGCAGCTTTGAAATGGTCTCCATCGGCCCGACCACCAGCATGCGGATGGAAAAATTCGAGAAGCAATTCATCGAAGAAACCGGTGTGAAACTGATCGTCGGCAAAGGCGGCATGGGCCCGGAAACCACCACCGGCTGCCTGGAAAACAAAGCCGTGCATGCGGTGTTCCCTGGCGGCTGCGCAGTACTGGCCGCGACCCAGGTCGAAGAAATCGAACGCGCCGAATGGCAAGACCTCGGCATGCCCGAGACCTTGTGGGTCAACCGTGTACGCGAGTTCGGGCCGTTGATCATCTCCATCGATACCAAGGGCAACAACCTGTTCGAACAGAACAAGGCCCGCTTCAACGAGCGCAAAGGCTCGGTGATCGAGAAGATCAACAGCCAGGTGCGGTTTATCAAATAACCGGCAGGCAGGCCGGCCCCCATTCGGGGCCGGTTGCCTGTATACCCTCGGACCTCCGTAGGAGCTGCTTCAGCAGCGAAGCCTTTTCGCTGCTAAACAGCTACGGGGCCCGGTGTACTGTGCGGCAGTCGGGGCTTCGGCTGCGCTTTTCTCTACCAACACAGCCCCACCTGACCCGTGTCAGTGCCAAAACCTCCATCACGCGTATCGTTGATCCAGCGCACATCTGGCGCCAGACGGAGCACGCTGATGAACGACACCCCCTCACCCGCAACCCTGCCTCAGCCGGTACGCTTTCCACCCGGCCTGATCGTCGCCGTACTGGCCATGCTGATCGTACTGTTGCTGCCGCTGCCCGCCGCACTACCGGTCGCCGGGCAGCGCATGCTGGCGATCCTGGCTTTCGCGGTCACGGTCTGGGTCACCGAAGCGGTCTCTTACGAAGCCAGCGCCATCATGATCACCTCGCTGATGGCCTTGCTGATCGGCACCGCACCCACCCTGCAAGACCCCGCTCAAACCTACGGCTCATCGGCCGGTATCAGCATGGCCCTCAACGGCTTCTCCAACCCGGCGCTGGCGCTGGTGGTCGGCGCCCTGTTCATCGCCGCCGCGATGACCCACACCGGGCTGGACCGCCGTATCGCCCTGCTGACCCTGAGCAAGGTCGGCGCCAGCACCCGGCGGATTCTGTTCGGCGCCATGCTGGTGATCATCCTGCTCAGCCTGCTGGTGCCCAGCGCCACGGCGCGCAGTGCCTGCGTGGTGCCGATCATGGTCGGGGTGATCGCCGCATTTGGCGTCGCCCAGCGCTCCAATATCGCCGCCGGGCTGATGATCATCGTCGCCCACGGCACCAGCATCTGGAACGTCGGCATCCAGACCGCCGCCGCGCAGAACCTGTTGACCGTTGGCTTCATGGACAAAATGCTCGGCCAGCGAGTGTCGTGGATCGACTGGTTGATCGCTGGCGCACCGTGGGCGCTGATCATGTCGCTGGTGCTGATCTTCCTGGTCCTGAAAATGCTGCCGCCCGAGAGCGACAGCGTGCCCGGCGGCATGGCCGCGGTAAACCAAAGCCTGGCCGACCTTGGCCCCATGAGCGGCGCGCAAAAACGCCTGGCCAGCGTCTCGCTGCTGCTGTTACTGGCCTGGGCCAGCGAAGGCCGGTTGCACGCCTTCGACACCACCTCGACCACCTACGCAGGATTAGTGATCCTGCTGCTGCCGCGCTTCGGCGTAATGACCTGGAAAGACCTGCAAGCGCGCATCCCGTGGGGCACGGTGATCGTGTTCGGGGTCGGCATTAGCCTGGGCACCGCACTGCTCACGACCCAGGCCGGGCAATGGCTGGGCGCCCAAGTGGTTGCCCACACCGGCCTGGACAGCCTCGGCCCGCTCGGTGTGTTCGCCATCCTCAGCGCCTTTCTGATCCTCATCCACCTGGGCTTCGCCAGCGCCACCGCACTGACCTCGGCACTGCTGCCGATCCTCATGGCCGTGCTGCTGACCCTGCCCGGCGACTTCAGCCGCATCGGCATGACCATGCTGCTCGGCTTTGTGGTGAGCTTTGGCTTTATCCTGCCAATCAACGCCCCGCAGAACATGGTCTGCCTGGGCACCGACACCTTCACCCCCAAGCAATTTGCCAGGGTCGGCATCGTCGTCACGCTGGTGGGCTATGTGTTGCTGATGGTATTCGCCAGCACTTACTGGAACTGGCTGGGCTGGATTTGAGGGGCAGAGGAGGGGCAGCCCAGGTATGAGACTGGGCTGCTGGGTTCAAGCGCGGTAATCCGAATTATTCGGCCTTGCCGCCATGACTGGTCGCCAGCTTCCGGGCCGCTTCCAGATGGGTTTTAAGCTTGGGCAAGGTTTCTGCCGCAAAGGCCTTAACCTCGGGATCGTCACCGTTCTTGGCCTCATCCTCGAACAGCTTGATGGTCTGCTCATGCGCCGTTACCTGATTCTCGGCATACGCCTTGTCGAAGGATGCATCGCGGTATTCAAGGATCATCTTCTTGGCCTTGTCCATCAGCTCGGCGTCGTCGCTGATCTCCAGCTTTTTGGTGGCAGCAATGTCCTTGAGCTTCTCATTCGCCGCCGTGTGATCCTTGATCATCATCTCGGCAAACGTCTTCACATCAGCCGACTGACTCTTCTCCACCGCCAGCTTGCCGTTCTCGATCTCCGCAATGCTTTTGGCCGAGGCGTCATCGACAAACGCCGCAGGGCTTGCGGCGAAAGCAGTGGTGCTGGCCATGGCCACGAACAGACTCAGGGCGCCAGCGCGAAATACCTTTTTCATGGTGAACTCCTTCTTGGATTTTTGGGTGCTGCTTGAGAGAGGGAGTGGGTGGGGCGGCGCGAGTTCAACGGAGTTGTGCTGGGGCGGGATGGGTGGTTTGGGGGCGTGTAGTGCGGGTAGGGTGATCAAATCAGGCGCAGCTTCAAGCCGCATCTGAAGACCGCGGCAGGGCCGAGCGTTGTCCGAACGCTCGGCCTTTGGGAGAGGGCATCGATAATTTACGCGACCACCGCCCGGATGGTGATTTCGACCAGTTGCTCTGGGAACGCCAGACCGGAAACGCCGATAAGGTTGCTGGCCACCGGCGGGATGTCTGCGCCATAAAATGCCTTACGCACCTTGCCCGCAGCCGCAAAGGCCGCTGGTACATCAATGACGAAAATCGTCTCTTCCACCACGTC